>DASXTV010000012.1:0-29083 GCA_036505175.1 Gemmatimonadales bacterium
AGGGAAGGGTTGGGACCTGGCGTCTCAACAACGCCTTTAACTCGAGTCCGAACGGAAATTCCGGGGAGGGCGCCGATGCAACCAAGGGCTCAGGCGCTCGTTGATCCGGGAGTCAACTCGCCGGGTCGGACAGCTGGGGCCAGTCGCGTTGCCCTAGCCACGTCGAAATGGTGCCTCGACGTGCAGTGCGGAAGGTCGGTCCGCGACCCGATCTGACCCGTAGCACCCACATTGGTGAACCGAGCGACCCGACGGGGTTGCTTGGGGATGGAAGCCGGAGCCTCTGCTTGCCCTACCGAGGACGAAACAGTCCACAGGTGGCGGTGGAGAGAAGAACGAAGGGCGCAAGCCCTCGACTCCGGGTAGCCAATGTGTCGGAGCCCCCGGGCGCGCCTAGTGAGCCGTCCCGGGGGCTTCGTGTTTCCCCCCCTCCCTCGTGGCCATGCGGCGTCGCGACGTGTAACACCGACATCATGCGCACAGCCCTCATCGCGGCGCTCTTCGGCCTGGCCGCCTGCGGATTGCGGGAGGTCAAGGGCCCGCCGGGTGAAGAGCAGATCGTGGTGCAAGGCATCTTGAACGCACAGCTCGGGGAGCAAGAGGTCTGGATCGAGCGCAGCATACCCGCGGGCGAGCCAATCGGTGGAGACCAGCGGCCGCTCGTGCCCCCGCCATCCCGCGTAGAGATCCGCGACCAGGCCCGCAATGTCTTTTCCTTTTCAGCAGACACCTCGAATCCCGCGCGATTCGTCGCGACGTTCACACCAATACCGGGAGAGCGCTACGACCTGTTGATCGAAGCCGGCGGCCACAGCGTCCAGGCTACGGCGGTTGTGCCGCGCGCTATCACGATTGTGGATCCGGCCCTGGATACCGTCTCTGCCGCTCCCAACTCAGAGCTCAGCGTCGCATGGACGGGCCCGAACCGTTGGGTCCGAGTGGCCGCGATTTCCGACAGCGCGAGCTTTGGTTTCGGGCCGCTCCAGTGGGTCATGAACGACACCGCGGCCCAGGTTACGATCTATCCCTCGTCTCCACGCGTCGTGGTCTGGGTGCTTGCCGTCGATTCCATCACCGCCCGCGCCGCCGACCCCGGCGGCTTTCAGGGTGATCTGCAGCCCTTCGGCCAGCTGCGTGGCAATATCACCGGAGGAGCGGGGTTTTTCGGAGCGGCGACGAGCGATCACGTCGTCGTGAGAGTGCAATGAGAAGCGCGGCGGTATTGCTCGCGCTTCTCGGCCTCTGGCGAGCGCCGCTCGCCGCGCAGTTGCCGATCCGTGGGCAGGTGCTCGCCGCCGAGAACGAGCAGCCTCTCGCCGGCGCGGAGATCTACGCGCTGCGCTCCCGGCGCGGCGCCGCGACCGATCGGCACGGGCGGTTCGTGCTGTGGCTCCGGGTCGTACCCGACACGCTCATCGCGCATTTTATCGGGCGCGCGCCAGACACCGCGGTGGTCAGCGATTCCGCGGCGGCAGCGGTCGTCTTTCATCTGCAGAGTACGGCCGTGGCACTCCCAGGCGTGACCGTGCAAGCGGAGCCGTTCCGCCGGTCGGATGACGCTGCGCAAGGCGCGACCTGGTCGCTCCCGCGCGAGGCTATTGCGACGGTCCCGGGCGCCGTCGAGTCCGACGTGTTCCGCGGTCTCGCGCTTTCGCCGGCGGTCGCGTACTCGACCCCGCTTTCCGCGCAGCCGCTTGTGCGCGGTATGGACCCGGGAGCGGTCAGCTACCGGCTCGACGGCTTTACGGTGATCAATCCCTTCCACATTGGGCGCATCTTCAGTGCGCTGATGCCGCAAGCAGTGCAAGGAGCGAAGCTCGCAGCGGCCCCGTTCGATCTCGAGTATGGCGATGCCACGTCGGCCGTGATCGATGCGCCGCTGCGGGAGGGCGGGTCGGAGATACAGGGCGGGGCTCAAGCCAGTTTCGTGAGCGTTGCCGCATGGCTTGGTGGCCCGGCGAACTCACACCGCTGGTTCCTCGCTTGGCGCCATGGTTTTCTCGAGCACGTCGGCGGCCCCCTGCACGAGGTCCCGTATCACTTCAACGATGTGTACGGGCGGTTCGCGATCGCGGCGCCATGGGGTCCGATTCATCTGACCACATTCTGGAGCAACGACGGCGTGCACCAACGGAGTAGCGGCCAGGGCGTGGGCTGGTCCAACGCGCTGATCGGCGCCCGGGCCCCGCTCCCGATCGGGCGCTCGGGCCGCGTCGAGTTGTGGGGCGAGCTCAGCGGCTTTCGTGAGGACGTCGTGCAGCTGCCAATCCGTGGCGTAGACACCGATGTGCGGAATCGATTTACCACCAGCGCCGTGGGCGCGTGCTTCCAGTGGACGGCGGCACAGACGGCGGCCGGTCTCTCTCTCGAGCTGCGGCGCCGCCACATGACCAACGACATTCGCGGGGGTCCCCAATCCGCGCCCAGCGTCGACGCAGCCAGCACATTTGCCGCCGCCACCGCGAGCGTCGAGCGTCACACCGGACGGTTCACGGCGCGCGGCGGTGTCCGGCTCGACGCCGCGCGGGGAATCCACGCGTGGCAGCCGCGCCTCCATCTGGGCCTGGACCTGGGCCACGAGTGGTCGCTGGGGTTCGCGCTCGGGCGAACCGCGCGGCTGTATCACGTCATCAACGAAGCAGTGCCGGGCGTCGAGGAAATCCTCAGCATCTACGACCTGTGGCGGCCTGCCGGCCAGGACGGAACTCCGCTCTCGGTCGCCGATCACGGAATCGTCGAGCTGAAACGGACGACCGCGAGCGTGTCTCTACGAATGAGCGCCTTTGCCAGCCGGCTGCGGGGCGTCGGCGAGGTACGGGGATCGCTCCTCCAGGCTTCCGACAGTGCGTTCTTTCGCTTTGGCCGGGGCCGTGTCGCAGGCATCGACGCCGAGCTGAGAAGACCGGGGACTCGCGCCAATATCGGGCTAGGCTATGTACTCAGCTGGTCGCGACGCACCTGGGATAGCACCAACGCCACCGAAATACCGTGGCGGTACGACCGGCGGCACCAAGCGCGAGTGTTCTACAGCCTATTGGCAGGCCGCGGCTGGCGTTTCCACTTCGTCGGCGAAATCGGCAGCGGCGATCCGATTACGCCCGCGCTGGGCACGATTACGGTGGGTTCGATGGGTGCCGACGGGACGCTGCGCCGTGGAGGATTCTTCGGAAACACGCGTTTGATCATGGGTCCCGAGAACTCGGCACGCGGGGGCTGGACGGGCCACGTGGACGTCGGTTTCGAGAAGGAAATCGGCGGGCCTGGCCGTTCGGTCGGCCGACTGGGAATCTCAGTGCTCAATGTCGCGTTCATGCCGATTGCTCCGGGAGTGCCCGACGTGGATTTCGACCCGAAGACCGGAGTCGAGCGTGTGATCTATCAGCCGCAGATCTTTCTCCCTCCGGTGCCCACACTGACTTTCCGGCTGGAATTCTAGTTCGGGTTGCCGCGGTAGACGGTCCTCCCGCCCAGCACCGTCATCAGCACCCGTGTCCCCAGGACCTCCTCCGGGGCGACGGTCATGATATCACGATCCAGCACGACAAAGTCTGCGTACTTCCCGATCGTCACGCTGCCGCTCTCGTTCTCCATGAATCCGGCGTACGCCGGCCACAACGTGATTGACAGCAGTGCTTCCTGACGCGTGGTGCGCTGCTCGGGCATCCAGCCGCCGGGCGGGAAGTTGTCGGCGTCCTGCCGGGTGAAGAACGAATGGAAGGAGATGAGGGGGTTCACCGCTTCGACTGGGAAATCGGAACCATTCGGGATCACGACGCCGGTATTGAGCAGTGACCGCCACGCGTAGGCGCCACCGAGGCGCGCGGGGCCCAGGCGATTGGGCGCCCAATACATGTCGCTCGTTTGGTGGCTGCCCTGCATCGAGGGGATCACGTCGAGCTCGGCGAAGCGCGGGATGTCCTGATAACTGAGGATCTGCGCATGCTCGACTCGGAAGCGGTGGTCCGCAGTCGGGACCTCGCGCAGCGCGGCCTCGAACTGATCCAGCACGATGCGATTGGCGCGATCGCCGATGGCGTGGACGTTCACCTGAAACCCTGCCTTGAGCGCGCGCACCGCCACGCTCCTGATCCGCTCCGGCGGTGTCGTGATCAGGCCGGTATTCCCCGGATCGTCGTTGTACGGCTCGAGCAGCGCAGCACCGCGACTCCCTAAGGCGCCATCGGCCACCAGCTTGATCGCGCGAATCCACAGACGCCCCTCGTACAGCGCCTTCTGGGGGCCGCGCCGCATGAATGCGTCCAGGACCGAGTCGGTCGAGCGAACCATGACGTAGTTCCGCAGGTTGTAGCGGCCCTCTTTCGCGAGCTCCTCGTAGACCGCGATTCCCTCCGGGGCGACGCCGGCGTCGTGGATGCCCGTCAGTCCCCAGCGATTCGCCTCCGCAATCGCCGCCAGCGTCTGCTCTCTGAGCTCCGCCTGGGAAGGCGCCGGAATGACTCGGCCGACGATGCCCTGTGCGTTGTCGACCAACACGCCCGTCGGGTTGTTGGCGGAGTCACGGATGAATCGGCCACCGGTCGGGTCGGGCGTCGCGGCGGTCACCTGGGCCAGCTCGAGCGCCTTCGCGTTCACCAGTGCGGCATGCCCATCGACGCGGGTGAGATAGACGGGATTATTGGGGATTGCGCGTGACAGTGCGCCATGTGTCGGAAACCGGGTGTCGGCCCAGTCGTTCTGGTCCCAACCACGCCCGCGAATCCACTCGCCGGCTCTCGCCGTCTTCGCGCGCTCCACCACGCGCGCGATCACCTCGTCGTAGGATCGCGTCCCGACGAGGTCAACGGTGCGCAGCGCCTGGCCCAACCCGAGCAAATGGGCATGTGCATCGACCATCCCGGTGATCACCGTCTTCCCGGTGAGATCGAGGCGTTCCGTGCGCGGTCCCGCGAGGGCCAGCGCGCCGCGGTTACTCCCCACGAACGCGATCCGCCCGCTGCGCACGGCGAGGGCCTCCGCGACCGGGCGATTCACATCGGAGGTGTAGATCCGGGCGTTCGTCACGACCAGATCTGCCTGCTGGAGCGTCAGGACGGCGAGCAACAGCATCATGGGATGAGTCTCGGGAGGTTGGCGTCCACTTCGTGGGCCTTGTGAAACGGCACCCGAGGTCCGCGAATGGGAATGAGGTGCGCGATCGAGTTGGCATAATACTCGAGCAGCGGACGGCCGCGCGGCAATACCACCAGCGTGTCGCCATCTGCGACGACCAGGCGGCGCATTCGCAACATGCGCCAGGCGCGATCCCAGACCTCCGCGATCCGCGAACCGCCCCGCACGACCTTCCCGTTCACGTCTTTGAGGCGATCGCGCAGCTGATCCATGCGCTCGAGCAGCGCGTCTTTCTGTACGACCGTCTGCCCGAACGAGAGCAGCGCGGCCGCCGCCAGTGGGACCGGCGTGACCGGAATGATCGCGCCGATGCGCGCCAGCATCTCGCGCGCCAGGCGCTCCAGCTCGGCAAGGCGCGCCTCCTTGGGGAGCGACAAGACGTTGGGCGGCGCCGTTTTGAGCCAGGCGCGCAGCGAGAGCGGTGTGCCGAAATTCACCGCGACGCGCCCGTAGCGTTTCAGGCGGCCGGTGAACAGCCTGACCGTGTTGCTGACGAGGTAGGACACTACGGTGCCGAGCTGGGCGAGCCGGCCGGGACGGTCGCCCTCGTGAATGAGCTCGCGAATCAGCGAACGGTCTTCCAGCACGCGGTCGTAGTTCAGGGCGACCGGCACGAACCAGATGTCCCGGTCGAATTTCGAGTCAGTCAGCGTCCGGCAGATGTAATCGAGCAGCCCCAGTTTCGGGGGGCGCAGCTTGCCGTCACGCGACAGGCCGCCTTCGGGGAAGATCCCCTGCGTGACGCCGTTGCGGGTGATCAGTTGGACGTAGCGCTCCAGCACCGTGTGATAGAGCGGCTCGCGGAAGCGTCGCCGAATGAAGTAGGCGCCGAACGACTTGAAGACGTACTCGAGCGGCCACGCACGCGCCCACTCGCCGACCGCGTAGCTCACGTGCACGCCGCGGGCGAGCACGTACGCGACCACGACGTAGTCCGCATTGGACCGGTGGTTCATCAAGTAGACGACGACGTCGCGCTTGGGGATTTGCTCGAGCGCGCGCTCGTCCTGATAATCGACGCTGGTCTTGTAGAGGAGATTGACGACGATCTTCGCGAGATTGTACCCGATCTTGTAGTACGACAGCACGTTGAAATGCGGAATGATCTCGTCGAGGTATTTCCGGACCTGCCGCTGCACCATCTGCTCGGAGAGGCCATGCTCGGCCATGTGCGCCTGCACGGCGGCGGCAATCGCGGGATCGTCGGCGAGCGCGGCGCGGGCGAGCCGCCGCTCCTGCAGCTTGTAGCGCGCCAGGCGGGCGCGGAACTCGTGGATGGTCCGAAGGGCGCGGCGACTCAGCCACCCCGTCACACGGCCATTCCTCCTTCTTTTTTGAGCTGGGCGTATCCCATTCCCTTGAGCTTGGAAATCCGCATGCTCATCGGCGGGTGCGTGGCGAACCGGTCGGCGAGCCACCCTTCGCGGTTCGTGAGCCGCCGCCCCAGCGGATCGGCGATGCACAGGTGCGCCGAGCCGCGTTTGATCGATGCAGTCGGCGCTGCTGCGGATTCGATTTTCTCGAGCGCGCTGGCGAGCGCGAGCGGGTTGCGCGTGAACTGCGCGCTCATCGCGTCCGCCAGATACTCGCGGCGCCGGCTCACGGCGAGCACGAGGAGCTGGGTGACGAGCGGCGCGATGATCCAGGAGATGATCCAGAGGGCGAGCAGCACCGCGAGCAACGGGCCGCCACTCTTGCCACGACGCGAGCCGCCCTTGAACGGGATGCCTCCTCCGCGCATCATCCGGCCCATTCCGTCGCGCACCAGCAGCACCGCGCCGACCAGCGCCGCCAGCGTCGTCATCAGGCGCACGTCGAGATTCTTGACGTGGCCCAGCTCATGGCCAATCACAGCCTGGAGCTCATCGCGAGTGCAGATCCGGAGCAAGCCGTTGGTGACCGCGATATGCGCATTGTCAGGACCGGTGCCGGTCGCAAAGGCGTTGGGATCGTCGTCCGACACGATCCAGATGCGGGGGCGGGGCACGCCGGCGGCGATCGCCATCTCGTCGACCACATTCGCCACCTGGCGCTCGGCGTCCGTCTTCGGATCGGTCAGCTCGATCGCGCCGGTTGCCCAGAGCACCTTCTCCGGCCCGGTCTTGTACGTGTACCACGCCGTGATGATCGCCACGGTGGTGAGCACAATGCCGAGCCACGGGAACGTGTGGTGGCCTCCCCCCGAAACCGCCCAGATATAGTCGCCGCCGAAGCCCAGCCAGGCGAAAAACAGGACGAAGCCAATCACCAGCCACGTCGTGCGCCGGCGATTGGCTTCCTGTTGTTGAAAGAGATTACCGTCTGGAGAGGTCAACCTGCGGTACCGCGCGTTCAGCCTGATCTTCGATCTCCCACAGGTCCGTCTGCTCCGCGTGCGCCAAGCCGGCCATCAACGTCGTGGGGAATTGCTGCTGCTTCGTGTTGTACTGCGTCGCGGTGTCGTTATAGAGCTGGCGCGCGAACGCGATCCGGTTCTCCGTGGACGTCAGCTCTTCCTGCAGCTGGCCGATGTTGCCGGTCGCCTTGAGCTGGGGATAGCGCTCCACTGTGACCAGCAGCCGGGACAGCGCGCCCGATAGGGCGTTCTCCGCGTGGCTGATCTGCTTGATGCCCTCGGGCCCCGACGCGTTCACCTTGACCGCCTGATTGCGCGCCTGAATCACCGCTTCGAGCGTCGAGCGCTCGAAGTCCATCGCGCCTTTGACCGCGTTGACGAGATTGGGAATCAGATCGTGGCGGCGCTTGAGCTGCACGTCGATCTGCTTGAAGGCATTCGCCGTTTGGTTCTTGAGTGAGATCAAGCCATTGTAGGCGGCGATGACCCACAACACGATGACTACGACGAGTACCAACAGCACCCACATGATTTCAGTCCCCCGTTAGGGATATGTGATTGTAGGGGCGCAGTATGCTGCGCCCCTACCACATTACGAGCTGTGTGGCAGGAGTTTCGCGATGGCCTGGCGGATGGTCTCGGCCAACCCCTGGTCGTCGGAGCCGAGCCGCGCGAGCGGGTGATCGGCATCGACATGCAGCTCTACGCCGCGCGTCACGGGAATCCGGTGCCAGACCGTGGGCCCGCTCGTTTCCTTCTCGGCGTCGCGCGTCAGCCACGCGGTGAGGGCTCGCCCGGAGCGCCCGCGGGGCATTCCCTCGGCGCCTTTCAGCGGCAGGCGGTCCGGCGTCGGCAATGACGGGCCGAGCACCTGGGCGCAGCGCCGCTCCAGGATGTCACCAGTCGAATCCTGCATGTCCTTGGTAATTGCGGCGAGCGTGGCGCCTTCCATTTGCCGCAGCTTGATCGCCAACAGCTGGAGGAAGTGGCGGTACGAATAGGTCGCCGCGGTCCCGCGACCCTCCGGCGGACTCACCAGGCCGCGCGTCACGTAGAAGCGGATCGTCCGCTCGCTCGGCGCCGCGCGCGCAGCCGCATTGATCGGGGTTACCGCCGACGCGTCGAGGACGGCTCCGACGACGACGGAAAGATCCCGCAGGTTCCACGGCGCCAGGTTTCGATATTCCCGCAGCACATGCAACGGATCAGCGTGAGCGACAGTCGTCATGCGTCCATCGCGTCCGACGAGCGGTCGCGCTGCAGGGTGGATGAAACCCAATCCGCGACCTGCTTGAGGTTGAACGGCTTCCGAATGACCGTGCAGCGGTGATGGTTGAGCCAGGTGCGCACTTCTTCCGCCTCGGCATCGCCGGTCATGATGGCGATATGCCCTTCCAGCGCCGGCCAGCGGTGGATGATCGCCAGGTAGAGCGCCAGACCCGACATCGTGGGCAAATGAATGTCGAGCAGCAACGCATCCGCCGCTTCGCTCGCGAGGATCTCGTACGCTGATTCAGCAGTGCCGGCGCTCAGCACGCGATAGCCGTGGCGCTCGAGAAACCGTTCGAGCACGCGGCGCAACCCAGCCTCATCATCGACGATCAGGACGGTAGCCGGTTTGCGCGGGGGCGACGTCATCATGAGGCGCTGGCCGCGCTGTGACGCGCGGGCGTCAGGAATCCCTGGACGATGCGTGCGGTGGCCTCGTCGGCGGTGAGCGACAGGCGCATTTCGCCGGCCGTGAGGCCGAGGTACTTGCGCGCGTGCTGTTGCAAGGTCTTCGCCTGGGCGTATCCGAGCCGTTTGGCGACGTCCTCGATCGTGAAGCCGGGATCCTTGAGCAGGCGGTGCGCGAAGAGCACGCGCGCAGCCGCGAGGATGTCGCGCGGGCTGGGCAGACCGGCACGCGCGAACCAGCGGGCACACGTTCCCCGGTCCACGCGCGCCCGCGCCGCGACCTGCTGAATCGTCTGCACGGCGCCGGGGCTGCGCATCGCGTCTTCCAGCACCCAGCGCAGCTCCGGGGGCAGCGGGGCGAGGGCGGTCGTCAGCTGATCCAGGAGACGATTCGATGCGGCCTGCATCGATTCGGCGGACAGCAGATCGCGCAGGCGATGCGGATGGTCTTCCGTGGGACTCAACACGACCTGACTGATGCCGCATTTGCCCATCGCCAGGAGCACCGGGGCGAGCTCGGGAGTCATCACGGGCGTGTAGAGGATCAGCGGGAGCGATGGGAACAACACGCGCAGCCGCTCGACTTCCTGGCCCCTCGCTCCGCCGAGCATGGGGTCGACGACTGCGATTTCCACGGGCCGGCCGCGGATCGTCTCGAGGGCGGCATCCCACGTCGTGGCACGAGCCAGGGTGAAGCGCGACGCCACCGCGCCACGCAGCCTCTGGTATTGCAGATCCGAGACAGCCGCGAGTACCAGCATTCCCCTACACGTCCTCCGCAGAATTACCTAATTGCCGCAAAAACGCCCTACGATGCCGCAAAAATGCCCTAAACGAAACGGTCGCCTCCACGCAAGTTGGCTGGTGTTTCGCGACTCCCCACTCAACTTGCCAATGGAGGCATCATGTCCCGCCGCATCCGCTTCGCCCTAGCCTTGGTCCTCGTGTCGTTCGCGCTCACCGCCGCGGCGTGTGCCGATGCGACCGCTCCAACCCCCGGCGTGTGCGATCACAGCAATCCGAATACCTGTCACTGACGCTCAGCTACCAAGCGCGGCTAGGGAGACTGACACGTCCCTGACCGCTTCAGTGACTTCTCCGGGCTCTGGGAACGCGCCCTCCAAGGCATCGGGGGTGACGCATTCCCGGAGCCCGGTTAGCAGGCGCTCTATTCTAAAGACGAATTCATTCAAGTCGTGTGTGCTCGCGATTTCGAGCGCGCGGCGCAGCTCCTGCCCAGCGCGTCCGAAGTTCTCAAACCGAGCGAAACCAATCCCCGCCTTCAGGTGGTAGTCCGTGCGGATGTTGGGCGCGGCTTCGCCACCATGATCCAGGGCGCGTTCGCGCCACCGTTCGAAGGAAACGCGGTCACGTCTGAACGACGCGCAATTCATGAGCTCGATTTTCGCGTTTGCGAGGTTGTCCGCGACCGTTTCACGACGGACCACTTCGCTGAGCGCTTGTTCCGCATCGGCCACATGACCAATCGCCAGCAACGAAAGACCCAGGTCGCTTAAGGCGCGCAGTCGAGCGGATTCGTCCTCATAGAGCTCGTAGGCTCGCCACAAATGAGGAATGCCTTGCTTGGTTTGACCGCGCCGATCGAGCGTGTTGCCCAGTCCGTGCTCGGCCTGTGCCTGAACATCCCGGAATGCGGTCGCACGTGCGTCGGCAAACACGGCCCGCCACGCGATTTCGGCCTCTGCCAAGTTGCCGCGGTAGTGGAGAACGTTGCAGCGACCGATGCGGCTCAGGAGCACAGATCGGTGATCACCTGCTGCCACCGCGATTCGACCAGCTTCCTCGTAAGCGGCACTCGCGCTATCGAAGTCTGTCAGTTTGCGTCGTACCCGACCTAACCGCATCCAGGCCGAGATGGCATCGGACAGCTGCATGCGTGCGCCGCCAACGTTGATCATCGTCTGGAGCGCGTCTTCAGCTTCGTCGAAGTGGGACTCTTGCTCGAGGTAGAGCGCGTAGGCAAACAGCGCCGGCCCGAGAAGACTCAATTCGTTCGTGCGATGGGCCTCACCCGCGGCGCGTACGATGCAGCTGAGATGTGACGCCTCGGTTCCTTCGCCCTCGCCGGAGAGCTCGGCGCAATAGCGCTCGGTGGCCGCCCATTGATAGCGGAACACGTCCGGCGTCGGTGGCTCGCGATCGGGTGCCAGCAAATCGACAAACCGCAGGGTCAGAAATGCTCCCTGACCCAGACGGACGTCTGGGGAGGTAGCGGGCTCATCCGCCACCCGTTGCAGGAAAACGGCATGGGGCAGGCCGGCGCCACGCGCCTGGAGTTCAGTACTCACGCGCACACCTATTTGCACCTCACATGCCGAACGGCAAGACCATCACGCACACCAACATAGCGCGCGCCGTGCCGCCGCGTTAGACCGCAAATGGCGCGTTTTCTGGCTTTTCGCCGGGTTTTTCGGGTGCCGCAGGGCTTCGCCGACACGGTATAAACAGCGAATGACCAAGGGGTTTACCCTCCTCGAACTCGTCGTCGTCGTCGCGATCGCGGCCGTGTTGCTGGCCTTCTGGGTTCCTCGAGCGGCCCGACTCATGGACTGGATCGAAACCGAGCGCGCCGTGCGCGATCTGACCACCGCCCTCGCGGTCGGACGGAACGGCGCCGTCCTGCAATCGACCCGCGCCCGGATAACGATCGGCCCCGACAGTTTGCGGATCGATCGCTTCGGCGCGCACGGATGGGATCCCTGGTGGCGGATCCCGGGTCCATCGAGTCGTGGCGTCACACTCGAAACCTCGAATCCCGTCGTGATCTTCGGGCCCACGGGGATGGGATGGGGCGTGTCGAACACGACGGTCGTTCTGCGCCGAGGGTCTCAAGCCGAAACAATCACGATGTCGCGAGTTGGAAGGGTGAAGCACTGGTAGATGCAACCCTGTAACCGATCTCAGCATCTAATCGTATGAAACACGCAAGGGTCGCGGCTGAAGTGTGACGGCCACTTCACCCGACCGCCAACCCCGGGGAGCTTTTCGCCCCGGGGTTTGGTCTTTCTAGAGTGCCGGTCCCGCGTCCTCGTCGAGAAAGACGAGCGTCTGCCGGCGTCCGACGAGGCGAACCAACGCTTCGAAGACTCGCGGATCGAGCACCGTACCCGATAGATCAGCCATCCGCTCGACCGCTTGCTCAGGCGTCATCTTCTCTTGGTAGGGCCGCGCCGTCGTGAGCGCATCGTAGACCTCAGCCACGGCGATGATCCTCCCGCCCAACGGCACTTCCTCACCGCGCAATCCATCAGGGTACCCGCTCCCATCAAAGCGCTCGTGGTGACTCTTGACCATCGCCACGATGTCGCCGAGGTGCACGAGCGGTGCGAGAATCTGGGCGCCGATGATGACGTGCTGCTTCACGTGTTCGAACTCGTCGGCGCTGAGCGGTCCTTCCTTATTAACGACCGCGTCTCGCGTGCCAATCTTGCCAAGGTCGTGGAGTCGTCCCGCCACCCGGATGCGCTCGACGTCTTCTTCGGAGAGACCCGTTTCGGTCGCGATATTGGCAGACAGGTCCGCCACTCGTGCCGAATGACCCCGCAGGTACGGGTCCTTTGCCTCGAGGGCGTTGACGAGTACTTCGAGCGTCGCGGTCGAGACCCGCTCCAGCCGGTGTCGTTCGCGCTGCAGCTCGGCGGTGCGGGTCGTGACCTCTTCCTTGAGCCACTGGTTCAAGTGCCGGTTCTCGAGCTGCATCTCGCGGCGCTTGAGTGCGCGCTGCACGGCCCGGCCCAGGTCTGCGAGCTCGATCGGCTTGGTGAGATAATCCAGCGCACCACGCTGCATGCACAGGGCCGCGCTGGTCGCGTCGTTGACGGCGGTGAGCATCAGAATCGCGAGATCGGGCTCGATCTCCAGCGCCTGCGGCACGAGGTCCACACCACTGGTGCCGGGCATGCGGATATCGGACAGCATCAAGGCGACCTTATGGAGGCGCAGCTGTTGCAGCGCCTCCTCGGCCGAGCCCGCCGTGTACACCTCGAACTGCTGCTGCTTCAGGAACTTCCGCAGCGCGTTCCGGATCGGCTCTTCGTCATCGACCACGAGGACGGTGACGATTCCCGGGTGAGCGGTCAAGCCGATTCTCCTTGAGGAGCCACGGCCAAACTAGGAATCGGCTGCAACGAACGCTAGGTCTACCGCGGCCGGTATGAGGCGGGCCGCTTGCGCTCGTGTCAGCAATTCGTGGACGGCGCGCCGCCCGAGCACGCCGTAGTCGACTGTGTAGGCGTTCACGTACATCCCGACGAAGCGATCGGTGCGGTCTGCATCGAGCCCGCGGCTGAACCCCTGCGCGTGTTTCAGGGCCTCGGCGCGGTGCGCCAAACCGTATTGGATGCTCCCCTTCAAGTCGCGAGCAATAGCCCGCATCAGCTCGTCGCCAAGATCGCGCCGGACCACGTTGCCGCCGAGCGGTAGCGGAAGCTGAGTTTCCTGATACCACCACTCGCCCATGTCCGCCCAGAGGTGCAGGCCGCGATCGGCGAACGTCAGCTGGCCCTCGTGAATCAGCAGGCCCGCATCAGCTTTGCCGGCCGCGACGAACGCTTCGATTTGATCGAATGCCACGACGACGTGGCGGGCCGCGGGTTGATAGAGGCGCAGCGTGAGAAACGCGGTCGTCAGCTCGCCCGGCACGGCGACGAGGCGTCCGGCGAGTGCCTGGCGCGGGTTCTCAGGCGGCTCGTCGCGAGCCACAATGCGCGGGCCGTAGCGATCACCGATGCTGGCGCCGTGGGCGAGTAGCGCATAACGGTCCGCGAGATAGGCGTAGGCGTGCAGCGAGACCGCGGTGACCTCCAACTCACCGGCGAGCGCGCGCCGGTTCAGGCTCTCGATGTCGCCGAGCTCGTGGACGTAGCGGCGGCCGTCGGTGTCGATCTTCCCCGCGGCCATCGCCCAAAACATGAACGCGTCGTCGGCGTCCGGACTGTGAGCGACGTGGATCGTGCGAGACACAGTGGCGGTCACGAGGTCCGGCCGCTCCGGCCCCCCCCCTGACGCTCGGCCTCGTCGTGGAAGCTGTTCAGAGCGTCGAGGTGGGCGTCTTGACCGTATTCCGGCCGCTTGCGGGCCAGCTCGGCGGCTTCGTTGCGGAGAAAGTCCGCGTACGCGCGGCGTTCTTCCTGAACGTTGCGCAGTGACTGATAGGCGTGGGCGCGCAACACATAGATGAAGAGATGCGTGGGGATCGATTGGTGAATCGTGTCGGCCTGAGCCAGAGCGGCTCGGGGGTCGCCCCCCGCGAGCTCGAGCAAGCCGACGTGGTAGCGTCCATCCGCGTCCAGGCTGGGGAGCTGAGCGTAGGCACCCAACGCCATCGGGAGAAAGAACTGGACGCTGTCATCCTTGCCGGCTTCCGCCAGTATCATGACGCGATTGAACAGGCGATTCGCCCGCTCGTCGGGAGTCATTTGGCTGATATCCGGAGCACGGAGCACGGAGCCGGGAGCAGTCGGCGGAGCCTCGCTGAATTGCTCCGTGCTCCGTGCTCCCCCGGCTCGCATCGCAACAACCGCTACGAGCGCCCCCACCGCAGCACCTGCCAGCGCCCAGGGGAAACCCGCGCGCCAGCCGGTCGCGCCCCGCGTGGCGACGGCGGCGCCGCACTTGTGGCAGAAGCGTGCGCTCGAGGAGAGCGGTGCTCCGCATGCGTGACATGTCATCGCGTGGGGAATGTAACGCGGGCGACCGGACTGGCGGGCTGGCGGGCCGCGTGAAAGCCGGTAGAATCGGGCCCATGGCGGGCACTGAATACGGCAAGCACATGGGGGAGCTGAAGCGCGGCGAGCAACGCTGGGATGTCTATCTGGAGGGCCAGCCCGATACCGCACTCGGCGCCGTGCGCGGCAGGATCCACTTCGTGAGCGGGCAGTTACACAAGGTGACGGGATGGATCTTCCTCGAGTGGCAGGAGAAGGATATTCAGGAGCGGTTCGGGGAGTTTTCGGCCGTCGAGCTATTACATTTCGTGGAGGCTTTGTAGCGCACTTGCTGCACATTTGTGCATACAGTCTGCACATTTCAACACTATAAACAGTCCGTCAGCCGATTTTTTTTGCAGTTCGTGCATCGGTTTCTTGACACCCCCCTGAACCCCCTCTACTTTCCCGTATGGCCCGCCGCTTGCGAAGTGATTCACCGACTCGGGAAGGAGACCCCACTCAATGACAGCAACGCTGGAACCGTCCGTCGGGACCGGTGCAAAAGCGTCCACCGGGACGTCCCCGGCGGATGTGATCCGCCGCGCCAAGGAAGCAGGAGTGCAGATCGTGGACGTGCGATTCACCGATCTGCCCGGCACCTGGCAGCATTTCTCGATTCCCTTGAAAGAGCTCGAGGAAGACACGTTTAAGGACGGCCTGGGATTCGACGGCTCGTCGATCCGGGGCTTTCAGGCGATCAACGAGAGCGACATGCTGCTGTTGCCGGATCCGGCCAGCGCGTTCGTCGATCCCTGCCTACAGGTGCCGACGCTCTCACTCACCTGCGACATCGTGGATCCGATCACACGCGAGCCCTACTCCCGTGATCCGCGGTATGTCGCACGGAAGGCTGAAGCGTTTCTGAAGAAAAGTGGTGTCGCGACGACGGCGTACTTCGGGCCCGAGGCGGAGTTTTACATCTTCAACTCGGTGCGTTTCGACCAGAACGCGCACGAGGGTTACTACCACATCGATTCGGAGGAAGGCATCTGGAACTCCGGCGCGAACGGCGTGGCCAACCTTGGCCACCGGCCGCGCCACAAGGAGGGCTACTTCCCAGTGCCGCCGACCGACCGGCTGCAGGACCTGCGTTCCAAGATCACGCTGGCGATGATTGCGGCGGGCATCGAGGTGGAAGTCCATCACCATGAAGTGGGGACGGCGGGCCAGACCGAGATCGACATGCGCTACAGTACGCTGACCCGCATGGCCGATCAAATCATGATGTACAAGTACATCGTCAAGAACGTGTGCGCGCAGAATGGCTATACGGCGACGTTCATGCCGAAGCCGATGTTCGGCGACAACGGCTCGGGGATGCATGTGCACATGAGCCTGTGGAACGGCACGAACAATCTGTTCTTCGACAAGAACGGGTACGCCCTGATCTCTGAATCGGCGCGTTGGTACATTGGCGGGCTGATCAAGCACGCGGCCGCGCTCCTCGCCTTTGCGGCTCCCACGACGAACAGCTACCGGCGACTCGTGCCGGGCTATGAGGCGCCGATCAACCTGATCTACTCGCAGCGCAACCGGTCGGCGATCTGCCGCATCCCGATGTACTCGACGTCGCCGAAGGCCAAGCGGCTCGAGTTCCGGGCGCCCGATCCGTCCGCGAACCCGTACCTCACCTTCGCGGCGCTGCTGATGGCCGGCCTCGACGGCATCAAGAACAAGATCGAGCCGCCCAAGCCGATGGACGTGGATCTCTACGAGCTCGAGCCAGAGGAGCGGAAGCACGTGAAGAACACACCGGGTAGCCTGCAGGAATCGCTGGCCGCACTGCAAGCCGACCACGCGTTCTTGCTCGACGGCGGTGTCTTTACCCAGGACCTCATCGATACCTGGCTCGCGATGAAGAAGGTCAAGGATGTGGACGCCGTGGCACTGAGGCCGCATCCGTACGAATTCTTCCTGTACTACGACGCGTGATCTAAAGCGGCGGTAGGGGGGGCGGTAGGGGGCGGTAGGGGGCAACACACCTACCGCCCCCTACCGCCCTTTTACCGCCCCTAGAAACACCATGCCAACCAAACGCGAAATCCTCGAAGCAGCCAAAAAGCAAGACGTATCCTCGCTCCGGTTGCAGTTTACAGACATCCTCGGTGTCAACAAAAATGTCGAGGTGCCCCAGAGCCAGTTCGAAAAGGCGCTCGAGGGCGACATCATGTTCGACGGCTCTTCGATCGAAGGCTTCGTGCGGATCGAGGAATCAGACATGATGCTGCGGCCCGACCTGGACACGTTCCGGGTGCTCCCCAGCGGGGATGCGGCCGGCAAAGTCGCCCGCGTGATCTGCGACATCTACAATCCCGATGGCTCGGCGTTCGCCGGCTGCACGCGGCAGGCGTTGCAGCGGCAGATCGCCAAAGCCAAGGCTCTCGGCTACGAGATGATGGCCGGGGTCGAGGCGGAATTCTTCATCTTTCAACTGAATGCGGAAGGTGATCCGACCACGGTAACCCACGATCGCGGCGGCTACTTCGACCAGACACCGGTCGATCGTGCCGAGGAGATTCGCCGGCTGATCGTGAAGGATCTGGTTGCCATGGGGTTCGAGGTCGAGGCGGGCCATCACGAAGTGGCGCCGGGGCAGCACGAAATCGACTTTCGCTACGCCGAGGCGCTCGCGACGGCCGATAATCTCGCCACGTTTCGGTTCGTCGTCCGGAACATCGCGTACCGCCACGGCTTCCTGGCGACGTTCATGCCCAAACCGATCTTCGGCCAGAACGGCTCCGGGATGCACACCCACCAGTCGTTGTTCCGGAAAGCGGCGAACGCGTTCCACGATCCCAAGGCGAAATGGGAGCTCTCGCCGGTGGCGCTGCAGTACATCGCCGGACTGCTGACGCACGCCCGCGGCTTCTGCGCGGTCACGAATCCGCTGGTGAACAGCTACAAGCGGCTGGTTCCGGGTTTCGAGGCCCCCACGAACGTGGCGTGGTCGATGCGCAACCGGTCCCCGCTCGTGCGCATCCCGGACCGCCGCGGCATCGGCACCCGCTGCGAGCTGCGGATGCCCGATCCATCGGCGAACCCCTACCTGGCCCTCGCGGTACAGCTCGCGGCCGGGCTGGACGGCGTCGAGCGCAAGCTCACCCCCCCGGATCCGGTGGACAAGAACATCTTCGAGATGAGCTTCCGCGAGCGGCGCAAGTATCGGATCGATGAGCTGCCGCGCGACCTCCACGAGGCGTTGGATATGCTCGACAAGGATGACGTGATCCGTGACGCCCTGGGGCCACACATCTACGAGCGGTTCGTCGAAGCCAAGCGTGAGGAATGGCAGGAGTACATCGGCCGCGTGAGCGAATGGGAGGTCGAGCGCTACTTGGCCCAGTACTGACCCCGTCGTTCCCCCGCCGCCCTCCCACCTCCCACCTCCCACCTCCCACCTCCCACCGCTCCCGCCTGTCGGTATGCCGTGGCCCATTTTGTGCATAACATGCACGAGAGAACATTCACTCTACAGCTATCGTGCGTGACCTATTGCAGAGTGTAAGCAAAAATGTGCATATTATGCACGAATCTACTGACACCACGAACCACCCGAGGGGGACATGGACGCCAACACCGTTGCCATCAACTTCGTCTGGACACTGGTCGCCGGGTTTCTCGTGATGTTCATGCAAGCCGGCTTCGCGCTCGTCGAGACCGGCTTCACGCGCGCGAAGAACGCCGCGCACACCATGACGATGAACTTCATGGTGTACGGCATCGCGATGCTGGCCTACTGGGCCGTGGGCTTCGCCCTGCAGGCCGGTGGTGTCGGGCCGCTCGGCACGCTGGGCGGCTACGATCAGCTGTCACGCGAGGTCTCCGTCACGATTGGCGGGAAGACGTGGGGCTTGTTCGGCGCGACGGGGTTCTTTCTGACCGGCGTCGCCTACACCGCGCCCGTCTTCGCCTACTTCCTGTTCCAGATGGTCTTCATGGACACCGCGGCGACGATCCCGACGGGAGCGCTGGCCGAACGGTGGAAGTTCGCCGCGTTCGCCGTGTTCAGCGTGTTCGTCGGCGCAATCATCTATCCGATCTACGCCAACTGGACCTGGGGCGGGGGCTGGCTCGCCATGCTGGGCAAGAACCTCGGGCTGGGCCACGGCCACGTCGATTTCGCCGGATCGTCCGTCGTGCACATGACGGGCGGGGTCATGGCGTTAGTCACCGCCACGCTGCTCGGCCCCCGGCGGGGCAAGTACAACGCCGACGGCACGGCGAACGCGATCCCGGGCCACAACATCCCGATGGCGTTAGTGGGCACGTTCATCCTCGCCTTCGGGTGGTTTGGATTCAACGCCGGATCGACACTGGCGGGCTCTGACCTGCGCATCGGGGTCATCGCGACGAACACGATGCTGGCTGGGGCGGCGGGAGGCATCACGGCGATGCTGTACGTGTGGCGCAAGTACGGCAAGCCCGATCCGTCGATGCTGGCCAACGGGACGCTCGCCGGGCTGGTCGCCATCACCGCGCCGTGCGCCTTCGTGACCGCGCCATCCGCCGTCTTGATCGGGGGCGTGGCGGGAGTGCTGGTGTGCGCATCGGTGCTATTTGTCGAGCGCTCGCTGAAGATCGACGATCCCGTAGGCGCGATCTCGGTCCATGGCGCATGCGGGCTGTGGGGGATTCTGTCGGTGGGGTTGCTCGCGGACGGCACCTACGGCGCTGGCTGGAACGGCGTCGACGGGGCGGTGCGGGGGTTGTTCTACGGCGACGCGTCGCAACTCGTCGCCCAGCTGGTGGGCGGCGTGGCCAATTTCGTGGCCGTTGGCGCGATGGCGTATGGCGCGTACAAGGTCACCGGCCTCTTGGTGGGCGGCCATCGCGTGTCGCGCGAAATCGAAGAGCTCGGGCTCGACGTGCCGGAGATGGGCGTGGAGGCGTACCCCAGCACGCCGGAAGCTTCGACCGTGATCATCATGAGCGAGCCGGCCCACTCGTCGCTCGAGCCGGCTGCGCAACTCGACCCGCAGCCGGAGCCGGTCTGATGCGCCACATGGCAATGGTCGGCCTGCTACTTGCGCCGGCATCGCTGGCGGCGCAAACACCGGGACCGCTCAAGCTGACCGGCTTCGCCGAGGTGTCGTACGCTTATTCGGGGCACAGTAGCGGCGACACGATGATCGTGGGGCGACTGTACGACCGCCTCCAGAGCCGCTTCACCTTGAATGCGTTCGGCATCGTGCTGGACAAGCCGTATGACCCCACTAAGCGCAGTGCTGGGGTCCACGCCGAGGTCTTGTTCGGTCAGAACGCGACCGTGATCAAGTCCGGGGGAGGAGCGCTCGACCTCGGCACCCAGGGCGATATCCCGCACCTCTACATCACCCTGAACCTCCCGACCGCAAATGGAAACGGAGTGCAGTTCAAGGCGGGACGCATCCCCACCCTGCTCGGCCTGGAGGTGATCGAGACCGCCAGCAATCCGAACTGGTCGGAGGGGAACCAATTCGTCTACGTCGAGAACTTCACTGGGCTTGGTCTGAGCGTCGAGACAAAGCTCAACAAGTACCTCGACGTGCAGCTGCGGCTCATCAACGGGTGGGACCAGGTATCGGACAACAACAAACGCAAATCACTCATGGGGCGCGTGGGAATCGCCCCTGATGCACGCACCTCGATCGGCCTCACGGGATTCTGGGGCCCCGAGCAGACCGGCAACGACAACGCGAATCGCTACGGTGTCGATGCACTGATTTGGCGGAAGCTGGGCACGGTGCAGCTCTGGGTACAGGGTGACTACGGCCGGGAGCAGGCGAACTCCGCGCTGCCGACGCCTACCGAGGATGCGCAGTGGTGGGCGTTGGGCGGGTGGGTGTCGTACGACCTCAACACGTCCCTCGGCCTGGCGCTGCGGGGCGACTATGTGAACGACGAGAACGGCGCGCGCAGCAGCGGATCGTTCGGCTTCCCTGCGAACGCCGGCCAAAAGTTGGGCAGCGCTACGGCGACGTTGAACGTGCGTGCTTGGCCGAATGCCATCGTCCGACCGGAGATCAGGTACGATCGATCCACATTAGCGGCGTTCGCCGGAAAGGAGGCTCAGGTTACGTTCGCGTTGGCGGTGAGTTACCTCTACTAACCGCAGCCCAGCTGGCTGCGGTGTATATCTTTGCTGGACCTGATGACCGCGCTGCGCATATTGGCCCTGATCGCCGGGGTGACCTCGGCGTGCGATGTCTTGCCGCGGTCGGGCGACACACAAGGAGTGCAGCAGGCAGGACGGTGGGAGCAACACGGTCGCATCCTGGTTGAACCCGACCCGCGCTTTACGATCGTCCATCTGCGTGTCGATACCAACGTCGCCGAGCGTCACGACGTCGTGCTTGCCCGGTTCGATTTCGATCCGAGCGAAGGGCTGGGTGACGAGTACTCGCTGACCGTCGCGCTCGATCTCGGCGACGCGCGGCAGCTGTCAGCCGAGCATCGCTATTCGCTGGGTGATTCCATTCCCGCCTGGGGAACGGTGACATGTCTGTGCCGGCCGCTCCGGCCGGATTCGGTGCGCGGGACGTACGTGATGCAGACGCGTGGCATGCGGCAGATCGCCGGGCGCATCGACGCGACGCTCTATTTCACCGCGTGGGATGACCCCGCACGCCATGCGACCTACCGGCTGCGGCAGCGGATTCATGGGGTGAGACCCTGATGGACGGATGGACGGATGGGCGGATGGGCCGTTGCGTCCAGGCGTTGTTGGTTGCGATCGCAATCAGCTCGGTCGATCGCTTATCTGCCCAAACTGCCGATCAGCCCATCCGCCCATCGGCCCATCAGACCATCGATACGGTCATCATCGTGAACGGCAACATCTTCGACCGGGAAGACGCCGCTCCGGACTGGGTCGCGCGTTTGGCGAACCGGCTGCACATACGGACCCGCCAATCGGTGATCCGCAGGCGTTTGCTGCTCAACCGCGGCGACCCCTTTGATCTCGCGCGCATGGAGGAAAGCGAGCGGTCGCTGCGGGCGCTCGGTGTGTTTCGGCAGGTGCGGCTGGACACCGTTCGCTCCCAACCAGGAGGGAAGCTCGCGCTGCGGGCAGTCACCTCGGATGGTTGGAGTACGCAACCGCAGGCGAGCTTCACGAGTGTGGGCGGCGACAAGACGTGGGATGTTGGCCTGATCGAGCGCAACTTTTTCGGCACGGCTACTGAGGTGGCGCTCGTGTACGGACGTAACCCCGACCGCAGCCATCTCGATTTCGATTTTATCAATCCCCATGTCGTCGGCCGCCGCACGGAGCTGACGTTGCGCTACCGAGACCTCTCCGACGGGCGGCGCGGCGAATGGCGCTTCGGCCTGCCGTTTCACGAGACCGCGGCGCGGCATTCGATCGAGACCTATGGCGAAGTGGCGCGGGAACGGGTGCTGCGGTTTCGCGACGACGTGCTGCTCGATAGCACGCGCCATCACCTGCTGCGCGTGGGGCTGATCGGTGGCGTCTCCGCGGGCGCGACCACCAGCCACCACTACACCCGGGTGTGGGGCGGGTGGGAGTGGCGACGGGAGGATTTTGCGCTGAGCGATACCGCGCACGTGCCGGGCTCGGTGTTTACGTCGGTGCGTGCCGGCATCGACATCGGCTCGGTGCGTTTCCGTGTGCTGGAGCACTTCAATTCCTACGGACGCCGCGAGGACGTGGACCTCTCGCCCACGTTCCGGGCGGGGGTCGTGTTGCAATCCGGAGTCGGCTACGAGCTGAACGCGCAGACGTCCGCGGTCTGGAAGCGGGGCTTTGCCGTATTACAGGTGGCTGCGAACGGGTTGGACTCGACGCGGACCCAGGCGCAGATCACCGTCGTGAGCCAGGACATCCCACGCCACACGCTGATTGCGCACGCCGAGGGCGGGGTTGTGACGCATCCCAAGCCCGGGGCTGAGTTCGATCCGTGGATGGTGCAGCGCGGTCCCAGATTGTTCGGGGTCCACGATTTCACCGGTACGCGGACGACGTGGTTCGTGCTCGAGGACCGGATCCTCGTGGCCGACGACATTCTGGGGTTGATGGCGTTGGGCCTCGCGCCGTTTCTGGATTACGGCGGTGCCTGGTATGGCGACGAGCCGGCTCGGCAGGGCGGGGACGCCGGGGTTTCATTGCGCTTCGGTCCGACGCGGGCGGTGCGTGGGGAAGCGGGAGAGCTGGCGCTCGGTTACCGGTTCGGGCAGGGCGTGCGGGGGAAGCGCTGGGCGATCACGTTGCGGAAAGGCTTCTCGTTCTGACAGGAGCAATCATGGAGCCGTCACAGGAGATCTTCGAAGTGGTACGCGCCGGCGATACCGGGCGACTGCAGGCATTGCTCGCGGCAAATCCCGGACTCGCCAGCGTCCGCAACGAGCGGGGCCACACGCCGGTGCTCATCGCGCAGTACCGTGACAAGCACGAAGCCGTTGCGCTGCTCCTCGCCGTCGAGCCGGAGCTCGACATCTTCGACGCGGCCTCGGTGGGCCGGACCGAGCGCGTCGCCGCGTGGCTGGACAAGGATCCCAGTCTCCTGAACGCTGCGTCGCACGACGGCCTGTCGCCGCTGGCACTCGCGGCGTTCTTCGGGCATGCGGATACGGTGGCGCTGCTCTTGGCGCGCGGCGCCGATTCCAAGGGCGCTGCCGCGCTGGCTGCCACGAACGGAAAGGTCGAGATCTTGAAACTGCTCAAGGGGCAGGCATGATGACGAACGTCGACTGGATCGGCTGGCTGGCGACGGCCGTCTTCCTGGTCTCGTACTTCACCAAGGGGCCCGTGGGGTTACGCCGCGTGCAGGGGATCGCAGCGGGTCTTTGGGCGTTGTACGGCGTGCTGATCCATTCGCTGCCGGTCATCGTCGCCAACATTCTCGTCGCTACCGTGGCGGTGGTGTCGTCGTTCAGGAAGGCTTCCGCTTTGGCTTCTCCTCCATGAGCGCCATCGGGTTGTTGTCGGGGTCGTGAAAGAACGCCATCCATAAGTCGTAGTCGGCCGCTTCGTGCACGCGATGCGGCGTATCCGCGAATTTGACACCCTTTCCCGCCAGCGTGCGATGCACGCCTTCGATGTCCTTCACGCGAAAGTACAGGAATGACCCGGGATGATCCTGCTCGGCGTTTTCGGGGGGCGAGAGCATCAGCCGCACCGCGCCGCATTGGAAGAACGCGAGTGACGGGGGCGCCTGGAACAACAGCGGCAAGCCGAGCACGTCGCGATGAAAGCGGACGGCGCGATCGATATCGTGGACGACGTTGGTGACCTGGGCGATGTCCATTGCCGCTCCCTGAGAAAGTAGTTAGCTTTAGCTAAGTAATTATGCAGACCGCTTCCCGTCAAGCCCCCGCTACCGCCGTGCGGGGCATCGCCGACCGGCTGCATTCGGCCGCCATCCATCTGCTGCGGCGGCTGCGGGTGGAGGACAAGGCGCTGGGCCTGTCGGGCCCGCGCGCATCGGCCTTATCGGTGCTGGTCTTTCGGGGCCCAGTCACGATGAGCGCACTGGCGGAGGCGGAGCAGGTGCGCCGGCCCACGATGACGCGGCTCGTGGACGGCCTGGAGCGCCGGGGACTGGTGCGTCGGGTGAACGATCCCAGGGATGGCCGAGTGCAGCTCGTCGAGGCGACGGCGGCAGGGAAGCGCCTGCTGCAGAAGGGACGCGCGCGGCGTGTTGAGCGACTCATGCAAGGTGTTATGCAGCTATCAGAGGATGAGCAGCGGGTGTTGGCTCGGGCTGCGGACTTGATGGAGCAGTCCCTTTTGGTGACTTTTGACGCCCGGGCGCCGTAGCCAAGTGGTAAGGCAGAGGTCTGCAAAACCTCGATTCGTCGGTTCGATTCCGACCGGCGCCTCTCCAGCTGGATAGTGGTCGGAGGCGGGGGTCGTGTCGGCAAAGCCTGACTGAGTGCGCAGTTGCGTTGCTTCTGTTCCCGCTTAACATGCGTCAACTCCTGTGACCTCTCCCACGGTACGCCTCAAGATTGCCCCGTGGTTGTGGCGTGCCGCACTGCTCGCCGCCATCTATCTCGTCGTCGCGAAGCTGGGGTTGCGCTACGCGACGATCGGGCCGTCGATCTCGCCGGTATGGCCGCCAACCGGACTGGCGATTGCCGCCCTGATGCTGTTGGGGTTGCGCTTTTGGCCCGCCATCCTTGCCGGCGCCTTCCTCGCGAACGCTACGACAGGCATCCCGATCGTCGCGGCGTTTGGCATTGCGTGCGGGAACGCCGCGGAGGCCGCGCTTGCGGCGTATCTACTCCGCCGCCGCGCGGGTCCGCACCTCGCGTCTGATGACTTAGGCGGCCTGCGTACGCTCGTAGGTGTCGCGGCGCCGCTGGGCACTTTCGTGAGTGCCGTCGTTGGCGTGACCACACTGCTCCTCGCCAAGGTCATCGCCGGCAGCACGTTCTTTTTGGCGTTGGCGCTGTGGTGGGCCGGGGATTATTTGGGTGCGCTCGTGGTCACTCCGGTACTGCTCACCTGGGGTGGCCCCTCCGGAGCGCGGATGGAACGTCGCCCGGCCTTCGAGCTTGCTCTCGTCGTCGTGGGCGCGGTCGTGGCAGCGGCCGTCGTGTTCGGCAACCTGATCCCGCCGGCGTTCCTGCAGCCGCCGCAATACCCATATCTTCTCTTCCCGTTCGTGATCGGCGCCGCGCTGCGATTTGGTCCGCGCGGCGCAACGCTCCTGACGCTCACCGTGGCGCTGCTCGCAGTGGTGTACACCGTGCGGGGCGGCGGCCCCTTCGTGATGCACAGCGTCCCAAGCACCGATCTGGCGCTGCTGATGTACGTCGGCGTCCTGGCCATCACCGGGCTCTTCATGAGCCCGGTCATCGCGCGTCGCGTGAAGGCAGAGAGCGCGCTGCGCGAAGCGCACGCGCAGCTGCAAGCAGTGATCAACAGCTCGCCACTCGCGATCTATACCGTCGATGCGGACGGCAACGTGCGGAGCTGGAATCCGGCGGCGGCGACTCTGTACGGGTGGCATGCCGACGAGGTCATCGGGGGCCCGCTCACGGTCATTGCTCAGGATCAGGCGAACCAGCGGGATATCCGGGAGCGCGTCTTTCGCGGCGAATCGCTCCGGGGGATCGAGACGACCAAGCGGCGGAAGGATGGAACGTTGGTAACGGTGAGCCTGGCGGCGGCGCCGCTCTACAACGCCTCAGGCCGCATCACGGGTACCATGTTGATTGCGGCCGACCTCACCGAGATGCGGCGCCTCGAAGTCCAGTATCGCCAGGCACAGAAGATGGACGCAGTCGGGCGACTGGCGGGTGGCATCGCCCACGATTTCAACAACCTGCTCACCGCGATCCTCGGCACATCGGGTTTGGTGTTGGAAGACGTCACGATCGGCCCGCGGACGCGGCTCGACGTGCAGGAGATCGAAAAGGCGGCGAGACGGGCCGCGGGCCTGACTCGACAACTGCTCGTGTTCAGCCGCCAGCAGGTGCTCGAGACTCGGATCCTGGATCTCAATGCGGTGGTCCGTGACCTGCACCGGATGCTGGGAAGGCTGATCGGTGAGGACATCGAGCTGCACACGCAGCTCGCTCCCGCGGTCGGGGCCGTGCAAGCCGATCCCGGCCAGCTGCAGCAGGCGATCATGAATCTCGTCGTCAACGCCCGTGACGCGATGCCCAATGGTGGACGGGTCACGATCGAAACTGCGGATGTCGAGCTCGATCCCCGCCAGCTCGAAGCCCACAGCTTGACGCAACCCGGGAAGTACGTCCTGCTCGCCGTGCACGATACCGGAGTCGGGATGGATGCCGCGACGAAGGCGCGTCTGTTCGAGCCTTTCTTTACGACCAAAGAGCCCGGACGCGGCACGGGCCTTGGGCTCGCGACCGTGTACAGCATCGTGAAACAGAGCGGTGGGTACATCTGGGCGTACAGTGAGCCGGGCCACGGAACGACGTTCAAGATCTACTTGCCGCGCATGGCCGGGACACCAGAGCAATTGGCATCAGAGACCCCGGCGCCGCTTGCCATCGGATCGGAGACCGTGTTGCTCGTCGAAGATCAGACCGAGGTCAGGAAGCTCACGTCGCGCATCCTGCAAGCGCGAGGCTACACCGTCCTGCCTGCCGAAAACGCTGGAGAAGCCGTTCAACTTGCCGAGCGCTACCTCAAACGCATCGATCTGTTGCTGACCGACGTCGTGATGCCTGGCGTGAATGGCCGCGAGCTGGCGCTGCAGCTTGCCGCCCAGCGCCGGGACCTCAAGGTGCTGTTCGTGTCGGGTTACACAGGCGAGGCCATTCGCCAACATGGCCTCCTGGAGCGCGGAGCTGCCTTCCTACAGAAGCCCTTCTCGCCAGAGGTGCTCGCTCGAAAGGTCCGCGAAGTGCTCGACGCGCCCGAAGCGAACTGAGAAGCTCTCCCACCTGTCGATTTGCAGCCTCGTCGTTCGTCGCAGAGGTGAAGCCATCAAACCAGGCAACACCCAACCAGGAGGAACGATGTTTCGCAGCACCATCACCGCGATCGTCATGCTCGGCGCCGCCACTGTTGCGGCTGCCCAGGCGAGCGGTCACCGCGTCAAGGTCAACGGCATGCAGATGTATTACGAAGTGTCCGGCGCCGGTGAGCCGCTGATCGTCCTGCACGGCGCCTACATGAACATCCCGACCATGGGCGCGATCATCCCGGAGCTTGCGAAGACGCATCGCGTCTACGCGCTCGAGCTGCAAGGGCACGGACGGACCACCGATGTCGATCGGCCCATCACTTATCCCAACCTGGCGGACGATGTGGCGGCGTTCATGGACGCGGTGGGACTCAAGAAGGCCGACGTATTTGGGTACTCGATGGGCGCGGCGACGGGCCTCCAGTTCGCCATCCGGCACCCCGACAAGATCAACCGTCTGGTCGCGGCGTCCGCCGCTTACGACGCGCAGGGTTGGCAGCCGGAGTTCAAGGCGATGATCCCGCAGATGAACGTGGACATGTTCCCCCCGATGCTCGAGCAGGAATATCGGAAGCTCGCCGTCAACCCGAACGGTTTTCGCGCGCTCGCCAGCAAGCTGATCGCGCTCGAGAGCGAGCCGATGGCGTGGGAGGCCGACGTGAAGGCCATGAAGACCCCGGTGCTGATCATCGCCGGTGACGCCGACGTCTCAACGCTCGAGCACAACGTGTCGCTGTTCCGCCTCCTCGGCGGGGGCGCCATGGGCGACATGGGCAAACCGTTGTCGGCCTCGCGCCTGGCAATTCTGCCGGCGACGTCGCACACCGCCGTCATCACCCAGGTCGGACTCTTGCACCCGATCATCGAGCAGTTCCTCAGGGGCGAGACTCCCAAGAGCTTCTTCGGCGGTAACTAGCCCGCATGACATCGCGAGGCTTTCGGCGTACGATATCGTCCCATCCTCCTTCCCGGAGGCCAACGTGATTCGCGCGACGCTCGTGCTTACGCTCACGGTGACGGCAGCTCTCGGCGCCCAGCAACAGCTGCCACCTAACCTCCGCGACCGCGGCACCGGCGTTCGCACCTCTGAATTCCAGACCTACATCCAGCGCGGCCAGCTGCTCGTCTTCCCGTCGGTCTCGTACAGTAGAGATCACAACCTTGAGTACAATCCGATGGACTGGGGCTACGGGACCGCTGTCGACTTGCGTGGCACGTTCCGCAGCAGGAACGCGCAGCTGTGGGCGGCCTATGGGGTGACGGATTGGCTCGCGATCGAGGTGGAAGGCTCGTATCTCTCGGCGCGCTTCCAGCGCTCGCCGCAGGACACCTCCGCAACGCCGGCGCGAATCCAAAGCTCAGGGTTCGGCGACTATGCCGCGCAAGTCCGGGTGCGGATGGGGCAGGAACGCGGTCACCGGCCGGAGATCTGGGGCGCGCTCGAAGTGATCCCCGGTGCGAACCGGCGCACAATCCTCATCGGCGACAAGATCACGGACATGAAGGCCGAGTTCGGCCTCACGCGCGGCTATCACTTCGGCACCATGACGCTGCGCACCACGGTCGAGTACAACCACGTCGATCATCACTGGGATTTGGGCGAGACGTCGCTCGAGTATCTGCGGCAAATCTCGCCGGCGACGCGCGTCCTTGTGGCAATCGAAGGTGGCGAAACCGGCGCGCCCGACGAATGGGTGCTGGTCACGGCGGCCCAATGGCGCCTCACGCGCGGCGCCTTCCTGAAATTCTCGAACGGTTTGGGATTGATGTCGAAGTCGACCGACTGGGAGCCGCAGGTCGGCGTGCTGCTAGTGATTCCCTAGCGCAGC
>DASXTV010000013.1:0-108476 GCA_036505175.1 Gemmatimonadales bacterium
TGCGCCGCGGGCTGATCGAGCTACTGCAGGGGCTGCCCAATGGCGTGCAGTTCGGCGAGGCGGGCACCGCAGCCGAGGCGCTCACGCTCGCGTTCGGGGACCGCTGGGACGTGGTGTTGCTCGATCTCGGATTGCCCGATCGTCATGGGCTCGAGGTGCTGAAGGAACTGCACACCGCCCGGCCGCAGCTCCCCGTCCTCATTCTGACCATGTTCCCCGAGGACCAGTTGGCCCTCCGCATGCTCGAGTTAGGGGCGTCCGGTTATCTGACGAAGGAGTCGGCGCCCGAAGAGCTGATGCGCGCGGTGGAGCGGGTGATGACGGGCCACAAGTACTTGAGCCCGGCCATGGCTCAGGCGGTCGCCGATGGGCTGGGCGGCCCGCCGCCGGCACCGCACGAGCAGCTCTCGGACCGGGAGCTTGAAGTGTTGCGCCTGCTTGCTGCGGGACGTCCGATCACGGCGATCAGTCGCAAACTCGGTCTGTCGCCTAAGACCGTGACGACGTATCGCGCGCGCCTCCTGCATAAGCTGCGAATGCGCTCCAATGCGGAGTTGACGTTCTACGCAACCCAACACGGTCTGGTGAGCCCCGCGGCCCTGCGCTCGACGTAATCGAACCACAGTAGGCAAAGCCCTACCCGCCTAGCTCACCCCCGCCGACAGACACGATTTCCTGCATCACCAAAACTGTGCGCATGCCACCTGTGCGGGTGCTCCTCGTCGAAGACGACGCGGGCGATGCAGAATTAATCCGACGGGAACTCTCGCGCCTCGATCCGCCGCCGCACATCCAACAGGTCAGAACGCAACCGGCGTTTCTCGCGGCGCTGGAAGGGTTCGCGCCGGACGTCATTCTGTCCGATCACAACATTCCGGGATTCGGGGGCCGCGACGCGCTCGCGCTTGCGCAACGCATACTGCCGGATGTGCCCGTCATCCTGGTGACCGGATCGCTGAATGAAGAGACCGCGGTCGACTATTTGAAGGCGGGCGCGGCCGATTACATCCTGAAGGACCGGCTGGTCCGCCTCGGTCCCGCGGTACTCGACGCACTCGCGCGCTCCCGCCAACGCCAGGCGCTGCGCCGCCACGATCGGCTGCTCCGCCAGATCATCGACGCCAATCCCAGTCTCATCTTCGTGAAGAACTGGGACGGCCAGTTCGTCCTGGTAAACCGTGCGACCGCCGAGATCTACGGCACGACCGTCGAGGATCTGGTTGGGAAAACCGACGCCGATTTCAATCGGGACGCAAAAGAGGTCGCGCATTACTTGCGCGACGACCGCGACGTGATTTCGTCGGATAAGCCCAAGGTCATCGCCGAGGAATCCGTCACCAACCCCGTCACCAAGCAGACCCGCTGGTTCCAGACGATCAAGATGCCGCTGCGCATGCCGGGCGAGGACACGCCCACACTGCTCGGCGTCGCCACGGAGATCACCGAGCGCAAGCAGCTCGAGGAACAACTCCTGCAGTCGCAAAAGATGGAAGCGGTGGGGCAGCTCGCGGGCGGCGTGGCGCACGACTTCAACAACATCCTGACCGCGATCGTGGGATATACGGATCTGCTCGCCGCCGAATTCGGCGGGAACGCTCAACAGCTCGAGGACCTCGAGGAGATTCGCAAGGCGGCACGGCGGGCGGCCGCGCTGACCCGCCAGCTGCTCGCCTTTTCACGCAAGCAGGTCCTCGAGCCGCGCATCATAGACCTGAACAGCGTCGTGCTGAACCTGGACAAGATGCTGCGCTCTTTGATCTCCGAAAACATCGCGCTGCAGACGGCGCTGGCGCCGGACCTCGCGATGGCCCGCGCCGACCCGAATCAGATCGAGCAGGTAATCATGAATCTCGCGCTCAATGCACGGGACGCCATGCCCGAGGGGGGCACGCTGACGATCGAAACGCGCAACGCGACGCTCGACCAGGCGTACGCCAACCAGCACGTCTCCGTCGTGCCGGGCGAGTACGTGATGCTGGCAGTCAGCGACACAGGCTGCGGCATGGATGCAGATACGCAAGGACGCATCTTCGAGCCGTTCTTCACGACCAAGCCGCCCGGTCGCGGAACCGGACTCGGGCTCTCGACCGTGTATGGCATCGTCAAGCAGAGCGGCGGCAACATCTGGCTGTACAGCGAGCCGGGAAAAGGCACGACGTTCAAGGTCTACCTACCTGCCAGCGAGGGCGCTCCGGAGGAGGGCGGCAAGTCCGCGCCGGCAGCGACCACCCAGCGCGGGGAAGGCACGGTGCTTCTTGTCGAGGACGATGAACAGCTGCGCCGCCTCACGCATCGCGCGCTTGCCGGCGCCGGTTACACCGTGCTCGAGGCGGACCGCGGCAGCACCGCGCTGGATATCGCGAGGCGACACAAAGGCCGAATCGATCTGCTGGTTACCGACGTCGTCATGCCCGACATGAACGGCCGGAAGCTCGCGGACTCGCTCATGGCGGCTCGCCCCGCGGTCCGCGTGCTGTTCATGTCGGGATATCCCGAGGGAGCCATCGCGAATCGTGGCATGCTCGAACACGGCGTCGCATACTTGGCCAAACCCTTCACCACCGAGGCGATTACGCGCAAGGTGCGTGAGGTCCTGGGGACACGATGAATTGGTCCATCGAGCGGAAGTTGCCGCTGTTCGCAATCGTCCTGTTGCTGGCGGTCGCGATCGCGCGACTCACGGTCGGATACGGCTCGGTTCGCAAAGCGTCGCGCGCCCTTGCTGACAAACGCCTGCCGCTCGCGACGGGTGTGCACGCGGACCTCCTCCAACCGTCGCAGACACGCGCGTGTCTGACGAACCTGGCAAAGGACCCAGCCATCGTGGCGTTTCTCCGCTCCGGCGGGCAGCGCGGCCGGGAGCAGACCGGGAAGTCCTCGGGGGCCTACCGATATCCCGAATAGCACCCGAAAAGAATCGATAATATCGATGCAATCTAGCGAGTGTGCGCTCACTTAATTATCTAAGTGTCTGTATCATAAGTGATTATGTTGGCGCAAGGTCGAGATAACAACTGTACTAGATTGTCCCGCAGTGGCTTACGGTCGTTAGTGGCGCCGCGCACTGACCCCCCAGCTAGATTGCGCCCATGCCTTTACCGCCCCTCATCGGGCACGAAAGGGTTAAGTCCATACTGGCGGGCGCCCACGCCGCTTCAAAGCTGCCGCAGGCGCTCTTGCTTGCGGGACCCCGTGGCGTCGGAAAACAGCGTCTCGCGCTGTGGCTTGCTCAACTGATCCATTGCGAGGCACCGAGGGGCCGGGAACCATGCGGCGACTGCCGCTCTTGTCACCTCGTGCTCTCGCTGCAGCACCCCGACGTGCACTGGTTTGTACCGATAGAGCTGAGCAAGCGGGGCGGAAGCGGGGGTGGGACAGGTGGCGGAGGCGACGCAGATAAGCAGATCGAACTGGTCGCCGACGCATTGGCTGACGAGATGGCTGCGCGGCGGGAGCAACCGCTGTACGGGCCACCGGCCGGGCTCGCGAGTCATCCGGTCGCCGCCGTGCGGCTGCTGCTCAGGCGGCTGGCGCTGACGCCGGCAATGGCCAAGCGCAAGGTATTCATCGTGGGCGATGCGGAACGCCTTATTCCGCAGCTGGGGACGGAAGTCGCGGCGAACGCGCTACTCAAGGCGCTCGAGGAACCACCGGCCGACTCGGTGATCATCATCACGGCCGCCGACCCCAGCGCGCTGCTTCCGACGATTCTGTCACGTATTGTGCTCATTCGTGTGGCACGAATCGCTGACAGTGACGTGACAGCTTTCGCGCAGCAAACGCTGGGAATTCGTGGTAAAGATGAACTGGCACAAAGAGTTAATGCTGCAGAAGGCTGCATTGGCAAGCTCTTTGCAACTGGTGCCCAGCGTCCCGGAGAGTCGGACCAAGCGGCCCGCTTCCTGGATGCTCCGTGGCTGTTTGCGCTTGGCCAAGTGCCGTTTCAAGCGCGCGGAGGCTTTACGGACATGCTCGACGGGCTGGCTGAGAAGCTGCGCAGCGAGGCCAGGCGCGGTGGCGATACCGAGAAGCTGGTCGAGGCAATCGCGTTGGTGATGGATGCACGCGACCTCGCGCAAGGCAATGTGAACCCGCAGCTCCTCGCTGCCGTATTAGCCGAGGACCTGCAAGCGACTCGGGCGTCATGAAGCTGTCGCACCTGGATCAGGCCGGCCGCGCCCGGATGGTGGATGTCGGCGACAAGCCGTTGATGGATCGGACGGCGGTCGCAACCGGGACGATTCGGATGTCGCCGGACGCGTTCCGGCAGGTAGCCGAGCAGGCCGTCGCAAAGGGTGATGTGCTCGCGGTGAGTGAGGTCGCGGGAACGCTGGCGGCGAAACGGACGGCGGAGCTGATCCCGCTCTGCCACCCCTTGGGCCTCGACCACGTGGAGGTCGAAGCCAGTCTGGATGAATCGCTGCCGGGAGTCCGTATCCGGGCCTCGGTTCGGACGGTAGGTCGAACGGGCGTAGAAATGGAAGCCCTGACGGCGGTCGCGGTAGCGCTGCTGACCGTGTACGACATGGTCAAAGCGGTAGACGCCGGGATGGTGCTCGGCGATGTGCAGCTGGTGGAGAAGAAAAAGGCTCCGCGCGATGATTGACGGGAGCTTGACGCAGGTGCCGTATGCTTGACTCACGAATAGTCGTGGAACAGGGGAGGATTATGCAGACGAAGACTCAACGTTTGATAGTGCGCGGGGGTATGCTCGTGCTGGCCGCTCTGCTCGTCAGTACCGTGGGCGGGTGGGCTGGTGGCACGACGACCGATGCCGAGCGCGCGCCCACGTCGGGCACGGAGCTCCTCGGTGAACTGCGGTCGCTGCGTCAGCAGCTCGACGCGAAGCAGGGCGAGCTCGAAGTCGCCCGGCTCCAGCTCGACCGCGTCGATGCCATTATGCAATACTCGACGCATTACCGGCTGCCCGCCGACATGGCGACGGCGGTCTATGACGTCGCGCTCAGCGAGGGGATCGACCCCGGCCTGGCGTTCCGTCTGGTCAAGGTCGAGTCCGGCTTCAACGCCCGGGCCATCAGCCACGTCGGCGCCATTGGCCTGACGCAGGTGCTGCCCAGCACGGCGCGGCTGTACGAGCCGGGTCTGACGACGCAGCAGCTCTACGATCGGGATACGAACCTGCGGATTGGTTTCCGCTACCTGCGGGACCTGCTGGACCGCTATCCCGCCAACATGCAGCTGGCGCTACTCGCCTATAACCGCGGCCCGGCTAAGGTCGAGCAGCTGCTGGGTGCCGGTCGCGACCCCGCGAACGGCTATGAAGCGGAAGTTATGAAGGGGTTCCGGCACCACTAGCGACTGGGGATGAGCAAAACATCCCCAGGTCGGATTACGCTCCGCATCGTCAGATCATTCGCTTCCAGGAGCGCCATCAGCCCGATGCCATGTCGCTTGGCGATCGCGCTGGCGGTCTCCCCGAGCGTCACCCGATGGCGCGTGTCGCCGTTCGCGCTGACGGTTCGGTAGCGCGTGGATGTGCGGCGGACCCGCGGCTCGGGCGGGGTGCTCCAGGCGCCCCGCGGCACGACGCGCCCGCTCATGGGCACGATAATCCGCTGGCCCACGCGCAGCGCGTGCGCGCGCAGATGGGGATTCGCCGCCTGCAACATCGTGACGGTCACCTTGTAGCGCTGCGCGATGCTGGAGAGCGTCTGTCCTGACGTGACGTAGTGGTCTACGAACGTGACGCGCTCATTGACGGGCAGATCGGCGTACCGCTCCGCCACCCGGGCACCCCTGCCCCGCGGCACGCGCACCACGACGGCGCGCTGCGGCGGCGTTATGCCACGCACGTACTGCGGGTTGAGCTCGAGTAGCGCCGCGACCGACGTATCGGCCAGCCGCGCCAGCACATCGAGCCCCGTCGCATCCGGAACCGACACTTCGTCGAACACCAGCGGCGGGAGGCGCTCGATGTCGGTGAAGCCGTACCGGCCTGGCTGCTTGGCGATCAGCGCGGCGGCGATCAGCTTCGGCACATAATCGCGCGTTTCCCGGCGCAGGTTGCGCCGGTCGGCGATCTGGAAGAAAGTCTGATCGTCTACGGTGTCGGGCTCACCCGGCAGGCGCCGGATCTCGCGCTCGATGCGGCCGGCACCCGCGTTATAGGCCGCGGCCGCCAGATAGACGCTGCCCAGGCGCTGCACCAGGTCCTGGAGGTGGTTGACCGCGGCGTCCGTCGCCTTGAAGGGATCGCGCCGCTCGTCGACCCAGGGGTCGATCTGCAGGCCGTATCCCCGCCCGGTAGAAGCCATGAACTGCCACATCCCGACTGCCCGGGCGCGGCTGACGGCAGTATTCGACAACCCGCTTTCGATCAGCGTGAGGTAGACGAGGTCCTCGGGCAACCGGCGGGCACGGAGTCGCTCACGGATCATCCCCTCATACCGGCCCAGGCGCGACAGCCAGATCGTGAAACGGTCGCGGGAATCGAGCTGGAAGAATTCGAGGTACTCGAGCACTCGGCGGTTGCCCGCGAAGTTCGACACGTCGATGTCGAACTTGGCCGTGGCATCGTTGCCGAACAGATCTTCCGCCTCTTGCCGCACATCTTCGCCGCGCACCGCTACGTTGGTACGGGGCGGCGACAGCGAATCGGGGGACCGCTCGTGCAGACTGTCCAATGCGGACTGATCGGCTGCCGAATCCTGCTCCACGGTCGCCAACGCCGTGCCGAGCTGGACCGCCGAGCTGTCGCGGGTGGTCACGTCGGCCGGCAATGCCGTCACCGGAGCCGGTGGAATATGTGCGCCAGCGCAGGCGGCGAGCGCCGCTGCACCGATCATCGAGAGCCAGAATGCCGTCAGTCGTTTCATCGTGTTGCCAGGTAATTCCCCAGTAAACGGTTTGTCGCATTCAACACTGCAAGCGCCGCGCCGCGGGGCGGATCGACTTCCGTCAAGCACGACCCTACGAGCCGCGTCGTTTCTGTCGCACGGGCTGCCAGCGAAACGATCACAACTGTGGCGTCGAACGCCCGCACCGCTTTCACGCCCAGCACCTCGAACGTGAGTCGCGGCTGTACCGCCTGCTCCAATGCGTGCACGGCTGCTACCGCGCAACAGCGCAGCTCGCCGGTTTGTGACGAAACGCCGTCGGATGCGCCCTCGAACCGACGACCATCAGACCACGTCAGCACGACCTTGGCCCGGCAGCGGCCGTTCGCCAGTCGCTGAAATCCGAACTCCTGAAAGCGCAGCCGCTCGTCCGGCACGGAGCGACCTCAGTCGAACCGAACTTCGATTTGCTGCTTCAGCGCCGCGTCCTGCGTCGCTTCGACCACATCGACCTCGAGACGGGGACGTCCCTGCGCGTCACGCTCGGCCGAGATGAGCAGAATCAGCCCGCTCTCGAATTCCACTTTCACATGCCGCACGTCGGAGCGCACCGTGACATGTTTGACCGTCTCACCTTTCAGTCGTGTCACCGCCAGCACCACGCGCCGCAGATCCTGCAGGTTCGCGGTGCTCACGAGAGACGCTCCGCGAGCAACTGCGACAGCGCAGCGTCGGGAATCCGCTCAGCCTGGATGAACAGTGACGACTTCGAGGTGGCCTCCAGCGGATACGGCGTCCAGAACGACCGGCGCCGACCCGCTAGCGGCTCAGACGCGGCGCGAAACGACAACACCAACTGCCAAGCGGCCGTATTCGCGCGACGCTCGGCGACCGCGTCCACATGCCAAACCTGGTCCCCATGCGCAATTACTCGCCATGACATGGCTCACCTCGAGCGGGGAAAAGAGCGCAAAGGGCCCCCAATATGGGGTTTAGCTCCTGTTCAGTCAATGGTTTAGCGCGTTTTCAACAACTGCGGTGGAAAATCAGTCGTCTCGTGTTACGTAGGCACGAAAGCGGGTCGCTAAGTCTCGCGTGACGGGTCCCGAAACGCCCTTCCCGATAGCTCGACCGTCGAGCTTGGAAATGCCCACGACCTCGGCGGCAGTTCCGGTCAGGAACACTTCGTCGGCGGTGTAGAGGTCGTACCGGTTCATCGGCACTTCTTCGACCCCGTATCCCGCCTCCCGGCCGAGCTCGATCACGGTATCACGGGTGACGCCCCGCAGAATGCCTGTGTATGGCGGTGGTGTGCGCAGTGTGCTGTTGGACACAGCAAAGAGATTCATGCCGCTCGCTTCGGCAACGTAGCCGGCGGCATCCAGCATGATCACCTCGTCCACGTTCGCCGCGATGCCTTCGACCTTGGCGAGAATGTGCGAGAGGTAATTCAGCGACTTGACGCGCGGGGAGAGCGACTCGCGGTGGTGTATCGGCGTGGCGGCGGTCAGCGCGGTGAGCCCCTGCTCATACCGGTCCTGCGGCCAGAGCTGGATCGTGTCGAAGATGCAGAAGACGGTGGGTTTCGCACATTTCCGGGGATCGAGCCCCAGGTCTCCAACGCCGCGCGTGACGACGAGCCGGATGTAGTTCTCCTTGATCTTGCTTTTCGCGACGCCCTCCTCGACGATACGCCCCATGGCATCCTTCGCCATCGGGATCTCGAGCCAAATGGCTTTCGCCGAGGCGTAGAGGCGGTCGAGGTGCGCGTCGAGGCGGAACACCCGGCCGCCGTACGCACGGATGCCCTCGAATACGCCGTCACCATACAGCAGGCCGTGGTCGAATACAGAAACGACCGCCTTGTTGCGGTCGTACCACGTCCCATCAATCCACACGATGGAGGGCATCGGAAGGAATCTGCCTCCGATGTCCCCCCGTGACAACGGGGGCGGGGGGGCGGGGGCCGAAGACTCGATGAGGCGGCTGGGGATCGAACCCAGGACCTACGGATTAAAAGTCCGTTGCTCTACCAACTGAGCTACCGCCTCGGGTGGGCGAAAGATAGTCGCGCGCGTTACGTTTTGCCCTGTCATGAGCTCGCCCAACCCCATCTCCAACGTTTCCGATACGGCGCGCTGGGTCGCGATGTATCGCGCCATGGAAAGCGAGCGCCCCGACGCGCTATTCCACGATCCATATGCTCGACGCTTGGCGGGCCCTGCCGGCGAACAGATTCTCGCCTCCATGCCGCAGGGCAAACGGTGGGGCTGGCCGATGATCGTGCGCACCGCGGTGATGGATGAAATCGTGATGCGCCTGGTGAAGGAGGAAGGCGTCGACACCGTGCTCAATCTGGCGGCCGGTCTCGATGCGCGCGCGTACCGTCTCGAGCTGCCCCGCACGCTCCACTGGATCGACGTGGACCTCGAGGGCATCCTCTCGTATAAGGAAGCGGCGCTCGCGGGTGAGCGGCCGCGCTGCCCGGTCGAATTCGTGCGCGTCGATCTGACCGATACGGCCGCCCGGAGGTCGCTCTTTCAACGTATCGGCGCCCAGGCCAAACGTGTGTTGGTGATTGCCGAGGGGCTGCTCGTCTACCTCAAACCCGAAGCCGTCATCTCGCTCGCCAAGGATCTGTCCGCGCAGCCGGCGTTTCGCTGGTGGCTGATCGACCTCGGATCACCCGCGCTACAACAGTTTCTCAGTCGCACCTGGGGAAATCAGCTGCGCGCAGGAAACGCACCGATGCTCTTCTTCCCGGAAGAGGGGACGGCGTTCTTCGCTCCGGCAGGATGGGGCGAAGCCGAATACCGCGCGATTTTCGACGAAGCATTGCGGCTGCGGCGCGCACCAAAGATGTCGTGGGTGTGGAGATTGCTGGGATTGTTCGCGTCAAAAAAACGGCGCCAGGAGATGAAGCGCTTCTCTGGCATCGTCTTGTTGAGCCATTAACCCGAGGAGACCATTCGTGCATCTGCCGCGCCCCGGCCTCACCGGTCTGCTCGGGTTCGCCATCGCCTGCTCACCAGCCAAGCGGACGACTCAGCCTCCATCACCAAATGTCGTGACCATTATCGCGACCGACTACGCCTTCAGTGCACCCGACACGATTCCGGCGGGACTCACGACGTTCCGGATGGTCAATCAGGGCCGCGAGCCGCATCAGGCGGTCGTCGCGGGCGCAGCGGGAAAAACATTCGCCGAGCTCGAAGCCGCCGCGCTGAAAGAAGGCCCGTTCCCCGACTGGCTGACCTTCCCCACCGGCCCCGGCGCGGTCAGCGGCGGCGACAGCTCCATCGTCACCGGCACACTTGCGCCCGGCCATTACTTGATCCTCTGTTTCATTCCGAGCCTGGATGGTAAGCCGCACGTTGAAAAGGGCATGTACCGGCGACTCGTCGTGACGTCGGCTCCGGCCGGTGCCACCGCGGCCGCAGCGCCACAGTCGGACGTGACGGTGACGCTGTCCGACTACGCCTTCGCGCTCTCGACGCCGCTGACGGCAGGCACCCACACGATTCGCGTGGAGAATAGCGGGCCACAGTTACACGAGCTCACGATCGAACGGCTCGCCCCGGGGAAGACATTGGCCGACTGGCAGCGCTGGATGGCGGGGGGAATGCGGGGCACTCCTCCCGCGGAGCCGGTGGGCGGACACACCGGACCCGACAAGGGAAAAGTTGGCTGGTTGACGATTACGCTTCGGCCTGGGAACTACCTCTTGAACTGCTATGTGCCCGACGCGAAGGATGGCAAGCCGCATTTCGCGCACGGCATGGTGGAGCAGGTCGCGGTAAAATAATCGACGGTAAGAGACGGTAAGAGACGGTAAGGGACGGTAGAGGTTTTGACCCTTACCGTCCCTTACCGTCCCTTACCGTCCCCCTACCGTCGGTTTTAGAAGACCCAGTGCAGCCCAATCTGCGTCTGCTGCGGATCGCCCAGTCCGCTGCGCAGCGTGCCGTCGAAGTTGAACAGCAGGCTCGTCGCGGCGGGATCGCGGAAGTTTTCGTTGCCGAGCACGTTGAACATCTGCGCGACCAGCTCGACGCGACCCTTGCCGACGCTGAACGGCCACGTCAGCCCCACGTCCCAGGAGAAGTAGCTGTTGTCTTTGCGCAGCGTGTTGCGCTTCAGAATGCTGCCGTCCGTACAGACGCGGTCGGACGGCTGTGTGGCGCGCGAGCCCCGGGGGGGGGTCCCCGGGCGACCGCAGCTTTCCGATGTCGGCTGCGCCGAGTAGATACTCAGCCGGTTGTTGAGGAACAACCCGCCGCCGATGTTCGCAATCATCCAGCCGTTGAAGCGGTGGCGCTGATCGCGGTCACTCCAGTTGTATTCGGGTGCGAGGTTGCCCGCGTCCACGTAGCGGAACGTGAACGGATCCCGCTCGTTGTCGTCGTCCGACTTGTCGTACGACAGCGTGTAGTTGACCTGGAACTGGAAGTTGGGATCGAGCACACGTTTCAGGCCGATCGTGATCCCGTTGTAGTTTGACTTCGCGCTCGACTCGACGGTCGTGAGCGTCGTGATCCCGTTGACGTCGGATGGACCGGTGAGCGCGGAATCCCACGGAGAACCGAAAGCGGGGTCGTTGCGGTTGATGAACCGCGTGAGTCGATCCGTCTTCGAGTGCGTGTAGCTGATCGAGACGCCGAGATCGTTCCCGACCTGCCATTCATAGCCGAGCGTGGCGCTCAAGGTGCGTGGGTTGCGGAAGTTCCTGTCGAACACGAACACATCGGGCAGGAAGACTGCGCTGGGGGCCACATTGTCCGGTAGCTGGCTATCGAACCGGGGCACGGGACCGAAGAAGGAGGCACGGAAGTAGGTCATCCCGACGGACCCATTCGTGCTGCGGCTCGACGCCAGGTTCAGACCGGGAATGCGTGCGAAGTACAACCCCGCGCTGCCGCGCAGCACGCGCCGCCCATCGCCCGCAGGATCGAACGCAAACCCGAAGCGCGGCTGGAACATCTTCTTGTCCGACGGAATCGTACCGTCGGAGGGGAACGTGCTGGTGACCGACACACCATTGCTGTTCACGCGAGTCCGCGTCTGTCCAATGAAGGGGGCGAAGAACACCTGGGACGGGGGCGTGATCGGATCAGCCTGGATCTGCGCCTCCCAACGGAGCCCATAGTTGAACGTCCATTTCGCACTGGGCTTCCAGGTGTCCTGCAAATAGAGCGCGTACTCGGTCTGCGGAATATTCTGGGTCCCGGCCTCGCGTACGGTCCGCCCGACCCCCGCTTGCTGGAGATACAGCAGCACACCACTGGCGTCGCCGGAATCGGCGAACGCGAGGAAACTCGGCACGCTGGCGAAGATGTAGCGTGAGTTCGCAAAGCCGACGAATGTCTGGATCGAATGCACCTTGTTGTACTCGGCACCGAGCTTGAAGAAGTGATCACCCGCGCTGTACGAGATGTTGTCGAGCAACTGCACGCGCGTGTCGTAGTAGGAGATCGGCAGGAAGAACGGCATGCCAAACCGGAAATTGGGACCGACCGCAATATCCGGGAACGGCCGGCCACCCGCGTCCACCCGATTCTGCCCCAGGGCCGCGCTGCGCGGACCGTCGTAGGGGCGCGGCCGATCCTCACGCGAATACTGGAACCGGAATTCGTTCGCGATGCGCGGCGACAGATACGAGCTCAGCTGACCGTTCACCGCGTTGGAGTGATCCTGCTCTAGGCCGTTGGCGCTCCGCGCCCAGCTATCGACGTCGAACGTTCCGTTGGCCTGCTCCGACCAGGTGTAATTGTACTTGAGCGACGCCGTATGACGATCGGAGAGATGGAAGTCGAATTTGGCCAGCAACGCACGGGCGTTGTTGGTGCGCGCGATCGACCCATAGTCGTTTCGGAGTGCGCCGCCGTACGCGGTGTCCATCCAGGCGCGCAGCACCGGATCGATGCGGTTCGGGTCGGTCTGCTTGGTTTCGTCGTAGATTTGCTGATCGTACGCCACGAAGAAGAACGCGCGGTCGTGCTTGATGGGCCCGCCAAGCGTGAAGCCGAATTGGTGCTGCGTGAAGTCGGGCGGGGAAAGCGTGACGCCGCCGTGGTGCGGCTGACCCGACAGCGCGCCGTCCTTTCCATAATAGTGCAGCGAGCCGCGGAGCTGATTGGTCCCCGACTTGGTCACCACGTTCACGAAGCCGCCGGAGGAACGACCGAACTCCGCGTTCGCCCCCGAGGACGTCACCACGATCTCCTGCACGGCGTCCAGGTTGAAGGTGAAGGGCGGCCGCTGCCCCCCGCGTTGCTCCCCGAAGAATGGATTGTTGAAATCCGCTCCGTCCACCGAAACGTTGTTATGAATGCCTTTCTGTCCGGCAATCGAGAGCTCGTCACCATCGGGCCCTTGCACGATGGCGACGTTCGGCGTGAGGAGCGTGAGACTCAGATAGTTCCGGCCGTTATTGGGCAAGCGCGAGACGGCCGCGTCCGGCAGGCTGGTCGAGTTTTCAATCTTCGTCGCGTCGACGACGGGCTGTGACGCTTCGACGACGACGGCCTGGAGCTGGACCGCCCCGAGCGGGAGCCGCAGATCAATGGTCTCACCGACGCCGAGGCGGACCCCCGTGCGCCGGGTCTCGCTGAAGCCCACCGCGCGGGCCGTGACGTCATACGCGCCGAGTGGCATGAGGGAGGCGACGAAAATGCCGCGCTCATTGGTCACGATCTGGCGCTGGAATCCGGTCTGCGTCTCCCGCAGGGTCACGGTCGCGCCCGCGACCGCCGTCCCTGAGGGATCGGTGACCGTGCCGCGGATGACGCCTGTCGTCGCCTGCGATTGGGCAGCCAGCATCACGGGTAATACGAGAGCCACTACCACCGGCCCGAGGAGCTTGCGCACCATGCTTCGGCCTCCGACGGGATGGGAAGGATGTTTCGGGACGGCTAGCGTATCACTCGAACCGAGAGATGGCAAGCAGGGTGAGTCAGGACGGTAAGGGACGGTAAGGGACGGTAAGGGACGGTAAGAGACGGTAAGAGACGGTAAGAGACGGTAAGAGACGGTAAGAGACGGTACGGGTTGATCACACCCTTACCGTCCCTTACCGTCCTTTACCGTCTCTTACGTCGGGTTCTCATGCAGAACGCCGAAATCGCCCGCCTTCTCAGTGACGTCGCCGATCTGCTCGAGATCTCCGCGGGCAATCCATTCAAGGTGCGGGCCTATCGCAACGCGGCGCGGACGGTCGCGGATCATCCCGATCCCATCGCCGAGCTCGTGTCGGGGGGGGAATTCGACCTGACCGACTTGCCGGGGATTGGGGGCGGCATCGCGAAAGAGATCACCGCGTTGGTGGAAACGGGCAACATGCCGCAACGCCAGCAGCTCGTCGCGACGATTCCACCAGGACTGCTCGACTTGCTGCGCATCTCAGGCCTCGGCCCAAAGCGCGTCAAGCTGTTCCATGAGAAGTTGCAGGTAAACAGTGTCGCGGATCTCAAGGACGCGCTGGAAAAAGGCAAGATCGCGAAGCTGTCAGGGTTCGGTCCCAAGCTGCTCGAGAAGATCCGCGAAGGCGTATCCGGCACCGGGCCGGGAGCCGCCACCCAGAACCGCATGGTGCTGCACGAAGCCGAGCAGTACGCGCGGGCGATCGTCGAGTATTTGAAAGCCGGCGGCGGGATCGATGCCATCGACGTCGCCGGCAGCTTCCGGCGACACAAGGAAACGATCGGTGATCTCGATATCGTCGTCAGCTGCGCCAACGCTCCGGCCGTAATCGCGCGGTTCGGCAAGTTCGGCGAAGTCGCGCAGGTGGCATCACAAGGAGACACGCGCTCCACTGTGCGCCTCTCCAGCGGTCTCCAGGTCGACCTGCGCGTCGTCGAGCCGGCGGCCTTCGGCGCGGCGATGCAGTACTTCACCGGCTCCCAGGCGCACAACATCGAGCTGCGCAAGGTCGCCCAGGCCAAGAAGCTCAAGCTGAACGAGTACGGAGTGTATCGCGGATCGAAGTGTATCGCGGGCCGGACGGAAGAAGAGGTCTACGCCGCGCTCGGTCTCGATTGGATTCCGCCGGAGATGCGGGAGAACCGCGGCGAAATCGCGCTCGCGAAGGAGCACAAGCTTCCCAAGCTCGTGGCGTTAGGGGACATCCGTGGTGACCTGCAGATGCACACGGACGCGAGCGATGGGAAAGCCAGCCTGACAGAGATGATCGCAGCCGCGCGATCACTCGGCTACGCGTACATCGCGATCACCGATCATTCCCCACGCACGTCGATGGCCGGCCAGAGTCCCGCGGAGATTCGCGCGCAATGGACCGAGATCGATCGGCTCAATAAAGAAATGCGAGGGTTTCGGGTCCTCAAGAGCGTCGAGATGGACATTCTGGAAAGCGGCAAGCTCGACCTTCCGGACAACCTGCTCGCGGAAGCCGATTACGTCGTCGCGACGATTCATTACGGCCTGAAACAGACCGAGCGGCAGCTCACCGACCGCCTGCTCCGCGCGATCGACAACCCCTGGGTCGATGCGATCGGCCACCCCACCGGCCGCATCATGCCGTCGCGACCGTCCTACCCGCTCGACTTCGATGTGGTCGCCAAGGCTGCGGCGAAGACCGGATGCCTGCTCGAGATCAACGGCAGTGAACGGTTGGATCTGCCCGACACGCTCGCCGCGGCCGCCAAATCGCACGGCGTCCGGTTCGTGCTCTCGACCGACGCCCACAATGTGCGCGAGCTGGGATTCATGCGATTCGCCGTGGCCTTGGCCCGGCGGGCGTGGCTTACCGCGGCCGACATCCTCAACACGCGGCCGACAGCGGAATTCCTGACGGGATTACGTCGGAGCCGAAACCGCTAGCAGCTCGATTTGCGCGACCGGTTCGAAACTGTACCGGTGATGGCGGGTCGGACCGAGCCGCTGAATGGCCTCGAGATGCTCGGCGGTTGCGTAGCCCTTGTTGGTCTCCCAGCAATAGCCTGGGTGGCGGAGGGCGAGGCGGTCCATCAGGTAGTCGCGCAGCACTTTGGCGATGACCGATGCCGCGGCGATCGAATGACAGCGGGCGTCGCCGTCCACGATCGCCTCGTGGTCGCGGCCGAGCTCGGGACACGGCAGGCCATCGATCAGCACGTGCCCGGGCACGAAACCGAGGCGATCGAGCGCGCGCTCCATGGCAAGAATCGAGGCGCGCCGGATATTGAGCCGGTCGATTTCGCGCACGCTGGCGGCGCCCACGGCGACGGCGAACGCGCGCTCGCGAATCTTTGCCGCGAATTTGTTGCGTTGCATCGCCGTGAGCACTTTCGAATCGTCCAGGCCCCGAATCGGCTTCGCACCCATCGGAAACACGACGGCCGCGGCAACCACTGGACCAGCTAGTGGACCGCGGCCGACTTCATCGATTCCGGCGACGATACTGCACCCTTCGCACCACAACGCCGCCTCGCGTTTCAGCGACGGGCGGCGGTGCCTCACGTCTGCGTCGGCTCCTGTTCGGCAGTGCCGACGGTGGGGACGGTGATCCCGCGTTTCTCACGGATCCGTGCCGCTTTCCCGGCGAGGCGGCGCAGGAAGTAGAGTTTGGCGCGCCGCACGCGGCCCTTGCGCAGCAACCCGATCTCGGCAATCAACGGCGCATGCAGAGGGAAGATTCGCTCGACGCCCACGCCCGCCGAAATCTTGCGGACGGTAAAGGTTTCGTTGATGCCGCCACCGCGCCGGGCAATGCAGATGCCCTCGAACGCCTGGAGACGCTCCTTCTCACCTTCGCGCACGCGCACCATGACGCGCACCGTATCGCCGGGAGCGAATGCCGGAATGTCGGTCTTCAGGCCCTCGCGCTCGACTGCTCTTAGCTTTTCCATGACTATTCCCCGTGTTTCGACCATATATCTGGTCTGCGTTCGCGCGTGAGGCGCTCGGCCTCAGCCGCCCGCCATGCCGCAATCTTGTCGTGGTCGCCACTCAACAATACGTCCGGGACGTCGAGCCCGCGATAGCTGGGCGGCCGCGTGTAGCTGGGCGGCGCCAATAAACCCTCATAATGCGAGTCGCTCGACGCCGACGCGTGATCTCCCAGCGCGCCGGGCAGCAGCCGCACGACCGCGTCCACCACGCACAACGCCGCCGGCTCTCCGCCCGACAACACGAAATCGCCGATCGAGACTTCTTCAGCCCCAAGGACGTCCACCACTCGCTGATCGACGTCCTTGTAGTGCCCACATAACAACGTCAGCTCACTGCCCAACGAATAACGGACCGCGGTATCGTGCGTGAACAGCGTTCCGCGCGCCGACAGGAGGACGATTGGACCCTGCACGACCTTCAGATCCTCCACCGCCTCCACCAACGGCTCCACTCTCAGCACCATCCCGGCGCCGCCACCGTACGGCGCGTCATCCACCGTGTGGTGCTTGTCGTGCGTATAATCGCGCAGCTGCACGACTCGATACTGCACCAACCCTGATGCCGCCGCGCGTCCCAGGATGCTCGATCGCAGCGCCGGCGCGAACCATTCGGGAAACAGCGTCACGACGTTGATCCGCAACATCGTCACTCACTCATCCACCGCGACAAGCTGATCACGCCATCCTTCGACCGCCGACCGCGACGTTACGCCCTCGAAGCCGAGCAACCACTCGCGGTGATAGGCACGGCGCCGCGCGACGACGAGGGGGCCGGCCAACACTTTGCGATCTTCGTCGAGGACGTAGACGCGCGCTTTCGGCACGAACACCGTCCCCGGATTCTCCACGAGGGGGATCACCGCCACCTCCCCCTGCTGGCCGTGCGGCTTGCGCAGCCGCCCGACTACGCGGCGGCCGGCGGGGGGGAGGGCGGAGGAGACGGGGGCGCCGATTTGCCGAGTACGCCGGCCTTCTTGAGGAGCGACCGCACCGTATCGGTGGGCGTCGCGCCCTTCTCCAGCCAGGCCCGCGCCTGCTCTGCGTTCACGTCGATCACCGCTGGATTGGCGCGCGGATTGTAATTGCCGATCGTCGCCACAAAGCGCCCGTCGCGCGGTGATTTGGAGTCCGCGACGACGATACGGAAATAGGCCTGACCCTTCCGTCCGACCCGGCGCAGCCGAATTCGAGTTGCCATAGCGTTCCCTACATCCTTTTCAAGAACTTGCCCATCTTGCGCAGCTGCTGGAATTGTTCCAACAGCCGATTCACTTCCTGCACGGGCCGTCCGGCCCCCTTCGCGATCCGCAGCTTGCGATTCCCGTTCAATACGCCGGGATCGGCCCGCTCTTCAGGCGTCATCGAGAGCACGATCGCTTCCACGTGCTTGAGGCGTTTGTCGTCCAGCGACACACCCTGCAGTGCCTTCGCGTTGATCCCCGGCAGCAGCCCGAGCACCTGCTTCAGCGGTCCCATGTTCTGCATCTGCTTCAACGCCACCAAAAAGTCCTGCAGGTCCATGCCCTTCTTGGACCGGACCTTTTGCTCGAGACGCTTGGCGGCTTCGGCATCGACGTTGGCGGCGGCCTTCTCGACCAGCGCCACGACGTCGCCCTGCCCGAGAATCCGACCCGCCATGCGGGCCGGATCGAACGGTTCCAGCGCGTCCGTCTTTTCACCCACGCCGACGTACTTGATCGGCACGCCGGTCACGCCGTGAATCGACAGCGCCGCGCCGCCGCGGGCATCGCCGTCGAGCTTCGTCAGGATCACACCCGTGAGCCCGACACCCTCGTGGAATCCGCGCGCGATCTTCACCGCGTCCTGCCCCGTCATCCCATCGGCGACGAGCAACACTTCCTTCGGCGCGACAGCCGCCTTCAGCGCCTTCAGCTCATCCATCATCTCGGCGTCGATCTGCAGGCGGCCGGCGGTATCGACGATCACCGTCCGTGCCCGGGCCGATTCCGCTTCGCGCAACGCATTCCGGACCAGGTCAGGTAGGGGCGCAGCATGCTGCGCCCCTACACCTGCCAAAACCGGCACGCCAATCTGCTCACCGAGCTGCCGCAGCTGCTCCGCTGCCGCGGGCCGATAAATGTCGGCCGCCACAAGCGCCGGGGCTTTCTGCTCGAGCTTCAGCCGCCGCGCGAGCTTGGCCGCGGTAGTGGTCTTCCCCGATCCCTGTAACCCGACCAACAGAATGACCGTTGGGCCTACGGACGCAAAATGTAAGGGCGCAGCATGCTGCGCCCCTACACCGGACGCCAACGCCTCGTCCGATGCGCCCAGCATGCGTGCCAGTTCGTCATGCACCAGCTTGACGACTTGCTGGCCGGGACTGACTGCCTTGACGTGCAGCGTGCCGGCGGCCCGCTCGCGGACCCGCTCGACGAACCCGCGCGTGACCTCGAAACTCACGTCCGCCTCGAGCAGGTGGCGGCGAATCTCGCGCAACGCGTCGGTGACGTCGCTTTCCGAGAGCACCCCGCGACTTCTGAGCCGGTTAAGTACCCCGGTCAGCTGCTCGGAAAGGGCGGTAAACATAAGCGTAGCAAGCTAAATGGCGAGTACCCTTAAACCAAGTGGGGGTCTTATCTTGGCATCTATGACGGGCCAGATCCGCGAGACGCAGCAGACGCCACAGACGCAGCAGGTCACCCCGCAGCAGGTAATCCCGCAGTGGTCGCGGCCGGACGACGCGGAGCGGCAGGCACGGCTCGACGCCATGAAGTGGCGGGCGACCGCGCTGCTCGGGGTCGCGCTACTCGTATTCGTGGTCGCAAGCATTTACGAGCCGCAGTTCGCATGGCTCGGCTACGTCCGCGCAACCGCCGAGGCGTCACTGGTGGGCGGCCTGGCGGATTGGTTTGCGGTGACGGCGCTGTTCCGCCACCCGCTCGGCTTGCCGATTCCCCACACCGCCATCGTCGCGACACGCAAGGAGCGCATCGGACAGATCCACGGCAACTTCGTGCAGAATCACTTCCTGTCGCGCGATGTGATCGGCGCGAACCTGCGGCGGGTCCATCCCGCGGAACGCGCGGCCCAGTGGCTCGCCGATCGCGAGCATGCGCGCCAGATCTCACGGCAATTCGCCACCGGGCTGGTGAAAACGCTCGACGGATTGCCCCCCAACGAGCTCCAGGATCTGGTCAGTCAGGTTGTGCGGAACCGCGTCCGGACGTTTCGCGTCGCGCCGGCGCTCGGCAAGACGCTGGCGCTGGCGCTGGCCGACAACCGGCAGGAAGAGCTGCTCAACGCGACGGTGAAGCTGGCGGCGGAGGCGGTGAGGAACAACCGCGACTTGATTCGCGAGCGCGTGCGCGCCGAGACGCCGTGGTGGGTGCCTCCCGTCCTGGACGACAAGATCTACCAGAAAATCATCGAGGCCGTCGAGCGGCTGTTGCAGGACATGGTGCGGGATCCGGCGCATCCGCTGCGTACCGCGTTCGACGACGCGATTCGCGACTTCATCGAGCGGCTGCAGCATTCGCCGGACGTGATTGCGCGCGCGGAGGCCCTGAAGGAAGAGTGGCTCATGGGCGCGCAAACCGACGAGCTGGCGCGAAAGCTGTGGGAAGGAATCCGGCAGGCGGTAAGCAAGTACGCAACCGCCGCCGACGGCGGTGGCACGGGAAAAGGGCCGAGCCCGCTCGACAGTGGCCTGAGCGAATTCGGCGTTGCCCTGTTATCGAATCCCACACTCCTCGCCGACATCGACGATCTGTTGATCGATGTGACGGCGAGCGTGGTGGAAAAGTACCGGCACGAGATCGGCGACTTGTTTGCCCAGCCGGTGGCGAGTTGGGTTGCGGCCGCGACGTCGCGGCGCTTCGAGCTGGCGGTGGGAAGAGACCTGCAATTCGTGCGGATCAACGGCACGCTCGTCGGCGGGCTCGTCGGCCTGTTGATCTACACGATTACTCGTTTCCTCCATTGAGACGCACGGTCGGGATCGAACGCCAACCTTTCCAATCGTTGGGAGCATCGACCAGGCGCACCACGGGTCGGCCCTGGATCGTTAGCTGCCGTATCTCCGACCGTCGGGCCGTTCGGCCGTCCGACCGTCGCTTTGCCCACGCACGCTGCAGCCCCCCCATGAACCGTGCCGCCGCCGCGGCGTCGTCCCACACGCTGTACCAGACCAACGCGTCGCTCTTCGCCCCGAAAACCTGATAGCGGTCGCCGTCCCAACCGGAGGCGAGGGTCGCTGCTTCCGTTTCATCTCCTAGGTGTTGTTGAAACAGCAATCGGGTTTCGAACTCGCCCAGACCGTCTTCGAACTGCACCGTGTCGGGCTCCCCTGACGAGAACATGAGATCCGTGGGCTCATCGTGTGCCGCGTAGCGCTCGGGATGAAGAATCTGCTCCGTGGAACGTGGTATGGAGTCGAGCACCGAGCGGCCGAAGTATTTGTGCCGGAACCACACGATGAAGTCGGCGCCGCCGAGATAGGGAAAGACGAGCCCTTCCCGCAGCCACAGTGGCGCACGCGCGAATTCTTTCATTTGCGCCTGCTGCGCCGCCATCGCGGCTCGCTGCTTCCAGAACCAGCCCAGCGGGAAGGTGTCCGGCTTCTGCTCCGGCATCAGGACCGGAATCTGCGCGACCGTCGCCTGACCCTCGAGGATCGCCTGCGCCGCCGAGCGCCGGTCATTGGCGTGGCGCTGCGTGATGATCGAATCGAGACGCACGTACTGGTCCTGCAATGCGTGTACCAGCTCGTGCGACACGACGATGCGCAGCTGAAACGGCTCGATGTCGGCCGGGATATACAAGGCATTCGAATCGGGATCGTAGTAGCCCGCGATCTGCTCGGTGAGCAGATCGATCATCGTAGGTCGGAGCGCGAGCGAATCGGGAATCAGACCAAAGAGCCGCAGCGCCGATTGCAGGCCGGCGAGCTCGGCGGGGGGCAGGTCATCGTCGAACTTGTGGATGACGTAGTCGCGCACCTGGGCGCGGCTGCGGCGCAGCACCAGGGGCTCGCGCTTGAACGGGAGTCCGGCCGCCTGCGCGACAACGGGCATCATCCGGTGCACCATGTCCTTCAGCTCGGCATCACCCTGCACCGCCTGGGCCCGCTCGCGGCATCCGAGACTCACGGCGACGACAACGGCGGCGGCGAGCTGGATCAGCCGGCCCACTCGATACCCTTCCCCACTGCTTGCCCGACGACGCGCGCGACCTCCTTGCCCGTGACGACGAGTCCCTGGCGCTCGAGCTCGGCGCGGAGGCGGCGATCGAGGTCGATGCGCTGAGCTTCGAGCGAAGACGGGGGAGGACGGTCGGCGCCGGGGGGCGGCGTTGTCTCTTCCGTTGCCGCCGCTTCTTTCGCCGCCTTTCGCCGCCCTTCGCCGCCCCCAAGCAACTGCTCGATCTCCTCACCGAATCGCTGCAGCACCGTCGCCAGATCCGGCATCGGCTCCTCCGGCGTCGTGCCTTCCTCCTCCGTCAGCCCGCGTCGAATCAGCGCTTCGACTTTCTTGCGGTCGCGGATCAGCTTGTTGAGCTCCGGAGACACGCGCGCCATCGCCTGCGCGTGCGCACAGGCCTCGTCGAGCACGTCAATCGCCTTGTCGGGCCGCGCGCGATCGGGCACGAAGCGGTCGGTCAGCACGATCGCGGCTTTGAGCGCGTCGTCCGCAATGGCCACGGCATGATGGCGCTCGAGCCGCGGCCGGCGGGCAACCAGGACCTCCCACGTCTGGATCGCGTCCAGCTCTTCGATCGTCACCGGCTGGAACCGGCGTTCGAGGGCGGGATCGGTACGGATCCACTTGCTGTACTCCTCGCCCGTCGTCGCGCCGATCACGCGAATGTCCCCGCGGACCAGCGCGGGCTTCAGCATGTTGGCGGCGTCCATCGCCGCCCCCATCGCCGTACCCTGCCCGATGAGGTTGTGCAGCTCGTCCACGAACAGGATGAGATTGCGATCGGCCTGCAGCGCCTGCACCAGCCGGCGGATGCGGTCCTCGTACTGACCGCGGAACGATGTACCGGCCAGCATCGAGACGTGGTCGAGTCCCAGGAGGCGGGCATCCTTGAGGGCGGGCGGCACCTCCCCCGCCGCAATGCGTTGGGCGAGCCCTTCCACAATGGCCGTCTTGCCAACGCCGGCCTTTCCGACGAGCGCCGCATTGTTCTTCCCCTGCCGCAGCAGGATGTCGACCACGCGGGCGATCTCGGCGTCGCGGCAGCGCACCGGCTCGAGATCGCCGCGGCGCGCCTGGGCCGTGATGTCGATGCCCACGCGCTCCAGCACGTCGCCGGAATCGAACAGCCCTTCGAAGGGATTACCCATCTCGATTAGTCGCCTTTGAGGAAATGCCCATACCAGGCGATGATCGCATCACCGAACACGAACGCGACCACCGCCCCTACCGCGAGGAATACCCCGAACGGCACCAGTCGCTTCTTTTTGATGGACAACGGGATGAAAATGAGCGAGCCCAGTGCCGCGCCGGCGAACACGGTGAGCAGCACGCCCTGCCACCCGACGAAGCTGCCGACCATCGCCATCATTTTTACATCGCCGCCACCCATCGCTTCTTCCTTGAACACCCACGTCCCCGCCATCCCGACGAGCCACAGCAAAACGAACCCGACGGCGGCGCCGAGCAGCGCTTGCAGGAAACCGTCGACCCCGCCGCCGAGCGCGAGCAGCAGACCGATGACGAGCCCGCCCCAGGTGAACTCATCCGGGATGATGTAGTGGCGCGCGTCGGTGATCGCGATACCGAGGAGCAATGTCCCGAACAGCGCCGCCGCGACGGCGTGCAGCGTCATGCCATACGCGAGCAGCGACGCGCCGAACAGCACGCCGACCAGCGCCTCGATGAGCGGATACTGTTTCGAGATGGGCTGGTGGCACCAGCGGCATTTGCCGCGGAGCCACAGCCACGAGAACACGGGAATGTTGTCGCGCCAGGCGATGGGCTGTTTGCAGTGCGGACACGTCGACCGCGGCCGCAGCAGTGACTGGTCCCGTGGCAGCCGCAGGATGCACACGTTGAGAAAGCTTCCCACGCAGAGGCCAAGCAGCACGACGCCGACGACGATGACGATGTCAGTGGCCACGCAGGACCTCGTACAGCAGGATGCCCGCCGCCACCGCGACATTGAGCGACTCCGCGCCGCGCGCCAGCGGAATCGCGACGCGCTGGGCCGCGATCGCGTTGAGCTGCGGGCGGATTCCCGCTCCTTCGTTGCCGACGATCACCGCAATCAGCTCCTGGCGTGATGTTCGGGAATCGAGCGCTCGTGCCAGCGGCACACCATCCGCCGCGGCCGCCCACAACGTGATGCCGCGCTCGCGCGCCCACGCGATGAACGGCCCGTCGTCGAGCTGCACGACGGGGTGCCGGAACGTCGCCCCCATCGCCGCCCGCAACGCTTTCGGGTTCATCGGATCGGCGCTGCCACGCAGCAACAGGCTCGCCGACGCCCCCAGCGCATGCGCGGTGCGGATCAGCGTGCCGACGTTCCCGGGGTCTTGCACACCGTCGACGACGAGGAGCGGTCCCGCGGCGATGTCCGTCAGCGCCCACGCGCGTGGCTGCACGATCGCGAGGATCCCCTGCGGCGTGTCCGTGCCCGCGAGATCGCCGAACGTGCGCGATCCAACTTCTTCGACCGTGACCGCGTGGCTGGCGAGCTCCGCGGTGAGCGCCTGACCCCGCGTGGTCCGTGCCAGCTCGGGGGAGACGAGCGCGCCCTTGAACTCGAGGCCGGCCGCCAGCGCTTCTTCCACGAGCCGCACCCCTTCCACGACCGCGAGCCCGCGGCGCCCACGCGCCTTGCGGCGTTGTAGATCGCGGACGGTCGACTGCAGATTACTGCGAATGCGTGTCCTCGTACCGGTCACTGGTGCCCCAAAGATTGCGCCGGCCCCTGCTTTCGCCAAGGCACAGCTGGGGGGATTATGAGAATCGCCCTCACCATCGCGGGTTCGGACTCGGGAGGTGCGGCCGGCATTCAGGCCGATCTCAAGACGTTCCATCAATTCGGCGTTTACGGCACCAGTGCGATCACGGCGGTCACCGCCCAGAATACCCTCGGCGTCATGGCCTGGCAGGCACTGCCAGCGGGGCTCGTTGCAAAACAGATCGACGCACTCGCCGATGACTTGCGCGCCGCCGCGGTCAAGAGCGGCATGCTGGGATCCGCGGAAATCGTCGAAGCAGTCGCGGGACGCCTCGTCCGTCATCATCTCACGACGTACGTGCTCGACCCCGTGATGGTGGCAACCTCAGGTGACCGGCTGCTCGACCGCGATGCCGAGCAATCGATCGCGCGGCGCCTCGTGCCGCTCGCGTTGCTCGTGACGCCGAATCTGAACGAGGCGGAGATACTCGTCGCGGCAGAGGTGCGAACCCCGGATCGGATGGAGCAGGCGGGACGCGCGCTGGTCGCGATGGGGGCGCGCGCCGCGCTCGTGAAAGGCGGGCATCTCGCGGATGCGACGACGATCGTGGACGTCCTGGTGCACAACGGCACAACGCGCCGCTTCACGCACGAGCGCATCGACACGACGTCGACGCACGGGACCGGCTGCACGCTGTCGGCCGCGATCACGGCCGGTCTCGCGCTCGGTCGGCCGCTCCAGCAGTCCGTGACCGACGCGCTCGATTTCGTGCATCGGGCGATTGCGGCCGCGCCGGGGTTGGGAAGCCCCGAAGGTCACGGACCGCTAAATCATTTTGTGCCGGCGCCGCCCAGGCCGCCGCAGGAGGGATTGTAGAAAACCGATCAAAAACGATGTAGGGGCGCAGCATGCTGCGCCCCTACCAAAACCATCCCGGTGCCCCTACCGCAGATCCCGAATGAACGGCGTTCTATCCGAAGATCACGGATTCCACCAATAGGTCGCCTTGATCATGAAGATGTTGTCGGCCGGGGCGCGCAGCATCCGTCGCATCGAGGAGCCGAAGTTGAAGTCGCCGACCGACTCGTAGTCCTGGCGGCTCTGGGTCCACACGAAATAGAGCGTGGAGCCGGGCATGTACTCCCAGCGGAGCACCGCGTTGCCCCGCAGCGACTTGAAATTGAAGTTCTGGTTGTCGAACGACAGCGGCTGTGCCGGGCCGGCGCCGTCCGGATCGACGGTGTACGAGTTCGTCGAATCGACGTACGCGATCGTCGAGCCGTTGTCGCGGCCGTATCGGATGAACGAGGCGCTGCGCGGGCGGGCGAGCTCGCGGTAATAATCGTACCGGCCCGCGGAAATCAGCGGTTGCGCGTACAGCTGGAGCGAGAGCGTCGGGCTGTACGTCCAATTGAGCCGGATGGCCGCCGACAATTCGGTTTGACTGAGCCCACCGAAGATGTAGTGAGTGTTGTAGGTGCTCGCCGCCGCACCCGTCGTGTCGGCAATCGCGGTGATGTACTGGTAGGGCTGCGTCTGTTTGTATAGGTTCGGTCCGACGCTGACCGAGACGTTCGGCGCGGGCCGATACTGCATCTTGACATAGGTGGACCACTCCACGTCCTGCGAAGAGCGGAAGTAGGTGAACGCGCCGCCGCTCAGCGTCAGCGATTTGCGGCTGTCCGAGCCCATGTCGATCCCGAACTGATACCCCGGCGGCAGTAACAGCAACGGCCCGCCCCGGGTACGGCGATTGTCGACCGTCCAGGGATTGTAGGCGACGTTCCAATTGAACCAGTAGTAATTGTTGAACTGGACGTATCCGAAATTGAACCCGCCCGACCAGTTGATATTGCCGTCCCAATCGTAGTTCCTGAACAACGCGCCGCCGGTTTCCGCATAGCGGTAATGTTTGCCGGGTTTGCTCCAAGTGCGCCCGCCCCCCAAGTGCATGTTGATGTAGCCGGTGCGCGACAGGAAGCCGAGATCGTTCACATCGAATCCGGGTGAGATCACGCCGAAGGCGGAGTTCACGAACGTATTGCCGCGCTGCTTGGCGAGCGTGAAGCGTGCCGCCGTGCCCGTGAGCGATGTCGCGGTGGTATCGACGTGCAGGCTCGGGGCATCAGGCCGCTGGAAGTAGTGCACGGAGTTGCGCTGCACCGATGCGATACGAGCAGGCGTCCCGGCGATCCGCGACGCGGCGACCCAGGCGGTCGTCACCCACGTCTTGGACGTATCGAGGAAGACCCACCCATCCGTTCCCACGGTCATCGAATTGCTGTTACGGACGTCGCGCAGGACGGCATCGTCAAACGACCGGCCCGCGATCGTCGATACGAAGCCAAGGCCCTGGCGGCCCTTGGCGAACTCCTTCTGGGCGCGGTACACCCCGTACGTCGCCAGCGGCTCCATTTCCTGACCCCAGCGCGCGCCCAGGCTGTCCTGGAGGGTGGCGCGCTCCCGCGCGGTCACCGCCGTCAGACCGCCCACGTTCCAGCTACCGGCCACCTTGCCGGTCAGCTTCAAGGCGCCCAGGATGTGGGCCCCGTCTGGCCCGTCCACGTAGCCGTTGCTCGGTGCTCCCGGCGCGGACAGCGAGCGCCCGACCCGGCGGCTGTAGAAGAAGCTCGGTCCCGACCAGTTGAATCCCCAGAAATTGCTCTGGCCGCCGAACCCGAACTCGAAAATGGATGAGCCCTCCACGAAGAACGGCCGCTTCTCGTTGAAGAAGGTCTCGCGGTCGCTCAGGTTCACGACCGCGGGATCGACTTCGACCTGGCCGAAATCGGGGTTGATCGTGGCGTTGAGCGTCAGATTCGAGCCGAGCCCGATCCTCGCGTCCGCGCCGAACCCCGGCTCGAGCTTCGAGCCGTCATTGAACGGGTTCCCGGAGGGTTGGCGCGTAAAGGCCGCGCGGCTCGTCACGTACGGCAGAATCTCGAGGCGGCGTGGCGGCTCGATGCGCTCGACCCCGACGAGGTCGGGGAAACGCGACACGAAGCCACGGCCGTCCCGCGGCGTATACGCGATGTAATCGAACTCGTTTTTGCGCGCGATGTCGCGGCGGAAGTTGATGCCCCACACGTACTGATCCTGCCGCACGAAGCGCAGCTGCGAGTAGGGAATGCGCATCTCCGCGATCCACCCTTGCGCGTCGCGCGTGACCTTCCCCTCCCACACGCCATCCCAGGTGTCGTCGTCCCAATCGTCGTTGAAGAGGGTGCCATCGTACTGCGTGCCGGCGGCATTGATCCCGAAGTAGAAGCCGCTGCGCTTGTCGTGATACGAATCGATGAAGACCTGGAAGCGATCAGAATTCGTGCCCTGATCCCGACGCGCCAGTCGTGCAACAATCGAGTCGGGATGCGAGTCGTACAGCCGAGCGGCGATGAACAGTGCGGCGTCATCATAGGCGATATAGACGACCGTGCTCTCGGTCGGCACCGCGCCCTGGGTAGGATCGCGCTGCGTAAAGCCGGTGATCCGCTCGGCGGTCTGCCAGAGCGATTCGCGCAACAGGCCGTCGATCGTGACGGCTTGTGTGGCGTCCACCCGAATCGCGCGGACCTGTTGTGGTCCTGGCGGTGCCGGAGGTGGCGAGTCGACGGCAACGAGCGGGTCACTACCCACCAGAGCGAGAAGCAGCTGGAGCGTCGTCGGCATATGCGTCCGGGTGCGAAGGTGAAGGGTGAACCCCGGTCGCGAACGCTGACGGCGAGCGCGCGGCGGTTATCGTTCCATATGACAGAGCGGGATGAGCAAAGGTTGCAAAGAGAACGTCAGGAACTAATGGGGCTGGGGCTGGGGGCTGGGGGCTGGGGGCTGGGGGCTCGGGAAAAGAGATTAGCCGCTACAATCGCCTCAACACTCCTTTCAACAACACCGACAGCTGGCGCGCTACCCGCTCACTTACCGACAGGACCTCCTCATGCGACAGGGTTTCCCCCGTTATCCCGGCCCCGGGGTTCGTAATAATGGAGAAGCCCAGGCAGCGGATGCCGCGCGACCGCGCTACCAGGACCTCCGGCACCGTGGACATCCCGACGGCATCCGCGCCGAGCCGTTCGAGCATCCGGACCTCGGAAGGCGTCTCATACGACGGGCCCAGCAGGGCCGCGTAGACCCCCTCCTCCATCCGAATCCCGGCTTCCGTGGCCACCGCGCGGGCGACGGCGCGCAGCCCCTCGTCGTACGGCTCGTGCATGATGGGGAAGCGTTGCTCGCCCGGCTCGGGCTGCCCGATCAGCGGATTGCGCCACATGAGGTTGATGTGGTCGGCGATCAGCATCAGGGTCCCCCCAGGGAACGTGCGCCGCACCCCTCCCGCGGCATTGGTCACGATCAGGATTTCGACGCCCAGCTCCGCAAAGACGCGGGCCGGCAGGCCGGCTACCGCGGCCGGATGTCCCTCGTACAAATGAAAGCGCCCCGCCTGCACGATGACCGGGACGCCCTCGAGGGTTCCGACGACCAACTCGCCTTTGTGGCCGGCCACACCGGGCTCGGGAAAGCCGGGGATCGTGTGGTAGGGAATGCGGATCGGGTTGGCAACTTCGTCAGCAAGAAATCCCAGCCCCGAGCCCAGAACGATTGCGATACGAGGCTTGAGCTTCCCCAGGCGTTGCTTGACTGCTTCAGTTGCGGCGGCTGCTCCCGTCCCCCCTCCCCCTCCCCCGTCCCCCTTCCCCGTCACAACAGGATTCCGGCCAGCGTCGCGGAGAGGAAATTGGCGAGGGTGCCGGCGATCATCGCGCGGAATCCGAGGCGCGCCAGATCGTGCTTGCGATCGGGCGCCAGGGCGCCGATGCCGCCGATCTGAATGCCCACCGAGCTGAGATTCGCGAAGCCGCAGAGCGCAAAGGTGGCGATGGTAAACGAGACGGGGTCGAGACTGCCCTTCATCGGACCGAGATGGGCGTAGGCGATGAATTCATTGATGACCATACGCTCGCCGAGCAGTCCGCCCACCGCACCGCTGTCATGCCACGGAACTCCCATCACCCAGGCGATCGGCCGGAATATCCACCCCAGAACGGTCTGCAGCGTGGCCGGGAACCAGGGCGCAAATCCGTGGATCCAGCCGAACAGGCCGTTCACCAGTGCGATGAGCGCGATGAACGAAATCAGCATCGCGATCACGTTGAGCATGAGCTGCAACCCCTCGCTCGTCCCGCGGGCCGCCGCATCGAGCACGTTCACGTCGGTGCGCGGGATGTCGACCTTCACGCCGCCCAGCGTTTCGGGGACCTCGGTCTCGGGCTCGAGAATCTTCGCCATCATGATCGTGCCGGGCGCGGTCATGATGACGGCCGTCAGCAGATGGCGTGCCTCGATCCCGAACGCGATGTAGGCCGCCATGATCGAGCCCGACACGTGCGCCATCCCGGCCGTCATCACGGTCATCAGCTCGGAGCGCGTCATGCGCGGCAGGAACGGCCGGATCGTGAGCGGGGCTTCGGTCTGCCCCATGAAGATCGACGCCGCGACGTTGAGGCTTTCGGCGCCGCTTGCGCCCATGATCTTGTTCATCGCGACGGCGAACGCCTTCACCACGACCTGCATGATGCCGAGGTAGTACATGATCGCGAACAGCGCGGAGACGAAGATGATCGCGGGCATGATCTGGAACGCGAACACGACGCCGATGCTCGAATGCTGCTTGCCGATCTCTCCGAACACGAATTCCGAGCCGGCGTAGGAGAAGCTGAGAATCTTCGTCACGGTGGCGCCGAGCCAGGTGAAGATCGTCTGACCAATCGGGACCCGGAGCACAAAGATCGCGAACAACAGCTGGAGACCGACGCCCCAGGCGACCACGCGCCCGCTGATCGCCCGGCGGTTGCGCGAGAAGGCGACACCGATGCCGAGGATCAGGATGAGCCCGAAGATTCCGGTGAGTCGTGAGCCGAGGGAGCGAGGTGCGGCGGTCACTTGAGCTTTCACCGTATCCTGGGCGGTCGCCTGAGGTGTCGCCCCGCTCAGCGTATTGAACACGAACCGAGGCAACGTGAACACCACGAGCGCGCACACGAACGTGACCATGAACGCGAAGAGAACGCGTCTCGCGGACATCAGAGAGCCCCCAATTCACTTTGGACACGGGACACGAGCGCCACCTTTTCATACTCCGGGAGAAATGCGCTTTCGCAGGCGTTCAGGACAACGCGCGCCAGATCGTCGGGCGAGAGACCCAGGACGGCGTGCGCGAGAAAGTACTCGTCCGTCAGCGTGATGCCGTCGGTCAACGGGCCATCAGTGTTCAGCGTGACGACGACACCCTGCTGGAAATAGCGCTTAAAGGGATGCTCCGCCACCGAGGGCACCACGTGCGTATGCACATTGCTGGTGAGGCACATCTCCAACGGCATACGGCGTTCAACGACTTCGTCGAGCAACGCCGTGTCTTCCAAGAGGCGTGTACCGTGACCGATGCGTTGCGCCCCACACTCGTGCAAGGCCTGGTCGATCGAATGCGGCCCGTCGCCTTCACCGGCGTGACACGTACAGGCCATACCGTGCGCGGCCGCGTACTCGAATGCCGCGCGGTGATCGCGTGCCGGATGCCCTCGCTCCGCTCCGGCGAGGTCGAATGCCGTCACGCCGGCGCCGTGATACTCCGCGGCCGCGCGCGCCAGCTCGAGGGACTCGGCAGGCGGTCGCGTGCGCATGGCGCAGACGATCACCCCGACCTTCGTGCCGGTATCGGCCGCGGCGCGGCGGATGCCGGCGAGCGGTGCTTCGATCGCCTGCGTAAGCGTCAGCGCGGGACGATGCAGCAACGGCGAAAACCGTACCTCCACGTAGCGGACGTTTTCCGCCGCCTTGTCGAGCACGAATTCATACGCGACCCGCTCCAGCGCCTGCGCGGTCTGTAGAACCGAGAGCGTGATCTCGTACTTCTGGAGGTATTCCTCGAGGCTCTTGGCGTCGCGCACCAGCATCGCTTTGGCGAGCGCGTCGGGGGTGTCGGCCGGCAACCGCAGACCCTGCTCGCGCGCCAGCTCCAGCATCGTCGCGGGCCGCAGCGCGCCATCGAGATGCACATGCAGCTCGGCCTTGGGCCAGCGTCGCAACGCCTCCTTGGTGAGCCGCGGCTTCCCCTCGCGTCGCGCGGAGACGACGACGCGATAGACGGAACCCGCTTCGCCGACGGCATCACCGGCATCGATCGGACGCCCCGCGGCGTCGGTGACGTACGCCGCGCCGTCGAGCAGCTTCGCCAGGCCGTCGTCGGCCTGCGCGACGGCGTCGCGCACGCGCGCGCCCCGTGGTACTTCGACGGCTTTGTCGTTGACGAAAACCCGCATCAGCGGTCGGTACGATGGAAGCGCGCGCTGTCGGGCGCCTCCACGGGAGCGCGCTGCACACCCAGATAGCGAGTCAGGGCGTCGATATCGACGACGTCGATGTCTTCCTTGGGCGAGCCGACCAGCATCCGGAATCCCGAGCCACCCGTCGCCATGAAATCGCTGACGACCAGCGTGTAGGTGCCGTTCTTGTCGGCGTTCTTGCCGCCGTCGAAGCGAATCCGGCTGATGCGCTTGCCGGGCGCCTGATGCCCGTCAAACCACACCTCGACACCCGCGACATGGCAGTCCGGGACATGATCCTGCCCAGCCACGCACTGCTCCAGCGCATCCTGCAGCACTGAGCCCTTGACCGTGAGCCGCAACAGGCGGTTTTGGAACGGCTGCACCTGATAGACCTGGCCCCACGTGACGGTGCCCTCGGGCAAATCGGCCCGAATGCCGCCGTTGTTCATGATCGCGGCGTCGGCGCGGCCGGCGGCGCGCTGCGCGTCGGCGATCAGCCGCCCCAGGCCGTACTCGTCGCCTTGTCGCTTCAGCGGGAACTTGAGTCGCGCGACGACCCGCTCCGAGATGTTGCGCACCGCCTGCTGCTGGCGGCCCAGCGCCTCGGTCAACGCGACATCGGGTCTCACTTGATCGGCATACGGGGTGACGAGCTGTACGCGCACCTCGCGCCTGCCGCCGACGCGCACGAAATCGACGACGCCGATCGACCGTGCACTGGACTGCGCCTCCACGATGGGGATGCCGTTGACCACCGTGTTGACGCGCCAGTGCGTGTGACCGGCGACGATCAAGTCCACGGCCCCGGAATCGAGCTGGCGTGCGACGTCGAGAATCTCACCATGGCAGGCGGCGGTGTCCCCGGCGCCGGTGCTGGAGTCGCAGACCGCCCCCACGTGTGCCACGACGATCACGAAATCGGCGCCGGCTCGCGCCTCCGGCAAATAGCGCTTGATCGCCTGCGCGCCGTCACCGAACGCGAGACCCTGAATGTTGCGCGGCGCGGTGCTCGTCGGCGTCTCCGTCGTCGTCAAGCCGATCACGGCGATCTTCACGCCGTTCTTCGTCACCAGCTTCCACGGTGTCGCCCACTCCGGTCGTGCCGTCCCCGCGGTGTTCGTGATGTTTGCCGAGAGGAACGGGTATTTCGCTTCGCGCATGCGCGCGCGCAGCGTGTCGACCGACCAGTCGAACTCGTGGTTGCCGATCGCGGCGGCGTCGATGCCGAGCGCGTTCAAGGCGTCGACCGTGCCGCGTCCGAACGTGGCGTTCGAGAGCAACGTGCCCTGCATTTCGTCGCCGGCGTCGAGACGCACCGACGTGCAGCCGCAGACACGGGCGAGACTGTCGAGCCACGGCTTCAGCGCTGCCACGCCGCCGACCGGTCGTCCCTGCGACCAGTCCCAGACGCGTGGCTCGAGCTGCCCGTGGAGGTCGCTCGTCGTAAGCACTCGCAGCAGCGTGCTCTCGCGGGAGCTGACCGCGGCGGGCGCCGGCGCGAATGCCGCACGGGCGGCGGCGCGCGCGGGATCGGGGATGATCGCCCAGCTCGGGCGCAGATACGACGCCGCCTGGATCGTGCGGACGCGGCGGATCTCGTCCACCAACAGCTCGCGAATGTCCTCACCCTTGTCGTACACGACGCGCGCCTTCGCCAGCATCGTGTAACCGCCGCCGCCGGCCTGCCGGTAACTGTTGACCGCCATGGTGAAACTGTCCGTCGGCTGGACGATCCGGCCTTCGTAGGCGAGTCCCCGGATGCGCTGCCCCACCGGCCGGGAGAGATCGATGTTGTAGACCACACCGCTCACGACGTCGTAGTTGTAGCCCGCGACACTGTCGTTGATGATCGGCCGGCCCGGCTCGTACGTGCGGAAGTAGCGGGCGGAAAACTCGAGGTACTCGCGCAGCTGCTGACCCGAGATCCGCACGGCGCGGAGCATGTTCTCGTAGGGGGAGATCCCCACGACGTCGCGCTGATGGACGTCGCCCTCGGGCAAGCCCGGCTGGACGTCGAAAGCCGCGGCCGCCGAGAGCTGCGCCCCCGCCCGGCGGCGCTGCACCTCATTGATGAAATCGAGCAGCGGCGTGTCCTGCACCCGCGCGTAGCGTGCCTCGAACCCCGGCGTCGCGCTGCCGATCGGGGTACCCGCCCATTGCCGCGCCGCTTCGTGCGCAACAGTGAACCGTTGCGTGAACCGCGGCAGCTCGGGCATCGTCGCGAGGGGCATCAGGTCGGCATGGACGTTCGTCACCCGCCACCGGCCCTCCTCCCGGCTCAACGACACGTGCACGACCGCCAGGCTCTGCACCCAGTTCTTTGGCTGCACGAAGTGCACGCCGTTGATCACCGTGTCACGGATCTCGCGGTGGGTGTGCCCCACGATCACGATGTCCGGTTTTGGATTCACAGCAGCCAACGCCGCGGCGTCGTTCTCGGGGCCGACGCCAGTGGTGTCGTAGCTCGACTCGCCGAAGCCGCTGTGGATGAGCACAACTTTGAGATCCGCTCCTTCGCCCTCCAGGCGCGCGAGCGCCGCGGGAGCGGCACCGGCAATGCGTCGCACGCGCACGCGGGCGGCGGCGAGCTGCGCTCGATCCCACAACATCGTGCCCGGCGTGGTAAAGCCCGTAATCCCGACCTTCACGGCGCCGCGCGACAGGATCACCGTCTTGGGGAAGAGCGGCGCGCCGGCTGAGTCTTCGACGTTGGCCGACACGTACCGATAGGTCGCCTGGCTGGCCGCGCGGCGCAGGAACTCGAGCCCGAAGTCGAAATCGTGGTTGCCCGGCGTAACGACATCGTACTGCAGGGCGTTGAGCGCATCCACGATCGGCTGCGGCTGGCGTTTGTCATACCGGCCGTAGAACGTCGCGAACGGATTGCCCTGCAGCAGATCGCCGGCGTCCACCAGCACGAGGTTGCCGGGATAGCGGCCGCGCAGGGTCTCGAGCGCCGTCGCGGCACGCGACAAACCGCCTGCGGTGGCCACATCGCGTACGTAATCCCAGCCGAGCACCCGGCCGTGGATGTCGGTCGTCGCGACGATCACGATGTGCGCGGTATCAGGAGAAGGCGTCGCCTGGAGCGCGAGCAGCAGCGCGGAAAGCATCAGCATAGTGCGCTCTAAGTTGCCAAACCCGTGCGGCTGGCGCCACTTTCTTTCTTATGCAGCTGCTCGTCGTGCGTCATGCCGTTGCAGACGCCCGAATCGGCGCGTGAGCACGAACGTCTGTCACCAACCCGTTACATTCCCGTAACCGAGTTTCACCCTGCCCGAGCGGGCAGAAGATTGCGGAGGACTCGGCAACAATCGTAGTTTCAGCGCCACCATGCGCGTCGCCCTTGCGGCGTCGTGGACACCGTTGTGTTGTCAAAGGAGACTCGCGTGAGTCCGCTTTCCGTCTCCGATTCCGCCGCGGCCCGGCTGCGTTCTCCCGCGAGCCTCGACACGCGCGCCCGCCCAGCGCTCATGGATGCCTCCTGAGCGCTCAGGAGGCAGCGGCGGGGCGGGCGCTGCCGGTGAGCCGCCCCGGATTCTCGTTGTCGACGATGAAGCCGATATCACGGCGCTCGTCGCGTATCATCTCGCAAAAGAGGGGTACCGCGTAACGACGGCGGGCACCGGTGCCGATGCGCTGCGTTCCGCGCGCGAAGAACGGCCCGACCTCGTTGTGCTCGATCTGATGTTGCCGGGACATTCCGGGTTCGAAGTCCTCACCGAGCTGCGACGGCGCGAAGAGACTCGCGACGTCGGCGTCCTGCTGCTCACCGCGCGCAAAGAAGAGCCCGACCGGATCAAAGGACTGACGCTCGGCGCGGACGATTACCTCGCCAAGCCGTTCTCGCCCAAGGAGCTCGTGCTGCGCGTCGGCGCGATCCTGCGCCGCCTGGCCGCGCCGCCGGTCGCCGCCGGCAATCGGCTGACCGCGGGACCGATTTCACTCGACCGCGCGGCCCACCGGGTGAACGTGGACGACAGGGAAGTCGAGCTCACGGCGACGGAGTTCAAACTGCTCGAGCGTCTCATCGAGCGGCGCGACCGCGTGCAGAGCCGTACCCAGCTGCTCGAAACCGTCTGGCAGGCACAACCCGACATTCAGACGCGCACCGTCGACATGCACGTGCAGCGGCTCCGCACCAAGCTCGGCGCGGCCGGTGAGTGGATCGAGACCGTCCGCGCCGTCGGCTACCGCTTCCGGGAACCGGCCGCGCGTCCCAAGTCCGCTCCTCACTCCCGCCGCCGCCGCCCATGAGACTGGCGACCCGGCTGTTCGCGAGCATTGGACTGCTCGTGACGGCCGCGGTGGTGGGATCCATCCTCGCAGCCGACGTCGTCCTGCGCCGCCATCTCGAGGCAGAAATCGCCGCCGGGCTCGAGCGCGAGGCGCGGCTCGTCGCCGCCGTGACGCCCGCGGATTCGACACAATGGCCCGAGTTCGCTGCGGTCGCCGGCGGCCGGCTGCGCCGGCGCGTCACGTTGATCGATCCTGAAGGTCACGTCCGCGGCGATACCGAGTTCGATCGCCCGTCTCTCGCCCAGCTGCAGAATCACCGCGACCGCCCTGAAGTCCGCGCCGTCCTCGACTCGGGTGCGGCCGTCGGGATGAGCCGGCGGCTGAGCGCCTCGACGAACGAGCGCCAGATGTACGTCGCCGTGCGCGACGGCCCGCCGGGACTCGCCGTGGTGCGCGTCTCGGCGTCGCTCACCTCCGTCGACCTTCAGGTCTACGCGCTGCAGCGCGCCGTCGCAGCTGCTGGCCTTGTCCTGCTGATCGCCGCCGCGCTCGTCGCCTGGGTGCTCGCCCGGGCGCTTGCCCGACCGCTGCTCCGGATTGCCGCCGCAGCGCGCGACATCGCCGACGGCCGCCCGGCGGAATTCCCGGACCTGGGCACGCCGGAGCTGGCGCGCCACGTGGACGCGCTGCGCGCCATGCATCATGAGCTCGAGCGCCGCTTCGAGGAGCTGCGCCGTGAGCGCGAGGAGTCGCGTACCCTGCTCGAATCGCTGTCGGACGGCGTCCTCGCCGCCGACCAGCGCGGCGTCGTGATCTCGACCAATGCGGCCGCGCGGCACTTGCTGGGCTACGGCCCGTCGGAGCCGCTACCGCCGCTGGCCGAGCTGTTTCACGACCGCACGCATCGGGCGCTGATGCGCGAAGTGCTCGACGGCGGCGTGGTGGAGCGTCGCGAGCTCGATCTCGGCGGCCGCACCGTCGTCATTTCGGCGCGCCCGCTCGACGAGGGTGGCACGCTGCTCGTGCTCAGTGACGTTACGGATCTCCGTCGCCTCGAAACGGTCCGCCGGGACTTCGTTGCGAATGTGTCGCACGAGCTCAAGACTCCGCTCACCGCAATTGCCGGTTACGCGGAGACCCTGGCGGCGGAAGGGCGATTCGGCCAGATCGTCGTCGAGAACGCCCGCCGCATGCAGCGGCTCGTGGATGATTTGCTCGATCTATCAAGGATAGAATCGGGGACATGGCAGCCGGAGCCCACGCTCGTGGATATCGAGGCAGCCGCCCGCGAAGCGTGGCAGGCGTTCGCCGAGCGCGCCGCTGAACGTCGAGTCCAATTCGATACGGCGATCGAGGATTCAGCAGGGACCATCAACGCGGATCCGGAGGCATTGCGGCAGATCTTCACGAACCTCTTCGACAACGCGCTGCGCCACACGCCAACGTCCGGCCGTATTACAGTGGCTTCCGACATCGTCGATAACCAAACCCGCATCCGTGTGAGCGACACCGGCAGCGGAATCTCGCCCGAGCACTTGCCGCGCATCTTCGAGCGGTTTTATCGCGTGGATCCCGGCCGGTCGCGCCAGGAAGGCGGGACCGGATTGGGCCTCGCCATCGTCAAACATCTGTTGGAGGCGCACGCAGGCCGAGTTTCGGCGCAGAGCGAGATCGGGCGCGGCACCACAATCCTCCTGTACTTCCCCCTCCCCCTCGTTACACAGTCGTAACGCTGCCGTCACCGGTCATTGACGGGGCACGGGCATCGTAGGCTCGTGCGAATCGCGCTTGTTTCAGACACCTACACGCCGCAGGTCAACGGCGTCACCACAGTGGTCGCACGGATCGCTGATGTGCTCCGTGCGTTCAACCACGAAGTCGTTGTCGTTGCCCCACGCTACCCCGGGAGGGGGGCGGTTTCCAACGGCGGGGAGCTGCGGATTCCGTCTGCCCCGTTTCTGCCCTATCCGGCGATTCGGCTCTCGATTCCTCAGTTCCGGGCCGTCGCGCGTTTTCTCGATGACTTCGTCCCCGATGTCGTTCACGTTGCGACCGAAGGAACGCTGGGTCTGACCGGGCGCCGGTATGCAGTGCGCCGGCACGTTCCGCTCATCACGTCCTATCACACGAACTTCCCGCAGTACGCGCGCCACTACGGCGCGGGGGCCATCGAGCCGCTCGTGTGGAAATGGATGCGGTGGTTCCATCGGCCCGCGGTGTTGACGCAGACGCCGGGCGAAGCGGTACGCGACGAGCTCGTGCGGCGCGGAATCGGCCATCCGGTCGTGTGGGGTCGTGGCGTGGATACGACCCATTTCCATCCCGGCCGGCGCAGCGCCGGATGGCGCCGCTGGCTCGCGGGCGGCGACGACACCGCAATCGTCTTGCACGTCGGCCGGCTCGCTCCCGAAAAGAACATCGATGTGCTGATCGAGTCGTGGAAGGCCGCGCGGGAGCGTGTCGGCCAGCGCGCGACTTTCGTGGTGGCGGGCGAGGGCCCGGAGACGCGCCGGCTGCTCACGCACCTGCCCTGGGTGCGCCAGCTCGGATTCCTCGATCGGGGCCGGCTCGCGGACGTCTATGCGAGCGCGGACATCTGCGTGCTGCCGTCGAACACGGAAACGTGCGGACTGGTCGCGCTGGAAGCGATGGCATCCGGACTCGCCGTGGTGGCGGCCGACGCCGGCGGCTTCCGCGAGAGCATCGCGCACCGGCGTACCGGCGTGCTCGTCGCCGCGGATGACGTCACCGGCTTCGCCGCCGAGGTCCTGTCGCTCGTCATCGCACCGCAGCGACGGGTCGAGCTGGCCGCGGCGGCGCGAGCCGCCGCGGTGGCGCGGGATGTTGCGCCGGAGAACCTGGAGCTGCTGCAGCAGTACGCCGCGGCGGCCGGATTGTCGCTTGCGGGAGCTGCGCCATGCGCCGCGTAGTCCTCGTCCTCGCCGACGGCCTGCGGCCGGACGCAATCACTCCGACCGATATGCCTTCGCTCGACGCCCTGGCGCGACGCTATACGACCGCGCTGCGAGCCAGCACCGTGCGGCCGAGTCGGACGGTCGCGGCGCTTGCCTCACTCGCCACGGGCGTCGCGCCCGCCACGCACGGCCTCATCGAGCCGGGACTGGGATTTCTCAAGCGTCTCCCATCGCTCAGGCCGCTGGCCCGCGAGCTCACGCGCGGCGGCATCGGGAGCCAGGTCGTCGCGAGCGAGCTCCTGCCGGCCGAACGGGCGGTGTTGTGGGCGCTGACCAAGGCCGCCGGCCTCGGCAAATACCGCTCCGCCGGCCTCCGCGCCCGTGATGTGGCACGCGCGGCGCTCGGCGTCGCGCTTGCACCGACCACGGGCCTGGTGTTCGTTTATCTCAACGATTGCGATCAGGCGGGGCACGCGCACGGCTGGATGTCGCCGCAGTATCGCGCCGCGGCAGTCGAAATCGATGCTGCCATCGGTGTGCTCGCCGACATCACCGAGCACTCGCTGTTGATCGTGATGGCCGATCACGGCGGGGGCGGGGTGAGCACGCACGATCACGCAGAGCCCCACCCGATCAACGATCACATTCCTCTCATCCTCGCCGGCCCCGACGTCACCCGTCATCATCAGCTGACGCGCCAGGTGTCGTTGCTCGATGTGCCTGCAACGCTGCTCTGGTGGTTCGGGCTGGAGGTGCCGGCGTCGTATGAGGGCCGGACGCTGACGCAGGCGTTTACGCCCGGACCGAAACCCGTCGCGGTCACGGCATGATGCGCTGGATCACGCATTTGGGTGGCGCGAGTGTCACCATCGGGACCGGACTGGCGCTCGTCGCGGCGGGCGACCGTCAACTCGGGCTCGCGGTCTTGATCGCCCTGTCGCTGTCCCACGTCGCGGTACAGGTGTTGAAGCGCGCCGTGGCGCGCCCGCGCCCGTGCGATGCCAACGGCCGGCCGCTCGCCCTCGTCGAGCTGCCGGACCCGTTCTCCTTTCCGTCCGGACATGCAGCCGCTGCGACAGCGGTCGCCGCTGCGATCTCCGTCACGCATCCGCTCGCGGCTCCCGTGCTGGTCCCGCTCGCGGGCTTAGTCGCCTACTCTCGGGTGGCACTGCGCGTACACCACGTGGGCGACGTCATCGGCGGCGTCGCGCTCGGTGCAGCCGGCGTGGCGGCCGCCGCCGCACTGCTCTAGCCGAAGAAACGGCCCCGGCTCACCACGCAGAGGCCGTCGTTTGTCACGCGCGAGTGAGACTGACTCTGTCCTCCATTTATTGCGTGGAGCGACATCCGGCGGCGGATTGCACGGCCGACTGTCCGGGTGCCAGATAGCGGAGGCCCGTATGGCTCCGCTATCTGTTTTTTCCAGGACGTTTGTTACCATTCCGTGACAGGGTCGACGCGCCCCGGTGACCACGCCGGGCCAGCTTTGCCGCGTGGTCGAACGTATATCGCTCACTTCTCTTGAGGAGATCACCGTGCACGCAAGACTCGCCTTTCGAGCGCTCGCGGCCGTCGCGCTGAGCGCGCTCACTGCGTCCGCTGTCCAGGCGCAGGCATCCGCCCAGCAGGCACCGCAAGTGTCCGTCACGGGCGTGGTTTACACCCAGTACCAGTACTCCGACGCGCCAATTGCGGCCAAGAGCACGTTTGACATGACCCGCGCCTACGTGAACGTGCTCGGCCGGTTCAGTAACGGCATCACCACACGCCTCACTACGGACATCATCCCCAGCGCCACGACCAACCAGGTCATCCGACTCAAGTACGCCTTTGCAGCGTGGACGCCAACCGGCAGCAGCCTCACATACAAGCTGGGCATGATCCATACCCCCTGGGTCGATTTCGAAGAGACGCTGTGGGACTACCGCATGCAGGGCACCATCGCGGTGGATCGTAATCCAGGGGCCGGGCCATTATTCACCATGACTGCTGCGGACATCGGTGTGGGAGTCGACGGCCATTGGAACGGTGAGCGGATAAACGGCCAGTTCGTGATCGTGAACGGGGAGGGTTACTCGGGCGGCACCGGCGACTTCCGTAAGGACGTCGAGGCCCGTGTCTCCGTGCGCGTGCAACCCACCAACGACAACAGTCGCGTCGGCGGCCTGCGGGTCTCGGGGTATGCTGGGATCGGCAAGGTCACCGGCACCGGCGCCGACCGCAACCGGTACCTGGGGATGCTGTCGTATCGGACGCTGCAGTACACGCTCGCGGGTGAGTTCGTCTCGGTGAAGAATGGGGCGGTCACTGGGAGCATCATCAGCGCCTTCGGCGTCTATCACCTCGCCACGCCCAGCAAGGTTGCGGTCATCGGCCGTGTGGACGTGTTCGATCCGAACACCAGCGTCGCCAATGATGGCAATACCCGCATCATCGCCGGTGTGTCGTACCAGTTGTCTCCAAACGTGCGCCTGCTCGCCGACCTCGACCGCCTGAAGGGCCAAGGCGGCGCAACGGCCATCAATCAAGCGCTGTTCCAAGCGCAGTTCGTGTTCTAATTCGACCCTGACCGAGGACGACCCTGTGAAGACCACACGTATCATCGCCCTCGCCGCGCTGCTCTGCGCCGCCGCTCCGGCGGCGGCGCAGGTGCAGCTCAACGGCGCCGGCGCCACGTTCCCGAACATCATTTATTCGGACTGGATGCTGACGTACAATCAGACGCATCCCGATGTGAAGCTGAATTATCAGTCGATCGGCTCGGGCGGCGGTATCCGCCAGTTCTCCGACGGCACCGTCGACTTCGGCGGCACCGATGCGCCGATGACCGACTCGGCGATCACCGCAATCAGCGGCAACGTGCTCCACATCCCGACCGTGCTCGGCGCCGTGGTGGCCGCGTACAACCTGCCCGACGTCGCGCAGCCGGTCCGCTTCACGGCGGATGTGCTGGCCGACATCTTCCTCGGCAAAATCACGAGCTGGGGCGACGCCCGTCTGGCGAGCATCAATCCCGGCGTCACGCTCCCCAAGCAGGACATCATCGTGGTGCACCGCTCGGACGGCTCCGGCACGTCGTTCGTGTGGACCGACTACCTGTCCAAGGTGAGCCCGGAATGGCTGCAGAAGGTCGGGCGCGGGCCTTCGGTCAACTGGCCGGTGGGGCTCGGCGGCCGCGGTAACGAAGGCGTCGCCTCAACGGTGCGCCAGACCCCCGGCGCGATCGGCTACGTCGAGCTCGGCTACGCACTGATCAACAAGATGTCGTTCGGCATCGTGCGCAACAGCTCGGGCAACTGGATCACGGCGAGCCTCGAGTCCGTCACGGCGGCAGCCGCTGGCGCGATGAAGGCTATGGGGCCGAGCACCGACTTCCGCGTCTCGATCACCAACTCGGCAGGCCCCCAGGCGTATCCCGCCGCGAGCTTCACCTGGTTGCTCGTGCACAAGTCATATTCGGATACGGCGAAGGCACGGGCGCTGGTGCAGTTCATTTGGTGGGCCGAGACCGACGGTCAGGACAAGGCCTCGCAGCTTGGCTACGCCCCGCTGCCTAAGGAGTTGCGTCCGTGGATTCAGGCGCGCTTGAAGACGGTTGCCGCCGGCGGCCGGGTGGTCTGGAAAGCCGAGTAGTCGACTAGCTGCTGGATATTGACCACCTCCCGAGGGGCTGTCGTTGGGGGACCTCGGGAGGCGGGTCATTTGTGGTGACAATTCCGTTACATCGCCGTGACGGCCGCCCGACGACCCGCCGGTAGGTTTCCCGCGGCAATGACCACCCTCCCGATCGAACCGGTTCCGCCCGCCGCCCCCAGCACCGACGCTCGGTGGCAGTCATTGCGGGGTGTCGATCGCAGCGATCGGATCTACCGCCGAGTCCTTACCCTCTTTGCGCTGGCATTGCCGTCGCTGATTCTCGTCATCCTTGGCGTGCTCTTCATCGACGCGCTGCCGGCGTTGCGTCAGTTCGGGCCGTCGTTTCTGTGGACGTCTACGTGGGATCCTGTCGCCGAGGTGTACGGCGCGGCGCCGATGATCTTCGGCACGCTGGCCTCCTCGCTGCTCGCGCTGCTCATCGCGGTGCCGCTCGCGCTCAGCGTCGCGATTTTTCTCACTGAGTTCGCGCCGCGCTGGCTGCGGCAACCGGTCGCGTTTCTGGTGGAGCTGCTCGCCGCGATTCCCAGTGTGGTCTACGGGCTGTGGGGAGTGTTCGTCCTCATCCCGTTCCTCCGTTCCTACGTGGTGCCACCGCTCAAGAGCGTGCTCGGCTGGACGCCGTTCTTGCAGGGCGTGTTTTACGGCAATTCGCTGCTCGCCGGCGGAATCATCCTCGCGATCATGATCGTGCCTTACATCGCCGCCGTGTCGCGCGAAGTCTTGTTAGCCGTGCCCACCAGCCAGCGCGAAGCGGCGCTCGCGATGGGAGCGACTCGCTGGGAGGCGGTGCGCTCCGCAGTCCTCCCGTATGGACGGGCCGGACTGCTCGGCGCCGTGATCCTCGGCCTTGGCCGCGCGCTGGGCGAGACGATGGCGGTGACGATGGTGATCGGCAATCGCCACGACATCGGGGTGTCGGTGCTGCAGCCAGCCTACACGATGGCCGCAGCGATCGCCAACGAGTTCAGCGAAGCGACGACCGGCATGTACCAGTCGGCGCTCGTCGAGGTCGGGCTCATCCTGTTCGTACTGACCGTCGCGGTGAACGCGGTCGCGCGCATTCTGATCTGGCGGGTGGCGCGTGGCGCTGCCGTGGGAAGCAAGGCGCTGTGAGCTCCCGCGCGTTCCGGCGCCACCTGGTGAGCCGCTGCATGACGGTCTTGGTGGTGATCTTCTCGTTCACGGCGGTGCTCGCGCTCGTCCTCATTCTCGGCAACTTGCTCGCGAAGGGGGCATCGTCGATCGACTGGGCGTTTTTTACGAAGAGTCCGGTCCCGGCAGGCCAGTCCGGCGGCGGCGTCGCCAACGCCATCGTCGGCACGGTCATCATCGTCGGCCTGGCGGCGCTCATCGGCGTGCCCGTCGGTGTCGGCGCGGGCATGTTCCTGGCCGAATACGGAGGGGGGCGGCTGGGATTCTTCGTGCGATTCGTAGCGGACGTCATGAACGGCACGCCATCGATCGTGATTGGAATCGTCGCCTGGACGTTCATCGTCAGACCGACCGGGCGGTTCACGGCGCTGGCAGGCAGCGTTGCGCTCGCGATCTTGATGATCCCGATGTTGGCGCGCACGACCGAGGAAATGGTGCGCCTGGTGCCGCACTCCCTGCGGGAGGCTGCGCTCGCGCTTGGATACCCGCGCTGGCGCACATCTCTCAAGGTCGTGGCCCGCACCGCCCTGGGGGGGATCGTGACGGGCTGTCTCGTCGGCATCGCCCGTGTCGCCGGCGAAACCGCTCCGTTGCTCTTCACAGCACTCGGCAACATCACCTTTACGCTGTCGGTCACGCAGCCGATGCAGACGTTGTCGCTGCAGATTTACGTCTACGCGACCGGGCCGTTCGATGAATGGCACCGCCTTGCCTGGGCCTCGGCACTCGTCCTCATGGGTCTCGTGCTCGTCATCTCGCTCGTCGCCCGCTATGTGACGCGGCAACGCTATGGCAGCGTCAGCTAACACGCGCCTGCGGCTCGAGACGGTGCGGCTGACTGCGCTGTTCGGCACGCTGCGTGCCGTGCGCGAGGTCTCGCTGCTGTTCCCGGCCCATACAGTCACCGCGATCATCGGGCCTTCGGGATGCGGCAAGAGCACGCTGCTCCGGTGCTTGAACCGGATGCACGAGTTGACGCCAGGCGCCGCTGTGAGCGGCGCAGTGTTGCTGGACAACGTCAACATCTATGACACGGGCATCAATCCAGTCGAGCTGCGTCGCCGGATCGGGATGGTGTTCCAGCGCCCGACGCCGTTTCCGACGATGTCGATCTACGACAACGTCGCCGCGGGGCTGCACCTGAATGGCGGGCGCCCGCGCGCGGAGATGGACGAGGCGGTCGAGCGGGCGCTGCGCCAGGCCGCGCTGTGGGACGAGGTCAAGGACCGGCTGCGGGCGAGCGCGATCGCGCTCTCGGGGGGGCAACAACAACGCCTCTGCATCGCGCGGGCGGTCGCTCCGCAACCGGAGATCCTGCTGCTCGATGAGCCGACGGCATCGCTCGACCCTGCGGGAACTCAGCGCATCGAAGAGCTGTGCCACGCGCTGAAACGGCTCTACACGATCGTCATCGTCACACACAACATGCAGCAAGCCGCCCGCGTCTCCGACTACACGGCCTTCATGTACCTCGGAAGCCTGATCGAAGTCGGGCGAACGGACGAGCTGTTCACGAAGCCGAAGGTCGAGCAGACTGAGGCGTATATCACGGGGAGATTCGGATGAGTGTACCGACAGCGATGGGCGGACGGGCCGATGGGCGGATGGGCGGCGTTGCACGAGAGGAACGGCCCATCAGCCCGTCAGCCCATCCGCCCGTCCTGGAGTCGCAGGCCTACAGCTTTTGGTACGGGCCAGCGCAGGCGCTGCATGAGATCTCGTGCGCGATTCCCACGAACGCGATCACCGCGCTGATCGGCCCGTCGGGGTGCGGCAAGACCACCTTCCTGCGCTCCATAAACCGGCTGCACGACCTGACTCCGGGCGCCCGCCACGAAGGGGACATCCTGCTCGATGTGGGCTCGATTTTCGCGCCCGGCACCGACGTCGTCGATCTGCGGCGCCGCATCGGGATGGTGTTCCAGCGTCCCAATCCCTTCCCCAAGCCCGTCTACGACAACGTCGCCTACGGCCCGCGCCTCAATGCGCTCTGCCCCGAGCGCGAGATGAGCGATCGGGTCGAGCGGGCGCTCCGTCAGGCGGCGCTGTGGGACGATGTCAGCGACCGGCTGCGCGAACCGGGCACTGCCCTTTCCGGCGGTCAGCAACAGCGGCTCTGTATCGCGCGCGCGCTGGCGAACGAGCCGGAGGTCTTGCTCATGGACGAGCCCTGTTCGGCGCTCGACCCCATCGCCACACAAAAGATCGAAGAACTGCTCGTCGAGCTGAAGCGAACGTATACAATCGTCATCGTCACGCATAACATGCAGCAGGCGGCCCGCGTGTCCGATTTCACCGGGTTCTTTTATGTGGGGCATCTCGTCGAATTCGGACCGACGCAGCAGGTGTTCACTCGCCCCACCGATGAGCGGACAGAAGCCTACATCACAGGAAGGTTCGGATGAACGCGCAAGCGACAAGCCATCGGCATTTCCACGACGAGCTCTCCGAGCTCAAGGTCGCGTTGCTCAATATGTCGGGCGAGGCTCAGGCGGCTCTCGCCGCATCGGTCGAGGCCGTGCTGCAACGCGACGGCGACAAAGCGCGCATTGTCATCGCCGGTGACAACGAGGTCGATCACCTGGAGCTGGAAGTCGAGGAGACCGTCATCCGGCTGCTGGCGACGCAACAGCCGATGGCGCGCGACCTTCGCTTTCTCACGGCGGCAATGAAGATCGCCAACGATCTCGAGCGCGTAGGCGACCACGCGGTCAATATCGCGCAGTCGGCCGAGCGCCTGCTCGCCAGCCGGCCGATCGTGCCGGAGCCGGAGCTGCTCGAGATGGCGCGCCAGGCGCGCACGATGCTCGCCGACGCGCTCGACGCCTTCGTGCGCGGGGACGCCCAGGCGGGCCGCGCGATCTGCCGGCGCGACGACAGCGTAGACGCGCTGCACCAATCCATGTTCCGGATCCTGCTGACGCACATGATGGAGGATCCCCACATCATCGGCACGGCGATGGAGCTGTTTCTGGTGAGCCGTAATCTCGAGCGGGTCGCGGATCTCGCGACGAACATCGCGGAGGACGTGGTCTTCCTGGTCGAGGGGAAGACGATCAAGCATCACTCGGAAGAACTGGACGGTAAGGGACGGTAGGTGCGAACAATTCTGTTTCTCTGCGTGCGGAATTCCGCCCGGAGCCAAATGGCGGAGGGTCTCGCGCGGGCAATGGCGCCGCCGGGCTATCAATTCCTGAGCGCGGGGTCTGATCCGGGGCAGGTCAATTCCCTCGCGATCCAAGCTCTGGCGGAGCAGCACGTGGACATCTCGCAGCACCGCGCGAAGGGATTCGCCGATATTTCGCTGGACCACGTCGACACGATTGTGACGCTCTGTGCGGAGGAGGTCTGCCCAGTTGTGCCGGGTCAGGTCCATCGGCTCCACTGGCCGCTGCCCGATCCCAAAGATCTCGCGAGCTTCCGCGCCGTGCGCGACGAGCTGCGTCGCCGGCTTCCGGCGCTCTGGAATCAGGAACTGCGATAGCGGTAGTAGGATTCGGGTTGTGTCGGCCGGCGGCGCAGCACCTCTTCCGACGCAAAGAGCCGGATCAGGACGAGGCCGGCGATGAAGCCACCCACGTGCGCGAAGAACGCGACGCCCCCTTTGTCGATCTCGCTGAGGCTGCCGAGCCCGCTGAGCAGCTGCAGCAGCGCCCAATAGCCGAGCATCACCCAGGCGGGCAGCGCGACGGTCGTGATATAGATCGGCAGAATGATGAGCGTGTGCACCCGCACTCTGGGGTACAGCAGCAAGTACGCGCCCAGGACGCCGCTGATCGCCCCCGACGCGCCGACCATCGGAACGATGGAATGCGGGCTGATGAATGTCTGCGTCGCCGCGGCCGCGATTCCGCACAGCAAGTAGAAGATGAGAAACTTCCCGTGCCCCATCGCGTCTTCGATGTTGTTTCCGAACACCCACAGAAACAGCATGTTGCCGATGAGGTGGAACCAGCCACCGTGCATGAACATCGACGTGATCACGGTCCAGTATTTCGGCACCGCGTCTACCATGCAGATCATGCCCGGCGCGAGCGTCAGACCACTGCCTGGCGGCGCTGTCTTGAGGATCTCGCCAGGGATCAGGCCAAACTCGCAGACCGACCGGGCTACTGGCCCCTCCGCCCCCGCCCCTTGAACGAGAATGAAGGCGAGGACGTTGGCGAGAATGATGGCAACCGTGATGATCGATGGCCGCTCGGTGGGATTATCATCCTTGTACGGGAACATGGGATCTAGGAGTTTGGAGTCGGGACTTAGGGGTGGGAAGCCCCAGATCCTGACTCCCGACTCCTGCCTTATTGGCAGCGAAGACGGGCACGATGCTTGCCTTCTGCGACGCGCAGCATCTGGCCGGCATCAAATCCCTATCAGGAGCTGAAAGTATGGCTGAGAAGATCATCGGAATTGACCTGGGGACGACCAACTCCGTTGTCGCGGTCATGGAAGGTGGCGATCCCGTCGTCATCCCCAACGCCGAAGGCGGGCGCACCACCCCGTCGGTCGTGGCCTTCACCAAGGATGGTGAACGGCTTGTTGGGCAGGTAGCGAAGCGGCAGGCGGTGACCAATCCGCAGAACACGATCTTCTCCATCAAACGGTTCATGGGACGGCGGATCGAAGAGGTCCCGGAGGAGATCAAGCGCGTTCCCTATAAGGTCGTCCGGGGTCAGAACGGTCTGGCGTCCGTCGAAGTCAGCGGCAAGCAGTACACACCGCCCGAGATCTCCGCGATGATCCTTCAGAAAATGCGGCAGACGGCGGAAGACTACCTCGGCCACAAGGTCGAGAAGGCCGTCATCACAGTCCCGGCATACTTCAACGACTCGCAGCGGCAGGCCACGAAGGACGCGGGCAAGATCGCCGGGCTCGACGTGGTCCGGATCATCAACGAGCCGACCGCTTCCGCCCTGGCGTACGGACTCGACAAGAAGAAGGAAGAGAAAGTCGCGGTATACGACCTGGGCGGTGGTACCTACGACATCTCGATTCTCGAGCTCGCCGAGGGTGTGTTCGAGGTCAAGAGCACGAACGGCGATACCCATCTGGGCGGCGACGATTTCGACGCCCGGGTCATGGAATGGCTGGTCGGCGAATTCAAGCGCGACCAGGGCATCGACCTCTCCAAGGATCCGATGGCGCTGCAACGCCTGAAGGAAGCCGCCGAGAAGGCCAAGATGGAGCTGTCGACGGTGATGCAGACGGAAATCAATCTGCCGTTCATCACGGCGGATCAGTCTGGTCCCAAGCACCTGAACCTCACGCTCACGCGCGCCAAGTTGGAACAGCTGGTGGACGATCTGGTCAAGCGGACCATTCCGCCCATGCAGCAGGCGCTCACGGATGCGGGGCTCAAGCCGGGTGACATCAACGAAGTCATCCTGGTCGGTGGCCAAACGCGCATGCCGAAGGTCCAGGAGATAGTAAAGAGCTTTTTCGGCAAGGAGCCGCATAAGGGCGTCAACCCCGACGAGGTGGTCGCGATCGGAGCCGCGATTCAGGGCGGCGTCCTCGCCGGCGAGGTGAAGGACGTGCTGTTGCTCGACGTGACGCCGCTGTCGCTCGGCATCGAGACGCTGGGTGGCGTAACGACGGTGCTCATTCCGCGTAACACGACCATTCCCACGAAGAAGTCGGAGGTGTTCTCGACGGCGGAGGACAATCAGACGACGGTCGAGATCCACGTGCTGCAGGGCGAGCGGCAGATGGCGCAGGACAACCGCACCATCGGCAAGTTCCAGCTCACAGGGATTCCACCGGCTCCACGCGGCATCCCGCAGGTCGAGGTGACGTTCGACATCGATGCCAACGGCATCCTGCATGTGTCCGCCAAGGACAAGGCCACGGGCAAGGAGCAGAAGATCCGGATCGAAGCGTCATCCGGACTCGCCGACAAGGACATCGACAAGATGGTGAAGGATGCCGAGGCCCACGCCGCCGAGGACAAGAAGCGGCGCGATGTGATCGAGCAGCGTAACCGGCTCGATAACATGGTGTACCAGGTGACCAAGGAGTCCAAGGATTGGGTCGAGAAGCTCGAGGCGGGTCTCAAGACGCGGCTCGATGCCGCGATTCAGTCCGCGCAGCAGGCGCTGCGCAGCGGCAACGCTGACGAAATCAGCAAAGCCCTCGAGGAGCTGCAGCAGGCATATTCGGCGGCGGGCGCATCATTGTACGCTGCTCGTGGGACGGCTGGTGCGGGTGCGCCGGGCGGCGAAGGGGCGGCGGGAGGCGGCGATGGGCAACCCGGTGCCGAAGCAAAGAAGGATGAGAAGGTTGTGGATGCGGATTACGAAATCGTGGACGACGATAAATCGAAGAAGTCTTAAAAGGGGGAACGGATGTCGGTGAAGACGCGGGACTGGTTGAAATTCGGCACATTGGTGGCCATGGCGTTTGCGCTTGGTCTGGCATTCGCCTCGGCGTTCCGGCTCCCGTCGCGCGGTGAAGCGGCGGTGCGGTCGGTGCTCCAGGACACGAACCGGCCGTTACCGCAGGCGAAGGCGGCGGTGGACCTGGGCGAGGCGTTCGCCAATGTTGCCGAGCACGTGAAGCCGGCGGTGGTGTTCATCAAGTCGGAACGGCGCGAGCGGGTCTCCAATCGGCGCTTGCCGCCCGGCTTCGACGATTTCTTCCAGCTCCCGCGCCGTCCCGAGATCGAGCAGGGCTCCGGGTCGGGATTCATCGTGTCGCAGGACGGCTACATCCTCACCAACAACCACGTCGTGCAGGGCGCTGACCGTGTGAGCGTGCGCCTGCTCGACAATCGGGAATTCACCGCAAAAACGGTTGGCACTGACGCTGCGACGGACGTCGCGGTCATCAAGATCCAGGCGACCGGGCTCCCGACGGTGCACCTCGGCGACGCCGACTCGACGAAGATCGGCAACTGGGTGCTGGCGATCGGCAATCCGCTGGGCGAGAACTTCACGTTTACCGTGACCGCCGGAATCGTGAGCGCCAAGGGACGCGGCCTGCTCGGGCTTGCCCAGAACCGCTACGCAATCCAGGACTTCATCCAAACCGACGCCGCGATCAACCCCGGCAACTCCGGCGGACCGCTCGTCAACGTGCGCGGCGAGGTCATCGGCATCAATTCGGCCATCGCCAGTGAGACCGGATTGAACGCCGGCTACGGGTTTGCCATCCCGATCAACCTCGCCCGCACCGTCATGACGCAACTGATCGCCACGGGTCACGTCGAGCGTGCGGTCATCGGCGTGCAGATTCGGCCGATTACGCCGGAAGATGCGGAGGACGCGAAGCTGCCCGAGATCCGCGGCGTGGTCGTGAACGAGTTCAATCCGCCCGATGATTCGCCGGCCAAGCGCGCCGGCATTCAGCAAGGCGACGTCATCGTCTCCGTGGACGGCCAGAACATCGAGTCGGTCGCGCAACTGCAGCAGCGCGTCGGCTTCAAGAAGCCGGGCGAGATCGTTCAGGTCACCGTCGTGCGCAAGAACGGCATTCGGAAGACGCTGCCGGTGCGGCTGACGGCCGCCCCAGCGACTGAGCCCGAGGACATCTCCAGAAGCGAGGACGCGGCCAGCTCACGCGATGCCGCGCCAATGGAACGGACGCTGGGCATCTCGGTCGAGCCGTTGTCACAGGAAAGCGCGCGAGATCAGGATCTGCGCGAGGTCATGCGCGCGGGTGGCGGCTTGATTGTCTCGCAGGTATCGGCCGACGGACCCGCGTACCAGCGCCTGTTCGAGGCGAGTCAGGGGTATGCGGACATCATCCTGAAGGTCAACGGCATCCAGACCGGATCGCGGGCGGCGCTGCGCCAGGCGTTGGCGGGTGTGAAGCACGGCGACATCGTCACGCTCACGGTGCTGTTCACGACGCCGGATGGGTGGCAGCAGCGCATCGTGCGGCTACGAGCGAACTGATCTGGGGACTGGGGGTTCGGGGTTGGGGGCTCGGGCCAACCGATTCCCTAGCCCCTAGCCCCTAGCCCCCGGTTGCGCTCCGCCAGCATCACGACGGCGGTCGCCGCCAGCCAGATGACGAACAGCGCCTGGCCGTAGTACATCAGCGGCGAGAACTCGCTGCATACGACGGCCACGATGCCGTTCACCACCGCCACCAGCCACGCCATCCAGGCGAGCCACTGCGGCCACACCCCGCCGTTGCGTATCGCCCAGCCGAACATGTACGCCACGAGTCCCAGCATGAACGTCGCGAGCCGTTCCGCGGCGAGGCCCATCGGGTGGAGCATGTCGTACATGAACACGGCATGCGTGCCGGTGAGGCCCGTGTCCGATGCGGTGTACGCATGCGCCAGCTGCGCGCCGGCGCCGACCATGAACAGGATGTTCAGCGACCAGACGGAAAACGCAAACGCGCCCATCCGCACGGCGGCGCGGCCCGGCGTCGAGCCGGGCGTATCGTTGTGGCGCAGCGCCACCCCGATCACGCCGGCATACATGAATGCCAGACCGAACAGGAGCGACCAGTGCATCACGCGCCAGCCGCCCGTCTGCGCGATGGTCGCGAGCTGCGCGGCACCATCGCCGGAGAGGATCGGATGCATCGCACCGGCGACGCCGAATAACAGGACGCCCAGCACCAGACACGATCCGTAGAACAGCGGGCGGCGCGTTCTGATCATGGAGCCCTAATCTAGCACGCCCTCGCCCCGCCGATATATTGAGCGGCCATGGACCTGAATCGCATTCTGCGCGAGGGCTTCATCGCCGGCTGCATTGGCGCCGCCGTTGTCGCCGTCTGGTTCCTCGTCGTCGATTCGATCAATGGCCAACCCCTGTTCACACCGGCAATGCTGGGCAGCGCCGTGTTTTGGGGCGCCCACGACCCCAGCGCCGTCGTCATCGAGCCCGCCCGGATCTTCGGCTACACCATGATCCACGTGAGCGCGTTTGTGGTCGTCGGCTGCATCGCGGCGGCACTCGCGGCCGAAGTGGAATTCGCGCCCTCGACGCTGTTCCTCGTCATCGTCGGGTTCTGCTTCTTTGAGGTCGGCTTCTACATCCTCGTCGCGCTGCTCGCAAAGCCGCTGCTCGGCTATCTCGCGTGGTGGAGCGTCGCCATCGGCAACGCACTCGCGGCGCTGGGCATGGGCTACTTCTTGTGGCGCGAACACCCGAAGATTGGTGAGGAGCTGCGCCGGCATCCTTTGGGGGAGACCGAGGACGGGGAGTAGCTCAGCGCGGCGTCACCGCAGTGTCATAATCCGCGCTTCCGAAGGCACGCCGTTCCCGTTCACCAGGAAGAGCATGTACGGGCCCGGCGGGGCGGTGGTCCGGCTCGCGGGGACGGCGACCGAAAGGCCGCCGCTCACCTGCGCGAAGCTCAGCGGAACGAGCCGCTGGCCCATGTCGGACGCATGCGTCACCGAGCCGAACCGAATGAACGTCACCTGCGCGATGCTGGCGCCATCCGGCGTCGCTACGAACACGCTCTGGCCGTAGCCGACCGCAGTGGGCGTCACGCCCGTGATGGCCGGGCGCGAACCCTGGAAGAGATACGGGGGGGAGTAGAGCTCGTACCCCAAGACGTCCTGGCCGCTGTGGAGCACCCGTCCATCCGGCAGCAGCAGCGTCGTCGAGTGGTAGATGCGCGTGAGCGCGTTGCTCGCCAGCGTGGACCACGTGCCGGTCGCGGGGTTCCACAGCTCGGCCGCGTGGACGGCGCCGTCGGGGTTGCTGAAGCCGCTGCCGCTGGTGCCGCCGGTCACGAGGACGTCCCCAGTCGGAAGCAGGGTGGCGTTCATCTGCCGGCGGGCGAACGCCATCGAGCCGGTGTACGTCCACACCGGACTCGGCTGATTGAGGTCGATGATCTCCGCCGTCTTGGTCGGGGGGTCGCCGCCACCCACGTAGAGGATCTTTCCCGGCGCGTACATGACCGCGGAACCGTAGTCGCGCGTTCCGAACATCCGCAGCGGGCCGTTCGCCCAGCTGCCGCTGCCCGTGACGCTGAGATAGCGTGACTGTCGCGCCTCTCCGGCGTAGAAGATGCGCCCGTCGGGCGCCACGAACATACGCGGGTAATACGGCAACCCCAGACTCGCGGTCGTGAGCTGCCGCCAGCTGGTTCCGTTCCAGACCTCGGGAATCGTGACGACCGCCCCGCCCTCGTCCGTGCCGGCGATGGTCAGCACCTCGCCGTTCGGCAGCGTGGTGTTGGTCGGATACCATCGCCCCTGCGCCATGGCCGGCCCGGCCTGCCACGACCCGGTCGCGGCATCGAACACGTTGGTGTTCGGCAGGCCGTGGTCATTGCTGATGTGGCCCCCGGCGACGAGCAGCCGGCCGTCCGGGAGGAAGTCATGGCCGGCGCAGAACAGCCGCGAGGGGGCCGGCACGACCGTGAAGGTGCCGGTCGCCGGATCCCACACTTGCGGATCATCCTGAGGGCCGCCCCACATCAACACCTTGCCGTTCGTTAGCAGGTGCAGGTGGATCTCCGAGATCGGCGCCGGGACCACCGCCGACCACTGGCCGACTGATGCCTCCGGCGGCGGGATGCTCGATGTCGTCGTTCCGGTCGCGACGTTCGATAGCCCGCCGAAGACGGCGTCCTGGTTGAGCGTTCCTCGATACGCCACCATCTGGAAGTCGTAGGTCGTGCCGGGCGATAGCCCCTCGACGGTACAGCGCCTGTGTGCGCCAATCGTGGTCCCGGCGACGGGCGTGCTGCACGTGCCGTGCGTCACCTCCGTAGCGGACGCCCAGCCCCCGCTGGGGTTTCTGGCGTAGCGCACGTCGTACGTCGCGCTCTGGCCGGTCCCGTCGGCAACTTCCGTGAAGCCAAGCGTCACCGAATTGTCGGAGCGCGTCTCGACCGCGAGGTCGGTCACTGTCCCCGGCGCGTCAGGCGGGGTGGTGGCCATCACGACGGTGATATAGGGGCGACGGCTCGTGACAGGATCCTCGTTGCTACGAAACAGGCGGTAACGATCCCTCAACTTCGAGGGATCCGAATTCACAAGGAGACCAAAGTTGGTGGACGGATTGCTGCGCCAGGCTTGAACAATGGACGTCACATCCCACTCTTTGAATCCGACGGTTTTGTCGATGGCTTTGGTGTCCACCGCGGGACTAATGTCTGCCTGCGCCATTGGAACGCGGTTACGACAACACGTATTCGACGTCCACCCGTTGACCCCGTCGTACGTGTAGCCCGTCGCTCTGCTGACATCCGGGTTCTTGTTGACGATCCGGTGAACGGTGGCCGTATAGGTGGGATCCGTGCTGGCGTCACTGACGGCCAAGTAGAGACGCAGTGTCGCGCTCGAGATCGTCGCTCCAGCGGGGATGCTCGACAGGTCGAATTTCATCACGATCGCATTGGCAATCGTATCATCCGGCCACGTGTAGAGATTGAGTAGGGTATCCCCGGCATTGATGCGGGTGTCGAGAGTGAGATACGTGTCGCCGGTCGGACGGATTACCGCCTCCGAGGGCGGGGGGCTCGGGGGGCTCGACGTCGTCGTCCCAGTCGCCACGTTCGACATCCCGCCAAAGACGGCGTCCTGATCCAGTGTTCCGCGATACGCCACGACTTGAAAATCGTAGGTCGTGCCGGGCGACAGACCTTCCACGCTGCAAATCCGGTGCGCCCCGATCGTGGCTCCGGCGACCGGGGTGCGGCACGTGCCCTGGGTCACCACCGTTGCCGTGCCCCAACTCCAGCCGCTGCCATTCCGGGCATAGCGCACCTGGTACGTCGCGGCGTTGCCGGTCCCGTCATCCACCTCCGTGAAGCCCAGCGCGATCGCATTGTCGGATCGCGTCGCCACCGCCAGGTCAGTGACGGTCCCCGGCGCGTCGGGCGGGGCAGCAGTCGTCACGACCGTGAGATACGGGCGACGGCCTGTTACAGAATCCTCCGTGCTATAAAAGAAACGAAAACGATCCTTCAACTTCGACGGATCGGAATTCACGAGGAGGCCGAAGTTCGTGGAAGGGTTACTGAACCATCCTTGGACAATGGAGGTCACATCCCACTGTTTGAATCCGATGGTCTTATCAATGGCTCTGGTATCTACCGGGAGACCGATGTCTGCCTGCGCCAACGGAATGTGGTTACGACAACAACCATTCGGTGTCCAAGCATTGACCCCGTCATACGTGTAGCCCGTGGCTCTGGCCAGATCTGGGTTGTGGTTAATGATCTTGTGAACCGTAACCGTATAGGTGGGATCTGTGCTGGCATCACTGGCAACAAGATAGAGATTCAGCGTAGCACTTGATATCGTCGATCCGGCAGGGATGCTCGACAGATCGAACTTCATCACAATGGCATTCGCGATCGTGTCATTCGGCCAGGTATACAGATTGAGCCGTGTACGCATCGCAGAGTTCACGGCATCGATACCGAGATACGTGTCGCCGGTGGGACTGATTATCGCCGTCGAAGTTTGCGCTGCCGCCACGTTCTCGACGGAGTGAGGAGCACGCGGCGCCGTTGGACGGTCGCTGTTGTCGCACGCGTGCAACAGGACGAGGCTGATCCCGATCGCGGTCAAGGCTGGGACCTGCGTACGGAGAGAGCGCGATTCGTGCATCAGCGGCTCCTGGAAGGGCGGACCGGGCAGCGGCCGGCGCGGCCGATCCTACGCATACGCCGGGCCAACAGGGCGGATCAACCGTAGGCCTCCGGGGGCACTTGCCGCTCAGCGTCGCCCCGCGCGTCCCAGACTGACCATCTGAACCAGATGACGGTCATCACGATCCACAGCATCAGCCCGCCGAGTACCCACATGAGCAGCCCGCCAATCTGCTGATCCTCGAGTGGCGACAATCCCCAGACTCGGGGCGCGGCCGCGTAGAACGGATAGAGTGGCGTGTCCGAGAGCGTGATCAGCGCTCCCGTGACGGACATCGGAATCCCCAGCAGGAACAGGTAGAGCAGCTGGAGCAAGTGCGGGATGCGCGGCAGCTCCGGCACAGGCGACAAGACCGGCCACCACATGAGGACGGCCGTTGTGAGAAAAACCAGGTGCTGGAGGATGTGGATGTTGTGATGACGGAGCGCAGCCTCGTAGAGACTGGGCACGTGCCAGATGACGATCGGGCCGGCGAATAACAGCCCAGCAGCGAGGGGCCGCGTCGCGACCCGCCCCAACGCCATCACCCAGCGTGGGCGCAGCAACGGCCGCACGACCTGCGCCGGCGTCCCGTAGAGCACGAGCGCAGGGAAGACGAGCGTGAGCAGCAGGTGCTGCCCCATGTGCGCGCTGAAGAGGTAGTTGTCGGACAGGTTGTGCAGCGGTCCGTTGAGGGCGAGAAACAGCACGACGAGCGCCCCGAGAAAACATGCGACGTGCCGACGTGCCGTCGTGAGACCGCCTAGAAAGACATAGAGCCCGCCCAGCAGGACGAGCCCGGCCGCGACGCTCGGATGGATGTTCCAGCGATTCCAGGGCGGAACAGCCTGCGGCATGATCAATGTCCAATGATCAATGATCATTGATCATTCTTCATTGATCATTGGACATTCTTAGCTCCCGGTCCTGAGCCGCACCGTTCCGTAGAAGATGAAGAGCAGGCTGACCACGACCGCGAGCCCGAGGAGCAGCGGTCCGCCGAACAGGAACGTAAAGAACCGATTGTCGAACTTGAGGTGCATGTAAAACATCACCACCAGCGTGAACTTCACCGCGGACAGCACCAGGAGCACGGGGACGAGAACGTTCTGGAACGCCGGCACGTAGAAGACGCCCACCTCGATAAAGGTGATCATCACGAGGATCGCAGCGACCCGGAGATATGTACCCGTCGTCGCGTGCGCCTGTTCGGTTGCCATCTTGTCGCCCTCGCCCTGTGCGCTCATCACTTCCTCCACGACCTCCACCAACCTCGACCAACCTCCACAACCGTTACTGAATCAGATAGACGACGGTAAAGATCACAATCCAAACGACGTCCACGAAGTGCCAGTACAGCCCGGTAATCTCGACGGTGAGCGCGTTGGCGGGACCCAGCTTGCCGCGCAGCGCCTGCACCCACAGCGTCAGCAGCCAGATCACCCCGACGGTGACGTGCGCGCCGTGCGTTCCGGTCAGCACATAGAATGTCGAGCCGAAGAGATTCGTCGTGAGGCCGAGGCCTTCGTGCACGAAGTAGCTGAATTCCCAGAACTGCCCGCCGAGAAAGACGAGACCCAACAATGCCGTAATCAGGAGCCAGAGCTTGCCCTGCTTCATGTCGCCGCGCTGCACCGCCGCCAACGCGAGCACCATCGCGAGACTCGACATGAGCAGGTCGAACGTGCTGAACGAGGTGAACGGGATATTGAGAATCTCATGGGGATATGGCCCCGTGAGACTCCGTCCCTTGTAGACGAGATACGTCGAGATGAGCGAGCCGAAGAGCAGGCACTCGGATCCGATGAAGGCCCAGAACGCCATCTTGCGGTTGTCGAGCCCCATGCTCGTCGCGTGTGTCATTTACATCTCGAAGGGCTCATAGGCCCACCGGTAGATCCCGACGATCACGACGGCGGCGCCGGCGAGGACGACGGGGATCAGGTGTGACAGCGCGCCGATCGCCACGACGGGCAGGCCGAGCGCGGTGATCATCGGCCACCAGGAGCCGCCGGGCACGTGGATCGGCGCGGGTGGCCGGGCCGGCAGCGCCGCCATCGGTGCATGCCGCTCCGTTTGCCACAGCGGCATGCGGCTCTCGACCGTCGGGATCACGGTGAAGTTGTAGGCCGGCGGCGGCGAGGGGATCGCCCACTCGAGGGTCGAGCCGCCCCACGGATCGTTGGGCGCGTTACTGGGCCGGCTCCTCGTGCGCAACAGATTCCAGAAGAAGATCAGGGTCGCAAGGCCGATGATGAACGCACCGATCGTCGAGGCGAGGTTGAACCCGGCAACGCCGAGCTCCGCGGAATAGGTATAGATCCGGCGCGGCATCCCCAGCAGCCCCGAGAGGTGCATCGGGAAGAACGCCAGGTTCATGCCGATCAGCGTCAGCCAGAAGTGCCATTTCCCCAGCGCCTCCGACAGCATCCGGCCGGTCATCTTGGGCCACCAGTAGTACATCCCCGCAAACAGTCCCAGGATGGTGCCGCCGAACAAGACGTAATGGATGTGGGCGACCACGTAGTACGTATCGGTCTGCTGCAGATCGGACGGTGCCGCGGCGTGGGACACGCCCGACAGGCCGCCGATGATGAACATCGCGATGAACGCGATGGCGAACAACATGGACGTGGTGAAGCGGATCTGCCCACCCCACAACGTCCCGATCCAGTTGAAGATCTTTACTCCCGTCGGGATGGCGATGAGCATCGTCGTGCCGGCGAACACGGAATCGGCGATCGGTCCGAGCCCCGTGGAAAACATATGATGGCTCCAGACGCTCCACCCCAGGAACGCGATCAGCACGCCCGAGTACACGACGACGGTGTAGCCGAACAACGGCTTCCGGCTGAACGTCGGCAGCACCTCCGATACGATGCCCATGGCGGGCAGGATCAGGATGTACACCTCGGGATGGCCGAACATCCAGAACAGGTGCTGCCACAGAATCGGATCACCGCCGCCCGAGGGCAGGAAGAAATGTGTGCCGAAGAAGCGGTCGAACATCAGCAGCACAAGCGCCACGGTGATGACGGGGAACGCCGTGATGACGAGGAACTGCGTGACGAGCGTCATCCACGTGAATACCGGAAGGCGCAGCATCCGCATCCCCGGCGCCCGCATGTTCAGAATCGTCACGATGAAGTTGAAGCCCGCGGCCAGCGAGGCGATCCCGAGGATCTGCAGGCCCAGGAGCCAGAAATCGACATTCGGCCCCGGCGAGTATTCCCGCGACGTCAGGTTCGCATACCCGAACCAGCCGGCATCGGGGGCGACGGACAGCCGGTCGGCGCCGAACAGCGGGCCGGCGATGAAGCTCGCGTTCAGGAACAGGCCGCCGAGCAGGAACACCCAGTAGCTGAACGCATTGAGCCGCGGGAAGGCGACGTCGCGCGCGCCGATCTGGAGCGGGATGATGTAGTTGAAGAACGCGGCCGAGAGGGGCATGAGCGCGAGAAACACCATCGTGGTGCCGTGCATCGTGAACAGCTGATTGAACGTCTCGGCGCTCACGCCGAGACCACCATCCGGCCGTACCAACTGGGCGCGGATGATGAGCGCCTCCAACCCGCCGGTCAGGAAAAAGCCGAACGCCGTCCAGAAATACAGCAGCCCGATGCGCTTGTGATCGGTGGTGGTGAGCCAGCTCTTCATTTCAGGCTCTGGAGATAGGCGATCACCGCATCGAGATCCTGCGGCGATAGATTCTGTGGAGGCATCAGCGCCCCGGGCTTGAGCGACGGCGCATCCATGATCCAGCGGTGCAACGTTTCCGTGGTGTTGGGGAACAACGCGCCTGCGATCGTGGCCCGGCTGCCCACGTGGCTCAAATCAGGTCCGACCTTCCCCTGCGCAACGCCGGCAATCGTATGGCAGCCGATGCAGGCGCTGCGCCGGAAGACCTGCTGCCCGGCTTCGGCGGGCGAGCCTTTTACGGGCGTCGCCGGCGCCGCGCGCTGCTGGTCCACCCACCGCTGGAATGCCGAGTCCGACTGCACCACGACGCGGAGCCGCATGTTGGCGTGTGACGCGCCGCAGAACTCGGCGCACTGGCCCCAATACTCCCCGGTCGAGTCGGCGCGAAAGGCGATGCGATTGGTGCGCCCTTGAATGAGATCGCGTTTTCCACCCAGCCGCGGCACCCAGAAGCTGTGGTTGACGTCCGCCGAGGTCATCTCGACCTGAATCGCCGTGCGCACCGGGAGGTGGAGCTCGTTGTACGCGCTGATGTTGAGCGCCGGGTATCGATACTCCCACCACCACTGGTGTCCGATGACTTCGACCCGCAACGCCCCCTCGGGCGCGTGGCCCGCCGTCGCGAAGATCGTCCGCATCGTCGGAACGGCGATGAACACGAGAATCAAGGCCGGCGCGAGCGTCCACCCGATCTCGAGCGCGGTGTGGCCGTGGACGGGCTTCGGCGCCGCAGCGCCGGTCCGAGCCCGAAAGCGCGCGATCGCGATCAGCAGCAGCGTCTCGACGATGACAAAGACGGCGACCGCCCACCAGAACACGATCTTGTAGAGCCCATCGAGTTCACTGCTGAAATCGGATCGGGGAGCGAACACCGATTGCGGAAATGGTCCGCTGCAGGCGGCGAGGAGGAGCAGGGCTGCAACGAGAAGCCGCGGCACGGCGTCAAAGTAGACGGCGCCCCGCAGCGCGTCAACGCGCTTGCAGGCGGAGCCGCCCAAAAAGCGGAAGGTGAACGGCTAGCGCGGCGGCCGGACGCCGGGAATTCCGGGCATCTCCTGCGGTGTCTCGGTGATGGATGACTTGGCATCCGTGCCCTGCCCCGTCAGCTCCATCACGCCACCGTCTTTCAGGACCGCTTTCACCATCGAGAATTGCACGTCCGGCTGCACCCAGACCTCGGACACCATTTCTGATCGCGGATTCCGCATGTGCAGAGCGCGCAGCTCACCCCCAGTGACAGTGAGACGCTCCCACCCCACGGCCTCCATCTGCTGACACTGGCGCACGAGATCCGCCGCCATGTTGATGCCGGGAGCGGCATTGACCATCTGGATCATCTGCGGAGGCATTCGCATCGCGGGTTCCTGTCCGCTCTTCATCACGATGCTGCGCACGCTTCCCGTCCCGAGTCCCGGCAACAACATCTGGATGATCATCTTGTCCCTGGGCCGGCTGGGATCTGCGATCGTCAGTTCGTACCAGAAAAACGTCGTGCCCTCATGCGGCTCCTTGCCGACGACCGCCATCCGCATCGTGCTCCCGTTCGACCGGCCGCCAGTCCAGTTGTAGCTCGCCCAGCTTCCCACGACGAGCGCGCGGTTTTGGACCTGGGTGCAGATCCGGTCCTTGTCCTGTGAGGCTTGCCCGGCCGCAGGACGGGGGAGGACCGCTGCACCGAGAGCAAGCAGGAGAGCAACCCAACGGACTCGGGCGTGAATCATGAGCAGGCTCCAAAGGCATAGTAGGGACGACAATACGACCCGAGAAAGATACATTTCGCGGAGGTTTGCGACCGTGGCGGAATTGGCAGACGCGCCAGCCTTAGGAGCTGGTGGGGCAACCCGTGGGGGTTCGAGTCCCTCCGGTCGCACTGGCCGCCCGCCTTGGCGGCGGGCGGGAGGTTATGCCGCTGGCGCGGCAGGTTCTGGAGGTTGGTGAAGGGTCGTGAAGGTTGTGTAGGACCGACCCGTTCAGATCCTCCACCAACCTTCACCAACCTCCACAGACGGCCGCCAGCCCCACCTTTCTCCAGTGATTAGATTCTGCTCTACATGCCCGAGATACTTGTAAAGAAGACCCGCGCCGAGCCAGGCGAAGCATCTCTCGAGGTCACGATACCCCCGGACAACGTCCGGGCCGCCGAGGACCGCGCGACCAAAGTGTACCAGCAGCGTGCCCGTTTGCCGGGCTTCCGGCAGGGCAAGGTGCCGGCCGCCGTGGTGCGGAAGAAGTTCGCCGACGACATCCGCCAGGAGACGTTGCGCGAGCTCGTGCAGGAGAGCTGGCGCGTCGCGCAGAAGCAGGAAGAGCTGAAGCCGATCGCCGACCCGCACATCCACAATCTGAAATGGGAAGACGGCGCCCCCGTCACATTCGAGTTCCACGTCGAGCTGAAGCCCGAGCTCACGCTGCAACGGCTTGGTAAATTCCACCTCACCCGCACGGTCAAGGCGGTCAGTGCCGCGGAGGTGGATGCGCAGTTGCACGCCATGCGCGAGCAGCGCGCCCCGTGGACGCCGGTCGCCGGTGAAAAGCCGAAGCCCAAGGATCTCGTGGACGTGATCATCGCGACGCGCGAAAACGGGGAGGTCAAGGATCCCCAACCGTACCAGTTCGTGCTGGGCGAGGGCCGCGCGATTCCCGAGGTCGAAGAGCGCATCATGAACCTGACGCCGGGCGAATCGGTCGATGCCACGGTGCGCTTCCCCGACGACTTCGCCGAGGAGGCCAAGCGGGGGCAGACGCGCGACATCCAGCTCACGTTGCGGGAACTCAAGCGCCAGGAGCTGCCCGCCCTGGACGACGCGTTCGCGAGCGAGATGGGCGACTTCGAGTCGCTCGCGGCGCTGCGAGCGGCGGTCACGGCGGATCTCGGCAAGGAGGCCGAGCGCGAAGCCGATGCCAAGGTGCGCTCCGAGCTGCTGGAGCAGATCGTGCAGGCGAACAACGTGGTGGCGCCGCGCCCGCTGGTCGAGCGCGTCCTGGGGATGTATGCGCAGGCGTACGAGATCCCCGAAGAGCGTTGGGAGAAATTCGCCCAGGAGTTCCGGAGCGTCGCGGAGTCGCAGGTGCGGCGCGATCTGGTGCTGGATTACGTCGTCGAGTCCCAGAATCTGCGCGCCACGGAGGCGGAGCTCGACCAGAAGATCCAGGAGCTCGCCGAGCGGCGCGGGATGCCGGCAGCGCAGCTGTATGCGTCGCTGGAGAAAGCCAAGCGACTCCGCGATGTCGCGCGGAGCATCACCGAGGAGAAGGTGTTCGCCTATCTCCTGTCGCAGTCCACCGTGGAGCAAGCGTGACGAAGAGCGAAAGCCACATCTATCCCCCGTATATCATCGAGCGCTCGAGCCGTGGCGAGCGCACCTACGACATCTTCAGCCGCCTGCTGATGGACCGCATCGTGTTCCTCGGCACGTCCATCACCGACGACGTCGCCAACATCATCATCGCGCAGCTGCTGTTCCTCGATGCCGACAACCCCGAACGGGATATTTACCTGTACGTGAATTCCCCAGGTGGGCTGGTATCATCGGGTATGGCGATTTACGACACGATGCAGTTCCTGCGGGCGCCGGTGAACACGATCTGCATGGGTATGGCCGCTTCGATGGGCTCGTTCCTGCTCACGGCCGGCCGTAAGGGGAAGCGGTCAGCGTTGCCCCACGCGCGGATCATGATGCACCAGCCCTCCGGCGGCACGCAGGGCACCGCGGCCGACATCGAGATTCAGGCCAAGGAGATCCTGTTCCTGCGGCGCAAGCTCAACGAGCTGTACGCCAAGCACACCGGCAAGACGGTCGAGTCGATCGAAAAGGATATGGACCGGGACCGCTTCATGTCGGCCGAAGAGGCGAAAGACTATGGATTGATCGATCACGTCATTTCCAACTACGAGGAAATCAAGGAAGATGGGAAGGCCAAGAAGTGATCCCTTGCGCCGCTAGAAACCCTTTCCCATACTAGGGGACGATGTCGCACGACAAGCATCTCCGCTGCTCGTTTTGCGGTAAATCCAAGGATTCAGTCCGGAAGTTCATTTCCGGGCCGTCGGTCTACATCTGCAATGAGTGCATCGCGCTCTGCAACGAGATCCTGGCGGAGGACGAAGAGCGCGAAGTCGCCGAAGCCATCACGCAGGTCCCCACGCCCGCGGAGATCAAGGACGTCTTAGATCAGTACGTGATCGGGCAAGACCGCGCCAAGAAGACCCTCGCCGTCGCCGTCTACAATCACTACAAGCGCATCAACTCCCATTCGGGCCGCGATACCGAGGTGGAGCTCGACAAGAGCAACATCCTCCTGATCGGCCCGACGGGTGTCGGCAAGACGCTGCTGGCCCAGACGCTGGCCCGCATTCTGGACGTGCCGTTCACGATTGCCGACGCCACCACGCTCACCGAAGCCGGCTACGTCGGTGAGGACGTAGAGAACATTCTGGTGCGCCTGCTGCAAGCCGCCGATTTCAACGTTTCCGAGGCCGAGCGGGGCATCGTCTATATCGACGAGATCGACAAGATCGCGCGCAAGTCAGAAAACCCCAGCATCACGCGCGACGTCTCGGGCGAAGGTGTGCAGCAGGCGCTGCTGAAGATTCTCGAGGGCACGGTTGCGAGCGTGCCGCCGCAGGGCGGCCGCAAGCACCCGCAGCAGGAATACATCCAGGTCAACACCAAGGACATCCTCTTCATCTGCGGCGGGGCGTTCGACGGGCTCGAGAAGATCATCGAGTCGCGCACGGGCCGCCGGCAGATCGGCTTTACCAAGGAAGAGGTCGCCGAAGGCGTCGCCGCGAAGGTCAAGAAGAATCCGTTTGGCGACGTCGAGCCGGACGATCTGCTGCGCTATGGCCTTATCCCCGAGCTGGTCGGCCGCCTCCCCGTCACGGTCCCGCTCGACGCGCTCGACGAGGAAGCGCTCATCCGCATCCTCACCGAGCCGAAGAATGCGCTCGCCAAGCAGTACCAGAAGCTGTTCGATCTCGAGGACGTGCGGCTGACGCTCGAGAAGGACGCGCTGAAAGCGATAGCGGCGAAGGCGATGAAGCGCGGCACCGGCGCGAGAGGGCTGCGCGCCATTCTCGAGGAGATGATGACCGAGATCATGTTCGAGCTGCCGAGCCGCGATGACGTGCGCGAGGTGGCCATTACCGCCGAATGCGTCACGGCGGGCCGCGCGCCGCTGCTCGTCACCGAGCGTCCCCGCCAGAAGAAAGAAGCCTGACCGCAGCCCAGTATATCGGCTCATTCCCCCGAGCCGACGTGGTACTCGATCCCGTCCTTCCAGAAATCGCATTCGTCGGCCGGTCCAACGTCGGCAAATCGTCGCTCCTCAATGCGCTGGTGGGACGGAAAATCGCCAAGACATCCGGCACGCCTGGGAAGACGCGGGCGATGAATGTGTTTCTGGTATCAGGAGTCGGGAGCCAGGAGTCGGGGATCCCCGGATCCGGGCTCCTGACTCCTGACTCCCATTACTTCCTCGACCTCCCCGGTTACGGCTATGCTCGAGCCGGCAAAGCTCAGCGCACCGCATTCCGCGCCCTCGTGAAGTTTGCGTTGCAGCGCGAACGGTTGAGCGGCGTCGTGTGGCTGCTCGACATCCGGCATCCGCCGTCCGCGGACGACCAGGCGATGCAGGATGCGCTCGCGGAGGGAGCGGCGCACGTGCTCGCGGCGCTCACGAAGGGCGATAAACTTTCCGCAGGACAGCGGCGTACTCGGGAGCGAGAGTTGCGCGCAGCGTTGGGCTTGCCGGAGGCTCAGGTGGTGGTGACGAGCGCCCGGACCGGCGACGGCATTGCGGAGCTGAGAGAAGCGATCGGCGCGTTGATTGCGAGGGAATGATGGAAAGATGGAAAGAGGGAATGATGGAAAGATGGAAAGATGGAAAGATGGAAAGATGGAAGGTGGGAATGTTCGTGCTTGTTCTTTCCATCTTTCCATCGTTCCAACCTTCTCTCGCCGCCCAGGACACGGTTCCCCCCGGCTACGGCACTCTCCGCCGCGACGACGTCGCCATCCGCTTGGCGACCGGCACGATCGAGATCCAGGTGCTGCCGCTCGACGAACAGGTGATCCGCCTGCTCGCGCCGGACACCTATCGCTCCCTCACCCAGCTCGACCGGAGCCGGGCTGCAGATATCGCAGAGGCTGCCGCACGCGGATCAACCCAGAATCCGACGCTGGTGATGGTCACATTCCTGGGCGTCGTGCCGCAGGCCCGGTTCAATCCCGAGGAGGTGAACCTCACGAGTCGCGGCCGGCTGTTTCGACCCATCGGGATCGTACCGCTCTCACCGACGTGGGGCTCATTTCAGCTCGAGGCGCGGCAGCAGGCAGCGGCGCTCTATCTCTTCGAGCCGGGCATCAGCGTCCGCGAGCAGCTGACCGTCAGCTACCAGGGCCTGTCCAGCGACGCCTGGAGCCGCTCGCTGCGACTGCTCGATCAGGAGCGGGCGCGGGTCAAGGCCCGCGCACAGTCGGAAGCGAAACCCGATTCTGGAGCCCCGTAGCCCACCGCACGCCCGCGGAATCCGCGCACACGACATGCATCCCCTGCGCCAGGGTGAGGGCGCGATCGCACCCCTGTGCGAGCAATGCCGCGGCCCACGCGTTCGCGGTCAACCCGTCAGGCGCCAGCACCGTGACGGAACGCGCACTGCCGCGCGGCGCGTTGCGCTGCGACTGCGTGCGCACCGACCCGTCTTGCAGATCGACGACCGCCAGCGTCCGCAGCGTATTGTCGGGATCGGGAATGCCGACCGCGCGGTGCGTGGGACGTGCGGCCGGTCCCACCCAGAGGTACTGGCCGCCCAAGTCCAGCAGCGCACTGTCCACCACATGGATGAGGGCCAACGCCGCGCGATCGAGCGCGTATCCGGGAGCGATGCTGTCGACCGCGAGCGCGACCCCCGTGCGCCGGCGCATGTCGCGACGCATTGCGTCGAGTGCGGCGATCGTCACATGCCGTTGGACCAGCGAATCGATGCGATCGACGGAATCGCGCGCCGCTTCCAGCGCGCGCACCACGCGTGTGCTGTCGAGGCGTCCTCCGGCCCAAGCGGCCGCGGACAGCATCGTCCCCATGACCGGCCACACGCGTGAGACGCCGGGGCGCGCTTCGCCGCTGCACGCCGCGAGGCTGAGGCACAGCACGAGATTGATTCTCAAGATGGATAGTTGAATATAAAAGGACATGAATCAACTGCTGCAGCATCCGCTCCAATACGTCACGATCGCCACCGCCCTGATTCTCGTCGGCGCGGGGCTCGTGTTGTGGCGGCTATGGCAGCGGTTGCTGCGCTCCGAGCACGAACGGCGCCGCGCCGCCGAGGAGCTCAATCGCCGGCTGTCGGAGCTGTTCTCGCTGCAGGAGCTGTCGTACGTGTTGTCGGACTCGCTCGAGCTGGACCGCATCGTCGAGCAGGTGGTGCGCTATGCCGTGCGCTTTCTCGATGCCCAGGGGGCGTTGCTGGCGCTGGTCGGGGATACGCCCGCCGATCCCCTCAAGGTCGCCGCCGCGGAAGGGACGCTGGCGCCGCTCCGCGGCCAGAAAATCCAGGGAGATGATTCCGGCCTGGTCGCGCGATCGACGGATCGAGAGCATCTCGAGCTGATCCGGAATTCCGGAGGAGCAGGGGCGGGGGCGGAGCCCACGGTGATCGTGAAGGGTTTCCTGGCTGCCGCCGCGGCCGCGGTGCCGCTCCGGTCGCATGGGATCGTCATCGGCACGCTCGTCATCACCGACCCCAGAGAAGGCGTGTTCGTCCCGGAAGACATCCGTCTGCTGTCCACGCTGGCGACGCACGCCGCCGTCGTCATCGCCAACGCACGCTTCTTCGAGATGGTGCGGCGCGCCAAGGAGCAGTGGGAGACGACCTTCGACGCGCTGAGCGAGGGGATCGCGCTCGTGGACGACGAGGGACGGGTACAGCGCTCGAATCGCGCGCTCGCCGGCCTGCTCGGCACGCCGCTGCAGAACGTCGTCGGCACGCCGCTCGGGGAAGCGCTGCTCGGCAAGCCGAACGCCCTGCACGAGCTGCTGGCGGCGACGCGGCGCGGCGACCGCCCTGCCCCGCTCGTCGCGCGCTCCGAGCCGCTGCGGCGCGCGGTGCGCGTCAATGCGGCGCGTATTCCGGGCGCCACGACCGAGCAGAGCATCGTCGTGATGGTCGAAGACGTGACCGAGCAGCAGGCCCTCGAAACGCAGCTGGTGCAGAGCGAGAAGCTGGCGGCCGTCGGGCAGCTCGTCTCCGGCGTCGCCCACGAGCTCAACAATCCGCTGACGTCGATTGCGGGACTCTCCGAGTTCCTGCTCGAGCAGAAGGAGCTCGGCAAGAAGGATCGCGGCCACCTCCAGGTGATTCAGGAACAGGCGGAGCGGGCGGGGCGCATCGTGCGCAACCTGCTCACCTTCGCGCGCAAGGGCGGGGCGGAGCGCGTGCCGGTGGACCTGAACGACGTGATCCGTCGGACGCTGTCGCTGACGGCGTACGATCTGAAACTCAAGGACATCACGGTCGAGCGGGAGTTGAGCGGCGCGCTCCCCGACGTGTTCGGCGACCGGCACGGCTTGCAGCAGGTGGTGCTCAACCTCATCACGAATGCGGCCCACGCGGTGGCGGACAACCCGCGCGAGCGGCCCCGTGAAATCACCGTCTCGACCTGGTTCGACGGTCAGGTGCACCTCCGGGTCGCGGACACGGGGCCGGGCATTTCCGACGAAATCGCCCAAAGTGTCTTCACGCCGTTCTTCACCACGAAGGAGCCCGGCAGGGGCACGGGGCTCGGCCTCTCGATTACGTACTCGATCGTCGAGAGTCATGGCGGGCAGATCACGCTCGAGCCCCGCGGCCCGCGTGGCGGTGCGGCCTTCCGCGTGGACCTGCCTCCAGCGCCCGCCGACGCCGCGCGGCCGGCACTGACGCCCGCCCACGGAACCCCGCTCCCCAGCGCGGCGGCGATGGTCAAGCGCACCATCCTGCTCGTGGATGCCGATCCTGCCGTACAGCGCACCATCAAGGCACTGTTCGCGCGCGACGGCCACGACGTCGAGGTCGCCGGCGATCCGCAGCACGCGCTCGATCTCGCGCTCCGCGGCGGATTCGATCTTGTGCTGACCGACGCGCGCGCGATGGCGCCGGGGAAACGGGGAACGCTGCTGGCGGAAGAGTTAGTATCGCGGATGCCGGCGCTGCGGGATCGGATCATCGTCGCCACGGGCGACGTGCGCCCCACGACGGAAGAGACGCTGGCGCGTCTCGGCGTGCGTTACGTGCGCAAGCCTTTCAACCTGCGGGACCTGCGCGTCGAGGCGGCGCGCTTGTGGGAGGCGACGGCGCTGTCGTAGGCCTCGGACGGCCAACCAAATGTCGCGAGGTTCACCGCACCACCCGGCGCGAACCGCACGCCCTCGCGCAAGAGCAGCGCGCGCTGCAGCACCGCGCTGTGATCCTGTCCCGAAAAAGAAATCTGGCCCGCCGCGTTGATGACGCGCCACCACGGCACATCGTTGTCTTCGGGGAGTGCGGAGAGCGCCCAACCGACCGTGCGCGCGGCGCCGGGCCGTCCCGCGAGCCGCGCGATGATGCCGTACGTCGCCACCCGTCCCTTGGGGATGTGACGGACCACGCGGTAGATCCGATGATAGAAAGGATTCACAAGGGAGCCCGGCTAGTAGCTTACTCGCAGGACGTCTTCGAGCAAGCCTGCGTCCCCACCCCCCACTATTGACAAAATGTCTTCCATTGCTCTGCGCTCTCGCGGCCAGGCGAACCGCCCCGCCGCGTCCCGGGCGCTGAGCCACTCGCAGTGATCGTGCTCCGCCGAGAGCGTGACCGTCGCGTTGGGCACCACGAACGCCGCGAACACCGGAATCAGCGCCACCTCGTCACTCTTGTGCTGATAAAACGCTTCCGTGCGGCTGAGATTGTAGAATTTTTCCGGCACGAGACCCGTTTCTTCGCGCAGCTCACGCAGCGACGCCTGCACCGGCGTCTCCCCGGACTCGATCGTGCCGTGCACCGTCTCCCATGATCCCGGATTGCGGCCGTGCGGGCCGCGGCGCAGCGCGAGGACTTCGAGACCGAGTCCCGCTCCGCGGAGGGCGTACGTGTCCACGAAGGACACTCGCACGGAGGTCAGCGGCGGCGGCCGAGGACGGCTTCGAGACGCGCGGAGAGGGCGCGCGCGCGGAATGGCTTGGTGAGAAAGTCGTCGGCGCCGAGCTCGAAGACGCGCACTTCGTTGTCCTCGTCGCCCTTCGCGGTCAGCACGATGACGGGGATGTTCGCGGTCGCGGGGCGCGAGCGCAGGTGTGACAGCACCCCGTACCCGTCCAGCCCCGGGAGATTCAAATCGAGGACGATGATGTCCGGCCCCACGCGATCGACCTGATCGAGCGCCTGCACGCCGTCCCGGGCCTCCGTGACGACGTAGCCGTCCCGCTCGAGGAGATCGCGCATGACCTTGCGCAGGCTATCCTCATCGTCGACCAGCAGCACCTTCGATGCCGGCTGGCCGTGCGCGCCGGAGCGCCGCGCCGGCGGTGCGGACTCCTCGAGCAGATCGAAGACCGTTGAAACGGGAGCGGCCGGCTCGGGTGGAACGGTCACGATTCCCGGGGCCGGCGTGAGGCGGAACCCTGCGGACGCGCGCGGTCGTTCGGCTGGTGCGGCGGGCGCTTCCTCCTCGGGCGGAATATCGACCACGCGCGTCAGCTCCTCGAGCGTGGACTCCCCGCGCGCCACGTGCGCCAGCCCCGAATCCCACAACGTCTTCATGCCGCCGCGCTTCGCCGCGTCCGCGATCCGGTCCGCAGCCTCGCCCGCGGCGATGAGTCGCTCGAGCTCGGGCGTCATCGTGAGGATTTCGAGGATGGAGAAACGCCCGCGATATCCGGTCATGGCGCAGTCGGGGCAGCCCGCCGAGCGATACAGCGGTGTCCCCCGGGGGATCCAGCGGCGCAGACGCTCGGGAGGAGCTTCCATCCAGACTTCCTTGCATGTCGGGCACAGCTTGCGCATCAGGCGCTGCGCCACCACACCGCGCAGCGAGGCGGCGATCTTATACGACTCGACGCCGATGTCGACGAGTCGCGTCACCGCGTTGGCGGCGTCATTCGTGTGCAGCGTGGAGAGGACGAGGTGGCCCGTGAGCGAAGCCTGCACGGCGATCTGCGCCGTTTCCTTGTCGCGGATTTCGCCGACCAACACGACGTTGGGATCCTGCCGCAGGATCGACCGCAGCGCGGCCGCGAACGTCAGTCCAGCTTTTTCCTGGACCTGCACCTGCACGATCCCCTGCATCCGGTACTCGACCGGGTCTTCGACCGTGACGATGTTGACGCCTTCGCTCTTGATCTGATTGATCGCGGAATAGAGCGTCGTCGTCTTGCCTGAGCCCGTCGGCCCGGTGACGAGAAGAATCCCCTCGTGGTTCTCGAGCAGCCGCCGGATCGCTTCCGCTTCACCAGGGTTGAGCCCAAGCGAGTCGAGCGATTTGACGGTGGCCCGGGAATCGAGGATGCGGATCACGACCTTTTCGCCGAGCTGCGCCGGCAGCGTCGAAACGCGCAAGTCGATCGGCTGCCCGTTGACCGCCACACGCGCGCGACCGTCCTGTGGCCGCAGGCGGTCGGCGATGTCCAGAGACGACATGATCTTGATGCGGGAGATCAGCGGCAGACCGGCCTGGCGCGGGATCTTCATCACCTGGCGCAGCACGCCGTCGATGCGGTAGCGCACCGCCACGCCGCCTTCCTCAGGCTCCACGTGGATATCGCTCGCGCGCGACAGAATGCCTTCGGAGATGATCATGTCGACCAGGCGAACAACCGGCTTTTGGCTCGCGTCCGCCTCGGAAATCTCCTCGGGCTGCACATCCGCGAGCTGCACCAGGTCTGCGGATCCTTCCATGCCTTCGAGCAGCTTGTCGAACGGCTTCTCGCGCTTGTACAACTCGTCCAGCTTCTCGCTGATCTTGGAAGGCGACACCAGGAACAGCCGGATCTCGCGGGCCGTCGCGAATGCGAACGCCTTTTCGGCGTCGAGATCGAGCGGATTCGCCGTTCCCAGCTCGAGAAAGGAGTCCGTCAGGCGCAGCGGCAGGACGCGATAGCGCCGTGCGAGCTGTTCCGGCACGCCATCACGCGCCGTCGTGTCGATCTTGGAAGGGTCGCCGACCTTCAAGCGGAAGCGATGCGACAGCTTGTCGATGATCTCCGCGTCTGTCGCGATCTTCTCGGCAACGACGCACTCCCACAGGGTCCTGCCGGGCTCCGACTTCCCCCGGAGCTCCTGCAGACGCTCGGGCGTCAGGGCCTCAAAGGACTGGGCCAACCACTCGTCTGGGAATGAGGTTACCGGCATGAGGCTGCCTTCAAACTAGTCCCGCGAGCGCCCGAGTCCAGTATTCCGCGTCACAAGATGTCCCAAAAATCACGCGTGATGTCAAACGCGACGTGCAACTGTCGCGTCTGCACACCATACCCCGCCTCGAGCCGAAACAAGCCGAGCCACTCCGCGGCAAGGCCCAACGTCACGCGGGTCCCCTGCGTCGGGAGCCATGGGGTACGGGGAATGGGTTCGGCGGTCCAGCCGAATGCGGCGTAGGGTGCGAGCGTGATCGTCCCCGGCGTGCGCGCCGGCCCCGCGTTGAGACGAACAAACGGCACCGGCGTGCGCCATTCGATGTGCACCAAGGCGGCGCGGCGGCCGCCCCAGTCCCTGAAACCATCGCCCAACAGCGTCCCGCGGCCCCCCAGCATGAACACGCGGTGCGGCGGCAGGTCACGACTCGCCAGACCGAATTGCACGCGTGTCAACATCCGGCTGCCTCCCACCGGCACGAGGAGGTGCCCAGTGCCACTCAGCCGCGCGTAGTGCTCTCCGACTTCGACGGTCGCTTCGCCGGCGACGTCGCGACGCACCGCAAAGCCTTCGCTGCGACGCCGCAGCATCAGCGCAGCGGTGGAATAGTCGCCAGCGGTGACAGCGGGATTGGGACGATAGCGTCCGGTTGCCGGCGTCGCGCGAACCGCGAGGGACGCGACGTGCTCGTGCGCGGCGACGAAGCGCCACTCACCTCTCACCCCGATCCCGACGCGTACGCCGAACCGCACGCCCGTGGCACGGTAGTAGTCGCCGTAGTCGTCGCCGAACTCCTGCGCGGCAATCGAATTGAGCATGGGGGCCACCACCCGTGCGTCCGCGATGTCTCGCACCTGACGATACACGGCCAGCTCGAGTCCATCGGTGGAGGTCACCGCGATGCTCCCCTTGCCGGCCCCGTCGGCAAATCCATAACTGCCAAGCCCGCGGATCTCGAACCCGTCGTCCGGCGTACGCCACACGAACCCGGCTCCCGCCGCGAGTCCCTCCACGCGATTGACGTGGATCAGCTCGCTCAGCGCGCGCGCACCCAGCCGCTGGTGTTTGAGCCCGGTGAGCGCGCGGCGGCCCGCGATGCGGCTCACTTCCGCTCGGACCTGCTGCAAGTCGTTTTCGCGGACCGGCTCGGCGATGTCTTGGATCGCGGCGCTCAGCGACTGGGTCCACGGAAACGAATCACGCTGGGCCTTGGGCACCGCCGTGATCTCCTCGCCGCGGAACCAGCTCGCGTCGAGACCGAGGTTGAAGACGTAGCCGTCGATCTCCCACCGTCCCCGGATGATGCCGCGTGCCGGGATGTCGAGCCACGTGGCCCGCCGGCGGATCTCGACCTCCTGGCGGTAGGGCAGCCAGAACCGGCCTTCCCACAGCGCGTTGTCCAACACGATGCTGACGTCTTCGAGCTGCGGATCGAGGTAAGCTTTGGGCGTGAAGTTGAACGCCATGCGCACCAGCTCGGCGGATTCGGCATCGACGAAGAGCGTGCCGACGATGGCGGGAGCGGTGAAGTTCTTCGGACGGACGCGCAGCGCGACGACTCGCACGGCGCGCTGCGAGAGCACGATGGCCGTCGTGTCGCCCAGGGCGAAGTCGTAGAGATCCGTCCCGCCGGGGGCGAGCGGGTGCGGTACGTCGCGGACCTCGTCGCCCTCGCCCAGGCGGATGGCGGTCCCGAAGTTGTTCTGCACGATGCCGAGGTGATCGCGGTGGTAGTAGATGTCGGTGGGGAGCTCGGCGCGATCGCGCCAGCCGATGATGCGCTGCTTGCTGAGCTGCGGCGCCTTCCAGTACACTTCCAGCTCCAGCTGGTCCGCTTTGACGAGGCGCGGCGGCGCGGTGAGCCCTTCGCCGAACTGCCCGAGGAAGAAGAGAAACCCGTGAGCCTGGGCCTTGTAGTCGCGCAGCGCGGTATCGACCGCGGCCTGCGCGCGGCGCTCGATGGCGCGCCGCGCCAGCGCCAGGGCGGAATCGCTGTTCCAGTCCTGGGCGGACCCGCGGGCGGGGAAGACCAGCAGGAGCAGAAGCGCAAGAGACCAGCGCACGCCCGAGAAATGTAGAACATGGACCCACGCGACGCATTCCTGGAGCGCGCCAAGCGCGGCGGCATTGTTCCGGTGATCCGCGAAGTGATCACCGACGCCGATACGCCCGTGGCCGCCTTCGCGAAGATCGCGCGGCCGCCGTTCGCGTTTCTCCTCGAATCGCTCGTGGGCGGCGAACGCTGGGCGCGGTACACCTTCCTCGGCACCGAGCCGCGCGAAGCGTGGCGCTATCGTGGGCGGCAGGTCGAGCGCTGGACGCCGGCATCGGGCTGGGAGCAGGCGGGGGAGACCGCAGACCCGATCACCCACCTCGCCGACCGGATGCGGGGCTTGCCGAGCGTCGCCCTGCCCGGACTGCCGCGCTTCATGGGCGGGGCCGTCGGCTACCTCGGCTACGATCTCATCCGCAGCATCGAGCGACTGCCCAACCCGCCCGCGGATACGCTGGGCGTGCCCGACGCGGTGCTGATGATCGCCGATTCGCTGGTGATTTTGGACAACGTCTTCGGACGGGCCATCGTCGTGGCGAACGTCGAGGTGCCGGCGCAGGCGAGTCCGGCGCAACGGCTGCGGCTGTATGACACCGCTCAGCAGCGGCTCGATACGTTGATCGGACGTCTGAGCGCGGCGCATCAGCTCGCGCCGCTCGCGCTCGAGGACGACGGCCGCGTGCTGCGTCCACGATCGCAATACGACCGCGCCGCGTTCGAGCGCGATGTCGCGAAGATCCGCGAGTACATCAGCGCGGGCGACGTCTTCCAGGCGGTGCTGTCCCGGCGCCAGGTCGTGCCCGGTGCGGTCGACCCGCTCCGGCTGTATCGCTACCTGCGCGCCTTGAACCCCGCGCCCTACCTCTTTTATCTGACGCTCGATGATGTGACGCTCGTCGGCAGCTCACCCGAGGTGCTGGTCCGGGTCGAAGGCAACGAAGTGACGGTTCGGCCGATCGCGGGCACACGCACCCGCGGCGCCACCCCCGCGGAAGACGAATCGCTCGCCACGTCGCTGCGCGAGGACGCGAAAGAGCTTGCCGAGCACCGCATGCTGGTAGACCTGGGTCGCAACGACGTCGGCCGCGTGGCGCAGTACGGTACGGTGCGGGTGACCGAATCGCTGCTGATCGAGCGCTACTCGCACGTGCAACACCTCGTGAGCGAGGTGCGCGGCCAGTTGAAGGACGGCTACGACGCGCTCGACGTGTTTCGGGCGTGTTTCCCCGCCGGGACGGTCAGCGGCGCACCGAAGGTGCGCGCCATGGAGATCATCGACGAGCTGGAGCCGGAGCGGCGTGGCCCGTATGCCGGGGCGGTGGGCTACGTCGGATGGGGTGCCACCAGTCTGGACACCTGCATCGCGATTCGCTCGGCGCTCGTGCTCAAGGACCAGGTCGTCGTGCAGGCCGGCGCGGGCATCGTGGCTGACTCCGATCCCGCACGTGAATTCGCGGAAACTGAAGCCAAGGCCCAGGCGGTGCTACGGGCGCTCGCGCTCACCAAAGCGGGCGATTAGTTTCGGAGTTCTGTGTTCAAGCTGCTGAGTACTTCCGGCGAACAATCGATCGATCTCCAGCTCGGGCGCAAGCTCGTGGTGGGGCGCGCGGTGACGAGCGATGTCCCGATCTACGACCCCACCATCTCCCGCCGCCACGCCGAAATCGTGCTCACCGAAAACGGCGTCCGCATCACCGATCTCGGCTCCTCGAACGGCACGTTTCTGAACGGCGCCAAGATCACCGAAGCCGACGCGGGCGCGAATGACGTCGTGACGTTCGGGAAAGTCGCATTTCGCGTCAAAGAGGTGACGGCGCAAGTCGCTCGACCCCAGGTTGTGCCCCCGCCCGCGGAGTTCCCGAGTCCCCGGCCGGCCGGGGGAGGAGGGGGGGCTGCAGGAGGGGGCAAAGGGGGTGCGGCGGGCGGGACGATCGTGCGGCAGATGCCCGTGAGCGCGTCCGGCGGCGTGCCGGCGATCGTGATCGATCAGCCCGAGGGCGGAGCCTCGCACCTCAAGGTCAGGGCGCAGACCCAGGAAGAGCGGCGCGAGAAGAAGCTGTCCCTGCTGCTCGAGGTCTCGAAGGAGCTGTCGAAGCAGCAGGAGCTCGATCGTCTGCTCGACAAGGTCGTGGACTTCACGTTCCAGATCATGAACGTGGACCGTGTGTCGATTCTGCTGCTGGACGGCAAGTCGGACGAGCTGATCCCGCGCATTTCCAAGAGCCGCACGGGCGACGCGAGCGCCGCGAAGCACGTGCCGCAGTCGATCGCCCGGAAAGCGGTCGAAGAGCGAGTCGCGATTTTGTCGGACAACGCCGCCGCCGACGAGCGGTTCAAGGGAAAGTCGATTCTGATCCAGAGCGTGCGCAGCGCGATGTGCACGCCGCTCATGGGCTCGGACCAGAAGGTCCTCGGCATTTTGTACGTCGACAATCTCACGGCGACACACTCGTTCGCCGACGAGGATCTCGAGTTCCTGATCGCGTTCGGGGGCCTGACGGCGGTCGCCATCGAGAACTCGCAGCTGTCTGACCGGCTGCGCCGCGAGGCCGTTGTGGTGTCGAACTTCCAGCGCTATTTCGCGCCGAACCTCGCGTCGCAGATCGCACAGCAGGAAGGCGAGGTCGCGCTGGGCGGCACCAAGCGGCCGGTCGTCGTGTTCTTCTCGGATATTCGCGGCTTTACGCCGATGTCGGAGACGATGAACCCGGACGAGATCGCCGGGCTCCTGACCGATTACTTCACCGAGATGGTGGACATCGTCTTCGAGCACTCCGGCACCCTCGACAAGTTCATGGGCGACGCCATCATGGCGCTGTGGGGTGCGCCGATCGCCCACGAGGACGATGCCGACCGGGCGATGCAGTGCGCGCTCGATCAGCTCGACACGCTCGAGAAGATGAACGCCAAGTGGAAGGAGTCGGGCCGCCAGCCGCTCGCCATCGGCATCGGCATCAACTTCGGGGAAGTGTTCGCCGGCAACATCGGCTCCAACCGCCGGCTCGAGTATACGGTGATCGGCGATGCGGTGAACACCGCCAGCCGGCTGTGCTCGTCGGCCGGCGGCAACGAGATTCTGATTTCGGAGCCGTTCTACAAGGCGCTCAAGAAGCCCCCTAATGTCGAGGCGCTCGAGCCGATTCAGGTCAAAGGAAAGACGAAGAAGGTGCCGGTCTATCGCGTGAAGCGGTAGGGTCTTCCGAACTTCGCCAGCAGATCCAGCGCCAACCGCAGCGGCAGTCCCATCACGCCAAAAAAGTCGCCTTCCACCCGCTCGATCAGCGGGGCGCCGAGTCCCTGAATCGCGTAGGCGCCGGCCTTGTCGAGCGGCTCGCCGGTCGCGACGTACTCCTCCAATGTGCGGCGGTCGTTCGGCCGGAACGTGACGCGCGAGACATCGAGCGCCTGCTCGAGCCTACCGTTCTCTGCAACCGCGACGGCGGTGAGCACCTCGTGCGTCTTTCCCTGAAGCTGTTCGAGCATCTCGACGGCGTGCTGTGGCGATGTGGGCTTCTCGAAGATCGTCCCGCCCAACACAACGGTCGTGTCGGCCGCCAGAATCACTTCACCCGGTGCGCGCGGCGCCACCGCCTCGGCTTTGGCGCGCGACAACCTGGTGACGTACGCGTCAGGCCGCTCGCCAGGCAGAACGTGCTCATCCACATCAGGGGCGATGACGCGGAAGGGAATGCGCAACATTTCGAGGAGCTGCTTGCGACGCGGCGAGCCGGAGGCCAGCACAATAGGGATCACGCGGGAAAAGATAGCTCGGGCTATGTTTGGGCGTGCTCTACCCCGCGTTGGTCCTGTTGCAGGTGGCCGCCGCGCCGCCTGCGACCGACATCTATCTCGCCGACCTCCGCGTCACGGACGGCCGCGTCGTCATCGGCGTACCGGTCAACGTGACAACGCGCCCCGGCTACGACAACCAGCCCAACTTCCTGCCCAACGGCCGCGCGTTCCTCTATACGTCGGTCCGGGACAGCCAGGCGGATATCTACCGCTACGATCTCGACCGCGCGGCCAGCGTGCGTCTCACCGCGACGCGCGAGAGCGAGTATTCCCCGACACCGCTCCCAGACGGCAGCGGCTTCTCGGTGGTGCGGGTCGAAGCCGACTCGACGCAGCGCCTCTGGGCCTTCGACGAGGACGGCACCCACCCGCATCTGGTGCTCGACTCGATCACACCGGTCGGCTACCACGCGTGGGCCGGCGCCCACACGCTCGTCCTGTTCGTCCTCGGCACGCCGCCGACGCTCCAGATCACGGACACGCGCACGCCCAGCGCACGGGGCGAGATTGTCGCCCAGAACATTGGCCGCTCGTTGCAGCGCGTGCCCCGATCGGCTGCGATCGCGTTCCTGCAGCGCGACTCGGTCGCGGGCAATTGGATCAAGCAGGTGAATCCGACAACGAAGGATGTGATTCCACTCGTGCGGGCGTTGGACGGCGCGGATTTTTTCACCTGGACGCCCGGCGGTATCGCGCTCGCGGCGCGGGACACAAAGCTCTACCAGTGGAACCCGCGGCGGAGCCAGGATTGGGAAGAAATCGCGGACGTTTCCGCAGCGGGCCTCACCAACGTCACGCGGCTTGCGGTGAACCCCAAAGGCGATCGGCTCGCGATCGTAGCGGTGCCGCGCTAGCGTTCTAGAATCAGCGTGACCGGTCCGTCGTTGACCAGTTCAACATCCATCATCGCGCCGAATTCGCCGGTCTCGACGGGGATCTTCCCTCCCGATTTTTCCTTGAGCAACGCGACGAATCTTTCATACAGCGGAATCGCGAGATTCGGCGGCGCGGCATCGATAAAGCTGGGTCGCCGGCCCTTACTCGCATCCCCGTAGAGCGTGAACTGCGAGACGACCAGGACGCCGCCGCTGACTTCGGCGAGATCGCGGTTCATCTTGCCCTCGGCATCCCCGAACACCCGCAGGCCGATAATCTTCTCGGCCATCCATGCCAGCTGCGCCTCGGTGTCGGTTGGGGCGAAACCGGCCAGCACGAGAAAGCCTTGGCTGATCTGACCGACGGTGTGGTCGCCGACCCGGACTGCGGCGCGGGTAACGCGCTGGAGAACGACACGCATGCTAGAAATTACACGTCGGCACGACTGCACGTCGGCACGAGCAGGCGTGCAGACGTGCCGACATGCCGACATGCCGACATACCGACGAACGGTTATTCGACCGTAACCGACTTGGCCAGATTGCGCGGCTGATCCACGTTGCAGCCGCGACGGACGGCGATGTAGTAGGCGAGCAGCTGCAGAGGAACGACGCTCAATACCGGCGTGAGCAGATCGAGAGTCTCGGGAATCTCGATGCGGTGGTCGGCGAGCTTGTCGAGCGCGGTATCGCCCTCGGTCACGATCGCGATCACGCGGCCGCCGCGCGCCTTCACCTCTTCGATGTTGCTCACGACCTTCTGATGCACGCCGTCCTTCGGCGCAATGAACACGACCGGCATCAGTTCGTCGATCAGCGCGATCGGGCCGTGCTTCATCTCCGCCGCCGGATACCCCTCGGCGTGGATGTAGGAGATTTCCTTGAGCTTCAGGGCGCCCTCGAGCGCGACGGGGAAGTTGTAGCCGCGGCCCAGGTACAGCACGTTTTGCGCACGGACCAGACGATCGGCGAGCTGCTCGATCAACGGGGCCTTCGTGAGCACACGGCTCACGAGCTCCGGCAGCCGGGCGAGCGCCCGCACCACTTCCCGTCCCTGCAGGATCGAGAGCGCGCGCAGCCGGCCCATTTTCAAGGTGAGCAGCGCCAGCGCCACGATCTGGCTGGTGAACGCCTTGGTGCTCGCCACGCCGATCTCGGGACCGGCGTGGAGATAAATGCCGCCGTCCACTTCGCGCGCGATCGTGCTGCCGACGACGTTGACGAGTCCCAGCGTGCGGGCGCCCCGCCGCTTGGCCTCGCGCAACGCCGCCAGCGTGTCGGCGGTCTCGCCCGACTGGGAGATTCCGATGACCAGCGTGCGCTCGTCGACGATCGGGTTGCGGTAGCGGAATTCCGAGGCGTACTCGACCTCTGTCGGGATGCGCGCCAGCTCCTCCATCATGTATTCGCCGATCAGCGCCGAATGCCACGACGTGCCGCAGGCCGTAATCACGATGCGCTGCACCTTGAGCAGCTCTTCGTCGCTGATGTTCAAGCCGCCGAAGCGAACCGTGCCTTCTTCCTCCAGGAGACGGCCGCGCAGCGTGTTTCGCACGCTCTCGGGCTGCTCCATGATCTCCTTGAGCATGAAATGCGAGTAGCCGCCGCGCTCGATCGTCGCGAGGTCCCATTCCACGTGCGTCACGGCATTCTCTTTTTCCGCCGATGCGAGATCCATGATGCGGTAATCGGTGGGCTTCACCTCCGCGATGTCGCCATCGTCCAGGTAGACGACCGACCGCGTGTGCGCTAGGACCGCCGACGCATCGGAGGCCACGAAGTTCTCACCATTGCCGATCGCGACGAGCAGCGGCGAACCGCGGCGCGCGGCCACGATCGTGTCGGGCTCCCGGCTCGAGATCACCGCGATGCCGTACGCGCCCTCCACCTGGCGCAGCGCCTCGGCCGTCGCTTCCACGAGCGACGCGCCCTTGGTGTGCGACTCTTCAATGAGATGCGACAGTACTTCGGTATCGGTCTGCGAGCGGAACACATGCCCGCGCTTGGTCAGTGCCTGGCGGAGGACTCCCGCATTCTCGATGATGCCGTTGTGCACCAGGGCGAGTGTGCCGCCGCAATCGGCGTGGGGGTGAGCATTGACGGTGCTAGGTGCGCCGTGTGTCGCCCAGCGCGTGTGTGCGATCGCGGTCGTCCCCTCGGGCAGATTGGCGCCCAGCTCGCGCTCCAGCACCGCGATCTTTCCGGGAGCGCGAAAGATCTCGAGCCCGCCGTTGACCACGGCCAGGCCGGCCGAGTCATAGCCGCGATACTCGAGCCGTTTCAGCCCCTCGAGCACGACGGGCGCCGCTGTCCGTTTGCCGGTGTACCCTACGATGCCGCACATAACCGTCGCCCTTCCTCGATCAACCGTTCAGCGTTGGCGCTCGTCGGCGCTTCCGCAATCAGTCGAATGATCGGCTCGGTGCCCGAGGGCCGCACATGCAGCCACCGGTCCGGCCACGCGAGCCGGAGTCCGTCCTGTGTATCCGCGGTGGCGTCAGGAAAGCAGCGTCGCAACTCCGCATACACCTGGTCGAGCTTTCCTGGCTCCCGACCCCTAGCTCCCAACTCCAGCTTTGCTTTCACAATCGTGTACCGCGGCGCGCGCGCGACCAGCTCGCTCACCGATACACGCTCGCGCGCGAGCAGCGATAGCACCAGCGCGAGAGCCACCGGCGCATCGCGACCAACATGCAGCGCCGGGTACATCACACCACCGTTCCCTTCACCGCCGATCACCGCTTTCAGCTCGAGCATCTTGCGCGCGACGTAAGCCTCGCCCACCGGCGCCCGCACGACCTTCGCGCCGTACTCTCTCGCGGCGTCTTCCACAACTAAGGAAGTCGAAAGGTTGCACACGACGTCGGATGGTCGGATGGTCGGATGGTCGGATCGCCGTTTCGATCCGCCCATCCGTCGATCCGCCGATCCGCCCAACACAGCTCGTACCGCAAACGCGAGCGTATAGTCCTCGCCAATGGGTCGTCCCTTCTCATCCACGATTGCGAGTCGATCGACATCGGGATCGACGGCGATCCCAATGTCCGCGTTCTTTCGTCGCACCAGCGCGCCGAGTGCTTTCAGATTCTCGGGCACCGGCTCGGGGGACCGAGGAAACAGGCCGTCCGTCTCCTGATTGATCGCGGCCACGCGGCAACCCAACCGGTCGAGCAGCTCCGGCATCAGCGCACCGCCGGCGCCGCGCACCGTATCGAGCGCGACGCGAAAGCGCCGGCGCCGGATCGCTTTTACGTCTACTCCCCGCAGCGCGAGCACGGCGCCCAGATGGCGAGAAATCGCGTCCGCATCCGCTTCCACGTCGCCGATCGCATTGTAGCCCGCTCGTGGCAGGGACTCCCCCGCCGCCAATTCGCGTACCCGCGTGCCGGCTACGGTATCAAGAAAGATGCCATCGGGCCCGACGAACTTGAGGGCGTTCCATTCGATGGGATTGTGGCTGGCGGTGAGGATGATGCCGCCTGCGGCCCGATGGTGCTCGACGGCGAGTTGTACCGTGGGCGTTGCAACTAAGCCCACATCGATTACATCGCAGCCGACGGATTGCAGGCCGGCGATGGCGGCGCCCGCGAACATTGGTCCCGAGGTGCGCGCGTCTCGGCCCAGAACGATCGACGGCCGGACGGCCCGACGGCCGGACGGCCGCTTTCCGTCACCCGCCCACGTCCCGAACGCCGCCGCCCAGCGGGCGACGACTTCGGGGGTGAGATCGGTGCCGACGAGGCCACGAACCCCCGACACGCTGACCATCAGGGTGTCGGACATGGACCATCAATGTAATGAATGAATCAGGCGCGACGTGCTTCCATCGCGCGGGTAGGCAGGCGCAACGGCTGCAGCTGCGGCGTCGGAATGGGCAACGACGTCCCCTCGGCAAACGCGTGCAGGAACGCTTTGACGATATCGGCGTCGAACTGCACGCCCTTCCCTTCCTCCAGCTCGCGCATCGCGTGGGTCACCGACAGCGACGGGCGGTAGGGACGCACGCTCGTCATCGCGTCGAACGCGTCCGCGACACTGACCAGCCGCGCTTCGAACGGAATCTGATCGCCCTTCAACCCGTCGGGGGACCCGGTGCCATCGAAGCGCTCGTGATGGGAGCGCACGATGGCGAGCGCACCGGGAGCATCCTTCATCAGCGGTCCCAGAATGCGCGCGCCGATCACCGTATGCTCCATGATGTGGCGGTACTCGGCATCCGTCAGCTTCCCCGCCTTGTGCAGCACGCTTTCACTCACGCCGATTTTGCCCACGTCATGCAACTCGGCGCCGAGCGCGATCGTGTCGACGAGATCCTTCTCGAGGTCCAGGGCACGGGCAGTCTCGACGGAGTAGTGGGCGACGCGCACCGAATGCCCACGCGTGTACGCGTCCTTCGCTTCGAGCGCGAATACGAGCGCGTGGACCCCCTCGAGAAACAGCTCCTCGATACGCCGCGCCTGCGCCTCGACGCGCTCTTCGAGACCCTGCTGGTAGTTCCGGTTTTCGATGATGAGACGGCGCTTGTCGAGCGCCTGCGAGACGCGGGCGCGCACTTCGTCCAGATGAAACGGCTTCGCGACGTAGTCGAGCGCGCCCATCTGCAGGCAGGCGACAGCGCTCTCCACCTCCGCCACGGCGGTCACCACGATCACGGCCGTCTCCGGCCAGCGCGTGATGATCTCGCGCAGCAGCGTCACGCCGTCCATTTCCGGCATCCGCAAGTCGGAGATGACGAGCGGCGCCGTGGCCTTCTCGAGCTCCCGCAACGCTTCGACCCCGGAACCGGCCTCCGCGCACGTGAAGCCTTCGCCCTCCAGCAGGCGTACGAGCACGCGACGCAGGCGGGGCTCGTCGTCGACGACGAGACAGCGCATTCCCGAGAACGGCGGCATCGCCGCCCAAAGTAGTGGTCGCTTGCCCCGTGGGGAAGCCGCCCTTACGTTCCGGCCATGACGCGAGTCGCCGAACACGATCTCACGCACCGCCTTGCGACACGCGCCGTCCACGCCGGCTACGTAGGTGATCCCCTCAGTGGGGCGGTCATGGGCCCCATCTACCAGACCTCCACCTACATCCAGGAAGGATTGGGCCGCAACAAGGGCTACGAGTACGCGCGCACACGCAATCCCACGCGCGAGGCGCTCGAACGCAACGTGGCCGCGCTCGAAGGTGGACGCCACGGATTCGCGTTCGGCTCGGGATTGGCAGCGCTCGATGCGGTCATGAAGTTGCTGTCGGCCGGCGATCACGTCGTGAGCGGCGAAAATGTGTACGGCGGCTCCCACCGGCAGATGACGCACATCTGGTCACGCCTCGGCCTCACCTTCACGTTCGTGGACGGCGGCGATGCACGGGCTGTCGCAGACGCCGTGGCGCCGAATACGAAGATCGTGTACGCCGAGACGCCCACGAATCCGATGATGCGTCTGTGCGATCTCGCGGCGACCGGCGAGATCGCGCGCAAGGCAAAAGCGCTGTTTGTCGTGGACAACACGTTCGCGACCCCCGTCTTCCAGCAGCCCCTGCAGTTCGGCGCCGACATCGTTTTACACTCGACGACCAAGTACCTGAACGGCCATTCGGACATGGTCGGCGGGATGCTCGTCACCACCCGCGACGACATCGCCGAGCGGCTCGGCTTCATCCAGAACTCGTCTGGCGCCGTGCCGGGCCCGTTCGACTGCTGGCTCGCGCTACGCGGCACCAAGACGCTCGCGCTGCGCATGCGCCAGCACGACGCCAACGGACGCCGCGTCGCGGAATGGCTGGAAAAGCATCCCCGAGTCCGGCGCGTGTACTATCCGGGGCTGCGGTCTCATCCGCAGTACGACCTCGCCTCGCGTCAGATGAAGGGATTCGGCGGGATGATCAGCATCGAGCTGGGCGACACCGCCTTTGCCCGGCGCTTCCTGGAGCGGACCAAAATTTTTGCGCTCGCCGAGTCGCTGGGGGGCGTGGAGAGCTTGATCGGGCATCCGGCATCCATGACGCATGCCAGTGTGCCGCCCGAGATGCGGCGGCGCATGGGTTTGACGGACAGTCTGGTGCGGCTGTCTGTTGGTATCGAGGATGTGGAGGATCTCATCGGAGATTTGGACCAGGCTCTAGCGGATGATTGACGACCTCGAAACACGCGATGCGCCACACCGTAGGTGTGGAGATCCAATAAGGAGATCGGCATGACCGAACCGACGAATAACCTTCCGGCGGCGCGACCGCGGAAAGTGCTGACCCAGATCGCTCCCGTCTCGTGGGAGCATCCCGCGGACCGCGCGGCGTTGCAGTCGCTGCGAGCGATCCCGGGATTCGACGAGCTGGTGAAAAAGATCTACGGATTCATCGGCGAGCGCGGCTTCCGCCTGCTGTTCCAGGCGGACGCGGTGCGCGTCGGGCCAAAGCAGTTCCCGCGCCTCAACGAGCTGTACACCGATGTGCTGACCACGATGGATTGGGATCCGCGACCCGAGCTGTTCGTGTCGCAGACGCCCTTCGTGAACGCCGGCGCCTACGGGATGGACCGGCCCTTCATCGTCATCAACTCGGGCGCCTTGAAGCTGCTCGATGACGACGAGATGCGCACCTTGCTGGGCCACGAGCTGGGCCATGTGATGAGCGGACACGCGCTCTATCACACGATCCTGATCCTCATCCTCAACTTCAGTTTCGCCACCCTGCCGTTCCTCGCGGGGATCGCCTTGCTGCCGTTCCGGATCGCGCTGCTCGAGTGGTTCCGCAAGAGCGAGCTGTCCTCGGACCGGGCCGGTCTGCTGGCGACGCAGGATCCCATCGCTGCGATGCGGATGTACCTCAAGATGGCCGGCGGCGGTGACATGAAGCAGATGGACCTGAATGCGTTCCTGGTGCAGGCCAAGGAGTACGAAGAGTCGGGCGGTCCGATCGACCGGATCCTCCAGATCCTCAACACGCTCGAGCGCACGCATCCGTTCAATACGCTGCGTGCCGCCGAGCTGCAGCGCTGGATCGAGGCCGGCCAGTACGAGCGCATCTTGAATGGCGAGTATACGCGCCGCGGTCCCGAGGCCGAGAAACGGCCCATCGACAAGGACATCGACGACGCCCGCGATCACTATATGAAGGAAGCGAAAGCCGTCGTGAACGACGTGATGGATGGCGCCAAGCGGGCCGCCCAGGCGTTCTCGGACGCATTCAAGAAGAGGTGAGAGTACTGGTCGTCGGAGGCGGCGGCCGCGAACATGCCCTCTGCTGGGCACTGCGTCGCGACGCCGCCTCTGCCTTTTCCGATGACCTGACGCTGTTCGCGGCACCGGGCAATCCCGGCACCGCCGCGCTCGGCATCAATCTCCCCATTGCCGCGACCGCGATCGACGCGCTCGTCACAGCGATCGGTCAGCACGATGTCGATCTCACAATCATCGGTCCTGAAGCGCCGCTCGCCGCAGGTCTGGCCGATCGCCTGCGCGGCGCCGGGCGCGCCGTGTTCGGACCCACGGCGGCGGCGGCGCGCCTCGAGTCCTCGAAGGCGTACGCCAAGGAGGTCATGCGACGCGCGGGCGTCCCCACGGTCGCGAGCGGCACATTCGTCGAGCTGACGCCTGCACTCGACTACATCGGCAGCCACGCCGAGCCGCTCGTGGTGAAGGCCTCAGGGCTCGCGGCCGGCAAGGGAGCGGTGGTGTGCCGGTCGCGTGCGGACGCGGCAGCCGTCGCCCGCGCGATGCTCGCGGGATCCCTGGGTGATGCCGGTAAAGAGATCGTGATCGAGGAGTTTCTCGACGGCGAGGAGCTCTCGGTGCTGGCACTGACGGACGGCGAGCGCGTCGTCATCCTCCCGCCCGCCCAGGATCACAAGCGGCTGGGTGAGGGCGATACCGGTCCGAACACCGGCGGGATGGGCGCGTACTGCCCCGTCGGGATCGCGACCGAGCCGCTGCTCGCACGCGTGCGCGCGGAAGTCTTCGAGCCTGTCCTTCGCGAGGTGGCGGCCCAAGGCGCTCCCTACGAGGGCGTGCTGTACGCGGGACTGATGATCCTGCCCGACGGTACCCCGTCGGTGCTCGAGTTCAACGCACGCTTCGGCGATCCGGAAACGCAGGCGCTGCTGCCCGCGCTCTTGCCCGGATTCAGCGAGCATCTCGCTGCAATCGCACAGCGGCGTTGGAACCCCGTGGCGAGCCAGCAGGTGTTGACGGTCGAACGCGCGGCAGTCACGACCGTCCTGGCAGCGCACGGGTATCCCGATAATCCAGAAAAGGGCGCGGCCATCAGGCTTCCGGATACTGCGGACCTCGGGGACGATGTGATCGTTTTTCACGCGGGCACCTACCGGGACAATGAGGGGAGACTGCGTACATCCGGTGGCCGCGTGTTCAGTGTGACTGGTGTTGGTCCCACTGTGGCGCTCGCGGCGCAGGCGAGCCGTGGCGCGGCTGAACGCATCTCCTTCGAGGGCAAGACCTGGCGGCGCGACATCGCCTGGCGCGAGATCGAGCGTGCCGGAGCTGCCTGAGGTCGAGACGATCGTTCGAGAAATCGGCCCCCGCCTCGAGGGGTGCCGCATCGCGCGAGTGCAGCTCCGAAAGACCGACGTCCTGCGGCAGGTCTCGAAAGCCCGCCTCATCAAGACCCTGAGTGGGAACACGATCGAGCAGGTATATCGACGCGCCAAGCACGCCGTGTTCCGGCTCGCGAGTGGTCATCGCTTGATCATCCAACCCCGCATGACGGGTTCGTTCCTGGTGCACGAACAACCGCTCACGCCCGCGGAGCTGAAATACGCCGTGCTGATCTGCACCTTGTCCGACGGGCGGCTGTTTGTGTATCGCGACACGCGCCGCCTCGGCACCATCTGGCTGCTCGATGAAGAAGGCTGGATCACCTACACGGGACGCATAGGGCCGGAGCCCTTGGAGGAGACGTTCACTCCGTTCGTGTTCGCCGACCGCCTGCGGGGCACGCGCACGGCCGTAAAAAAGGCGATCATGGATCAACGGCGCATCGCGGGCGTGGGCAACATCTATGCGAACGAAGCGCTGTTCGATGCCCGTCTCAACCCGGCGAAGTCCACGCAGAAGCTGACGTTGGACGAATTCGCGCGTCTCCACGCGGCGATCGTGGATGTCTTGCAACGCGCGCTCGCCTCGTCAGGCACGACGCTGCGCGACTATCGCACCGGAACGGGCGAGCGCGGTCGGTTCCAGTTCGAGCTGCGCGTCTACGGCCGCGGCGGTGAGAAATGCGTGCGCTGCGGCCGGAAGCTGACGCTGACCCACAAGATCGACTTGCGGCAGACGACGTTCTGCCGGCGATGCCAAAAATGACGTCGCTTTATCAGAGTTTAGAACGCCCAGCCTGCCAGGATCAGGAACGACCGGGTCTTGTAGCTCTCCGAGCTGGTGATCGTGCTGAGCTTCAGATCGGTGAGGCCGTAGATGTAGCGGCCCTCGATGGTGAACGCGCGGGTGGCGCCGAGGCGGACTCCCCCGCCGATCACCGCTGCGTAGCTGGTGGACGGCCGGTCGGTGTCGGGGCACGGCGACGGTCCGGCGCGGCAGCGCAGCTCGAAGGAAACCTGCGGACCCGCGTAGGCATAGGGCGCGATCCCAGGTGACGGAAACAATACCCGCACGAACACCGGCACGTCGGCGTAGTCGAGTTTGCGCTCGGCGGGCCCGCTGTCACTGGCGACGCCGCGCTGCGCGTACAGCGCCTCGATGCCGAAGCCCAGCATATTCCGGCCCGTGCCGGCCGCCAGGCCGAGGGCGAAGCCAGTCCGCTCCTTGAGGTTGCCGGGCAAGACGCCGCGGTTCGAAACGTTGCCGTACGAAAAGCCGCCCTTCAGTCCCAGGCCGGTCTGCGCCGGCGCCGAACCGGCGCCGGCGAGTGCGGCTGCGATGAGGCAAGCAAGTGTGCGTGTCATCGTTGGTACCTCCGTGCTCGGAGCTACCCCCGGTCGTCCGAGATTGTGCCGGAGGTGCGGGCGGGGCGTTCAGGTTGAAACGCCGATCACCCTCATCCTCGCTTCAATCCACAAACGCCCACAGCAACTCACGGCTCTGCCGGTCCAACTGCGCCGGCGCCGTGAGGTGATACAGATCGCCCGCGAGATCGCGGATGAGTAGCCCACCGTGCGGCAACGAACGCGGCCAATCATCGAGCCGTGTCTGAAACGTGCGCGGCCCCTGGCGCGTCTCGACGCGCCAGCGACGGATCTCGACTTCCTCCTCGATCTCGAGGATCCGTGTCACCTCGAACACAAACCCCGCGACCGCGAGCGCCGTCTCCAGCGCCGCGCGGGAGCGTGCATCGAGCTCGGCGGGATCGCGGACGAGCGCGAACTCCTCCTCATCGGAGTCCCGCAGCGACAAATGCCGGCCGGGCTCCGACCACGGGAAGCAGCGCCGCACCGACACCGGCCGCTCCTCCCGCCCGCGGCGCGCCCACAGCGAGCCGTCGGACCGCCACTCGAGGCTGAGGCCTTGCGACTTCCGTGCACTCCCAGCCTCGGTGTGCCTTACGACTGTCGATTCCATGTCGCCTCCTTGGCTATGCCAGTTGTACCTGCATCTCGTACAATCGCCGGTACTTCCCATTCACCGCAGCCAACAGTTCCGCGTGCGTCCCGTGCTCCACCAAGCGCCCCTCCTCGATGACGAACAGCCGCGATGCCTTGCGCAGCGTCGACAGCCGGTGCGCAATCGCGAACACCGTCCGGCTGGCGACCAACCGCTCGAGCGCCTGCTGAATCTCACGCTCCGTTTCGGTATCCACGCTGCTCGTCGCCTCGTCCAGAATGAGGATGCGAGGATCGTGGAGAATCGCGCGCGCGATCGAGACGCGCTGGCGCTCGCCGCCCGACAGCGTGTGCCCCCGCTCTCCCACCACCGTGTCATAGCCGTGCTGCAGCTTGGTGATGAAGTCGTGAGCATTCGCCGCCTGCGCGGCCGCAACGACCTGATGCAACGACGCTTCCGGCAAACCGTAACGGATATTCTCCAGCACCGTTCCGTGGAACAGGTACGGATCTTGGAGCACCATTCCGATTTGTCGCCGGAAGTGCCCCGTATCGAGGTGCCGGATATCGACTCCATCGATGCGAATCGTTCCCCCGCTCACGTCATAGAAGCGCGCGATCAGGTTCACGATCGTCGTCTTGCCGCCGCCCGACGGGCCGACGAGCCCGATCAGCTCGCCCGGTAGCGCGTCGAAGCTCACGCCTCGCAGTACCTGCCGGACGCCGTCGTAGCCGAACGTCACATGCTCGAACGTCACACGCCCGTGCACCGGCTCGAGCCGCACCGGCTCCGGGACGTCGCGGATCTCGGGCTCGGTGTCGAGCACCTCGAACACGCGGTGCGCCGACGTCGTCGCCCGGTTGATCGTCCGCGCCATCTGCCCGATGACTTCGATGGGCGCGCTGAACATCGTCGTGTAGAGCAGGAACGAAACGAACGTCCCCACCGGCAGCTGCGCGCCATGCCCGAGTAGCCGGGGCACCGCGAACGCCCACACCGCAACGGTCATCGCGTGAACACCGAGCATCAGCAGCGGCCAGAATCTCGTCCACGACCGGTGAATGCGATTGAACTCCGCCGTCACGTCCTCGTTGCGCTCGCCAAAGCGTTCGATCTCCCGCTGTTCCTGATTGAACGCTTTGACGACCCGAATGCCGGGAATCGTGTCCGACAACACGTCCGTCACGCGCGACCACTTGCGCCACGCCCGGATGAACAGCCGCGTGATGTCCTCGCTGTGCCGGTAGATCAGCCAGCAGAACACCGGCACCGGCAGCGTCATCACCAGGCCGAGCCGCCAGTCGAGCGAGAGCAACACGGTCCCCAATCCAACGAGCATCACGAGCGACAGCGACACGTCGACCACGCCGAACGCCAGGAAGTCCCACAGCCGGTCCGTATCGGCGGACACGCGCGTGATCAGGCTGCCGGTGCGCTTGCGCGAGAAAAACGCCAGCGACAGCCGTTGGATGTGCTCGTACAGCTCGGCACGCAGGTCGCGAGCCACCCATTCGCCCAGGATCGACATCAACCGCAGCCGTACGTGGACGGCGGTCTGGCGGATCAGATACACGACCGCCATGGCCGCCACGGCCAGCGTCGCAATCGTCCCCGCGCGCGCCAAAGACAAAGCACCAGCCTGCGCCGGCCGCACCACGCGGTCGATCAGATAACCCGCGAGGTACGGCGGAACCAGGCTGAGCAGCGTGATCACCGTCGCGGCCGCCATCCCCAGCCCAAGCTGCCGGCGGTACGGTTTGAGATAGCCCAGCAGGCGGCGGATCACGGCCGTTTGCCGGCCGGAGACGAGCGCCTGCGCGTCCCGAATCGGGCGCGCCACGCTTTCGGCGTACAGCCGGTCCGCGTCGGCATCGACCAGCTCCCGCTCGTGGCCCTGCACCTGCTCCTCGAGCACGAAGCGGATGTTCTCAAAGGCCCGCCGCTGGCGGTGCGTGTAGCGCAGCAATGCCAGGGCCGGCTCGCCAGGCACGCCCACGATCGTCAGGGTATTGGCCGACAACCCCGGCGCTTCACGGACGGCCTCGATGCGCGACCGCTCGATGCTCCGGACTTCCCAGCCCTGGCTATCACGCTTGGCCACCGCGATGTGCCGCGGGCCGAGCGCAAGCCACGTCTCGGTCAGCCGCAAGCTCTGGTCGAGATCAGCGAGCGCGTAGAGCTGGACCGGCGCGCCTTGCCAGGCGTGCTCGATCTCCCGGCGCAGCTCGGATGGGAGCCGCGTCGGCTGGGTCGTATAGCGCGCGATGATGTGGTCGTCGAGTTGTTGCTGCGTGCTCATGTCCGTGATCCCCTCTCAATCATCAATGACCAATGATCATTGATCATTGATCATTCAATAGAACGGCCTCCCAGGTCCCATGAAGCACCCGGAAGGCCGGATCACGGCGCGAACTAGATCCGATCGACTTCTAGGGTGCTCCTCCACCTCCACCGGCGCCGGCGATGCCGGACGCAATACGCCCTCGCGCATCGACAATCGGCGCGAACCGGCACAGCAGGCCCGGCCCCGCCCAGAGGCGACGCAGCATCGGCGTAACGGTGGATTGACGAATCATTTCAGTCCGAAACCCTTTCGCATGTGATCCGGGGGCTACTGCGGTCAAACTAAGACGACATACGTGACCGGTCAAGCCAAGGATTCACGGTGATCCACGTACATTTCTCAAATGCGCGGTCGCATGGTCACAGCGCTCATTGCCGCCACGGTTTCCGGCAGCTGTGGCGGTCCCTTGCCTACGAGCAGCGCAGCCACCGGCACGCCAGCCGCGATCGCGCAGGTGCGGCTCTTCGATGAAGAGCGCGGCACGGACCTGACCGTGCACACGGGGCTCCCCGACGATCGGTCGGTGCGGCTCGAGGTCCGTCTCTACGCGCCCGACGGCCACCGCCTCACGGACATCGTGGGTGGCGTCGTGCTCACGCTCCAGTTCACTCCCGAATCCCTAGCGACCGCGCTCCCTGTTCCGGGGCGGCCACTGCAAGCGGTCATCACGCCGACCGCTCGCGTTGGGACCAGCGGCTCCCAAACCGTCTCGCTGTACTTCCCCGGTACCGGTGCGACGAAATCGTTCGGACCGTTCCATGTCCAGGTTCAACCGGGCGGCGGCGGCCAGGGAGAGTTCCGGTTGTTTGACGCCTTCAACGCGGATTTCACCGCGCACGTGCCACTCGTTTCGAGCGACACGACACGACTCGAAGTCCGGCTGTACGACTCCACCGGGGCCCGCCGGACGTCGTTTCCCGGTGGTGCGGAAGTCACATTCCACTTCGATTCCGATTCACTCGCCACCGCTAAGCCGATTGCCGGGTTGCCGTTCTGGAAGGCCGTGACACCCACCGCGGCCGGCGGCACGGAAGGCTCGCTCCTCGTATCGATTCTTTTTCTTGCCGACAGCACAACGAAGACATACGGACCGATCCAAGTTCTGGTGCATTGAGCTCGCGCTAACGCTCGCGGCGACCCCGGCCGTGGCGCAGCACGAGGGCCATGTGTCGGGTGTCGCCTTTCCCCCGTTGGGCTCCGGAACCGCGTGGCTGCCGGTCGCAGCACCCGCGCGCGGCTTTCATGTTCAGGTGTCCGATTGGCGGGTGATGGTGCACGGCAGTGTCTTTGTGCAATTCGTGCAAGAGTTCGGGCAACGCGGCAACTATCAGCTGGGCGGTGTGAATTGGGTGATGGGGGACGCGTCCAGACCGCTGGCGGGAGGCGTCTTTCGCACACGAATGATGGCGAGCGCGGAGTATTTCACGTTGACCCGCGCCGGCTATCCGCAGCTACTGCAGGTCTCACAGCCCTACCGCGGGGGAACGGTCACTGACCGGATGCACCCGCACGAGCTGCTGAGCGAGATCGCCGTCATGTACGATCGCCCGATCGGCGATGCACGGCGCTGGTGGTCCCTCTATCTCGCGGCCGTGGGCGAGCCGGCCCTTGGCCCCGTCGCCTACTTGCACCGCCCGTCCGCCGTCAACGACCCCACCGCCCCGCTCGGCCACCACGCGCAGGACGTCACGCACGAAAGCTTTAGGGTCGCGACGCTGGGAGTGTACACACCCAGGATTCATCTCGAGGCGTCGGTCTTCAACGGCGCCCACCCGAACGAGGTGCGGACGAACTTCGACTACGCCGGCGCGCGCTTCAATTCCTTCTCTGCTCGCCTGACCGTGAATCCGACCGAACGCTGGAGCATTGCTGGATCGGCTGCCTACATCGACCCGCGAGAACACGAATCGCTACATCGCTTCGAGGTCTCGGTCATCCATGTAACCGGTGGATGGTCAACGTCTTTCATCTGGGGCGCCAACGTCCCGACGGATACGCGACGGGTGCTGAACACGGCGCTCGTTGAGACGAACATCGATCTCGGCCCGCGGAACGCCGTGTTCGGCCGCGCGGAGTACGTGACCCGCACCGCGGACGAGCTCGCCCTCGTCGGTTCAGTGAGCGAGGAGGTCCCAGTTGGCGCATTGGCGCTAGGGTATGCCCGGCGCCTCCGCGAGGTTCGCGGCGTCGGGGCGTGGCTCGGGGCTCGCGGAGATGTGGACTTCGTGCCTGAACAGCTGCGGCTGTTCTACGGAAGCCGGACACCCGTGGGGTTCATCGTTTACCTGCAGCTTCGCCCCCCCTTGATGATGCGTCACTGAGCGCACCCCGCCGCCACCGAACCTGTCACCCCCGAATCGGCCGTCCCGAAGCGAAATCGAACAGCGTTGCGCGGCGTAAGCCATAGACCGCCGCCCAGTAGCCGCGCAGCGCCTGGACGTATTGGACCAGTGCCTGGTCCTTTTCAGCCTGGGCGATGTACAGGTTATCGATCGTAATGCGGCCGATCACGTAGCGATTGTACGCCACCTCGAACCGCTTGGCGGCGACGCTGTCCGACTTGGCGACGAGCAGCACGGTGCGGCGGGCCTGCGCCAGTTCGAGTGCGGCGAAGCGCGCGTCGTGCGCGACCTGGCCCAGGGTGGCCGCCGAGAGGTTGGTGACGCGCTCGCGGTCGGCCTCGGCCGCCTGCACCCCTTCCTGATGGGCTCCCCATTGCCACAGGGGAACCTGTACCGAGAGCGTGAATTGCCGGGCTTCGAGCAGGTTCTGATACGCGAGCGTCGCCTCCGGCGCCGTGGCGTTGAATCCGTAACTGGCCTGCACCGTGGCGCCGACGCCCGAGCGGAGGCGTGCCTCGGCGACGCTCCGCCGGGCCTGTACCTCATCGAGGGCAACGGCCGTCACGGCGGCCCGATTCTTCAACGCTTCGGCCACCGCTCGAGCCGTGTCGGCCTCGAACTCCGGGACCTCCTTTGTCACCGTGACCTCGAGCCGCGTCCCGGGGGAGAGATCGAGCGCCAGGCGGAGGGCATCGGTCGCGCGTTCGTGCTCCAGCCGCGCCGACTCGAGAGCAGTGCGCGAGCGGAGTAATGCGAGCTCGCTCTGCAACAGGTCGTTTTCCCCGATCTTGCCGACCTCGAACCGCCCGGTGTTCAGGCGGTACAACGTGTCGTTCACCGCGGCGTTCGTCACGGCGTTTTCGAGCCCGACGCGAGCGGCATACACATCGAAGAAAAGCGTGGCGGTTTGCAGCGCCACGTCCTCCATCGCCTCGAGGTACGCTCGTTCGTCCAGCTCGGCGCGCACCGCATCCTCCCGGCCGATCCACGCGGCGGTGTTCGGACGAAGGATGTCCTGCCGCAATCCCACCGATACCGGCGTCGAGGACCACGATTGGTAGGCTGCCGGGCCGCTCACCCTGAGCCGAGCCAGCGATGACGACACGAACAGGTCCCCGCCCGTGAGCGGGATCTTCTGCGAAAGGGTGACCCTCATGCTGGCGTCGGTTTGCTGCTGCGGCACGAATTCGGTGCTGCCGTCATCCCGGAGCACCGGAATGATCGACTTGTTGTACGACGGCACGGTTCCCACGAGGGACAGCTGCGGCAGCAGCCCAGAGCGGTACGCGCGGTGGCGGTAGCGCCCCGATTCCCGTGCCGCCCGCGACGCGCGGGCCTGGTGCCCGCGCTGCTGCGCCAGCGCGATCGCCTCCGACAACGTGAGCGCCTGGGCGGAGTCCGGAGACGCCGTCTGGGCCGCGAGCGTGGGTGTCGCGAGCGCGCCCAGGGCGAGGGCGAAGGTGAAGCACGTGCGGATGTTCATGAGATCACTCGTAGCGGAGGCAGACGACTGGATCCTGGCGCGCGGCGCGGTAGGCGGGAACGATCCCGAATGCGATGCCCACGGTGAACGAGACGCCGAAGGCGACCAACACGGACAGAGACGACACGATCGTGGTGATTCCCGCGAACCGCTCGATGCCCATGGAGAGGCCGGCGCCGACGAGAATGCCGGCCACGCCACCGGCCACGCTGATCAGCACCGCCTCGCTCAGGAACTGAAAGAGGATGTCTTTCTGGGTGGCACCCATGGCGCGGCGCACCCCGATCTCACGAATCCGCTCCAGGACCGACGCGAGCATGATGTTCATGATCCCGATGCCGCCCACCACGAGCGAAATGGAGGCGATCGCTCCCAGCACAACGTTGAAGATCGTCTTGGTACGCTGCTCCTGGCGCAGCAGCAGCTCCGGAACGGTGATCTCGAAGTCCACGACCGTATTGTGCCGGCGGGCGAGCATGCGTTGCAGCACGTCGGCGACCGGCGACACGTAGCGCGATTCGGTGACGCGCACGATGATACGGTCGAGCTGGTTGCGGTTGGTGCGCTCCTCGCGCTGCTGGTCGGTCTCCGTCGGCGCGTCGTTGGTGGTGACGGTTACCTCCCGGGCCGCCTGTTCGATATCGCGCTGCGTGAGCTGCGCACGGTTCCGGAACCGGATGAGCACAGTGCGCACCGGCACGTACACATCCATGTTGGCGTCACGGATGCCGAGCCGTTGCGCCGTCTCCTGCGTAAGGCGGCGGTCCTGCAGCACGCCGACCACGGTCACCCACGTCTCACCAACCTTGAGAGGTCGCCCGATGGGGTCCTCCGTCGTGAAGAACCGCGTCCGCACCCCATTGCCGATCACCGCGACGGGGAGCCCGCGCTCCACCTGCGGCGGCGTGAACCCCGCCCCGGCGGCGAGCGCCAGGTTCGTCAGACGGAAGTACGTGGTGTCCACCCCCACGAGCTTCCCCGAGCGGCGGCGGCCTTCGCGCGTGAGCGAGGTGTTGAGGACGACTTCGGCGCTCGTCACCTCTACGCCCGGAACGACGCGCGCGATCGCCTGGGCGTCGGCGTAGGTCAGCCCGGGAGAGAACTTCGTCACTTTCTTTTCGGGCTGGTCGTCGGCGGGCCCCTCGTGCTGCTCGACGAGGGGCGTGATCATGATGTTATTGGAGCCGAGCAGCCGCATCTGCTCGAGGATCTCGCGCTCGGCGCCTTTCCCGATCGCCAGCATCGCGATGACCGACGCGACGCCGAACAGGATGCCGAGGGAGGTGAGGGCGGCGCGGAGCTTGTTATGCTGCACGGCCTCGACGGCCGTGCGCATGCTGAAGCCGACGTGGGCGACGAATTTCCGACGCAGCTCGGCGAGGTTCACCGCACCGGTGGCGGAACCGCGACGTTGCCTCCCCTGCTCCCGGTGTCACCGCCCGCCACCGGCAGGCTATCGCGCACAGATGCCGGCAGCCGCGTCACAGCGATCCGGTCGTGGTCCGCGGGAGGTGTCAGCAACACCCGGTCGTTCTCCTCGAGGCCGCGAATAATCACCACCTCGTCGTCGTTCATCGGGCCGGTGATCACTTCCTGTTTCACGATGCGTCCACCGTCCTGGCGATACACAATCGGGATGCCGCCCGCGCTGCTCACCGCTTCGAGCGGCACGTACAGCGCCACGTTGAGCTTGAGAGTCTCGATCGCGTTCCCCGTCGTCATCCCGGGACGCAGCGTCGTGTCCGACTCCTGGACTGTCACCTTGACCTCGAAAACCTTCGCGTCGGCGTTCGGCCGCTGTTCACCGACGTTCGCGACACTCGCCACCGTTCCGGTGAGGTGCTTGGTAGGATCGGCATCCAGCGTGAGCGTCACGGGCTGTCCGACGGCAAGCTTGCGCACGTCGATCTCGTTGACGTAGGTGACCGACTCCATTTGCGTGAGGTCCGGCAGCGTGGCCACACCCGGCTCCCAAGCGTTCACCTGCGAGCCGACCGTGCGCTTGCGGCCATTCCATTCCTTCACGTAGATCACCATCCCGGGTGCCGGCGCGCGGATCGTGAAGCCCGCCATTACGTCCTGCACGACCTTGAGCAGGTTGCGTTGGCGTTGGAGGTCGGCACCCACCTCACGCATCTTGGCTTTGGCCTGCTCGGTCTTCGTATCGTAGTCGGACCGCGCTTGGGTCAGCGCGCGGTCGGCGCGCTCGTGATCGATCTCCGCTTGGCGACGTACCGTGGGCGCCTCGTAGACCGCCTGCTCCTTGGCGAGGCGCTTCTCCTCGAGCGATAACTCCATCGTTCGGATGTTCTCGCGGGCTGTCGAGAGCGTCAGCGTGGAGTCGAGCATCGCCTGCTCGTATTGGGCCTCCGCCTTCTGGAGGGCGAGGCGCACCTCGTCGAGCTTGTTCGCCAGGGTCGAGCGGTCGAGCTCCGCGACCACGTCACCCTGTTTTACGATCGTGCCTTCCGGCACGATGGATTGAATCTTCATCTGCCACGCGCCAGCCTGCTGCGCGCCGGTGGGGGCGGTGATTTGGACGAACTGCCGCGCCCGCAGCTCGCCGGCAGTCGTGACCGTGACGGTAAACGGACCGCGCGTGACGCGAGCGGCGAGGGAATTGTCCGGGGCTGCGGGACCCCGCGCCAGCAGCCAGGCGCTGGGGACGAGAACGGCCACGCCGATCCCGATCAGTTGCCGCCGAGTGGGACGTAACGCGCGCAGCGTTGCGAGCGAGGGAATCGGAAGCGCACGCATGGTGTTACCTCAAGGGGAAAGCCCTAGGTTAGACACGAGCCAGCCGTTTTCCGTTCCACGCTAGATGGCCTACGAGCCGCCGAGCCGCCGCGCGACGTCCCGGCTCCACGCCGCCTGTTGATCCGCCAGGAGCCCATGGTCCGTTTCGGCATCGTAGCGGCGTTGCTCGGCTTTCTCCTCCTGGGCAAGCTGCTGCGCCAGCGCGCTCAGCTCCGCGTCGGGCTTTGCGCAGGGGCGCGCGAGATCCCCGAATGCCCGCCGCATCCGGCGGGCGTGCACCTCCGTGAGATCGAAATGCGTCTGTTCGTGGCGCAAGATGGTCCGGCGTTGGGTGCTGTCGTTCAGGACGATCGCCTTGACCCAGGACTGCCGCGGCCGGAATCCGGCAATCACCCGAAACTCGAACACCTCACCTCTGCATTTCCAGCCGTAGTACAGCGTGTACGAGGTCTTCGCGCCCTCCGAGCCCTCCGAGGGGGGGGACCCCTGGAAGTCGCTCCAGGCGAGCGGCCGCCCTGCGGACCACGCGAACGCGTGGTCTGCGGCGATATCGCCGCGGAGCATGTCGTCCAGCGTACGGAGCCTCGACGATGGGCCGGGACCCCGAGCGGGAGGAGGGGGCGTATGGCTGGCGCACCCAAGAGCCGCCACGAGCAAGAGCACAACGCCGACTAGTCGCTGCGTAGCGCTACAATCCGCCCCCGAGGCGGAATCCCCGCCTCGAGCTCCAGAATCCCCACGCTCGGCGGAATCCCGAATCGCGGCGCCCCTGCACCACCGGGATTCATCACCGTCACCGTCTTGTCCACCAGCTGGAGCAACGGCCGGTGGCTGTGCCCATAGATGATGATCTCTGCGTTGGGAAACGCCTCGTGCAGCTTGGTGGGATTCGGGCTACCGAACTGATCGCCGTGAGTCACCACGATCGGAAACCCATCGAGCTCGATTTCGGCCACCTGCGGCAGCTTCGCGCGAATATCGAGGCCGTCGCTGTTTCCGTAGACAGCGGTGACGGGCGCCAGTGCTCCGAGCTCGCTCAGGATCTCGAGTTTCCCCACGTCGCCACCGTGGAAGATGTGATCAACCGACTCGAAAACCTCGAAAACCTCCGCCCTCAGCACTCCATGGGTATCCGAGATGACACCAAGTCTCACCGGCCGGTCGCCGGTCCAACGGCCTGCGCCGTCACGTAGAAGTTCTCATCGACGCTCAGCTCGGCGGCGTTGGATGACGGCGCGTCCAGCGACTGCCACGTTTCCGTCGGATGCAAGACCCGCGTGCCGAGCCCCGGCACGTTTACGCGCACCGGCATGTCGAATCCGCTCACGACGTTCGTCCAATGGTAGGAGAGTCGCCCACTCTCGACCCGGTACTCGAACACGGGGATTTGCGTCGTCGTGAGGTATTGGGCAAAGACTTCACTGAGATCGATCCCTGCCTCGCGGCTGATGTAGTCCTGGACTTGTTTGCCCGTCACGGTCTGGTGGTAGAACGTCTTGTTCAGCCCGCGGAGAATGCCGCGCCACTTCGCATCGTCGTCGATGATCGCGCGGATCGTGTGCAGCATGTTCCCGCCCTTGGGATACATGTCGCCCGACCCTTGAGCGTTCACCCCAAACACAGGCACGACCGGCCGATCGTTCCGCACGCCGCGGCGCGCACCGATCATGTAAGCGGCGCCGGCGCTCTTCCCGAGTCGGCACTCGGTGTAGATCCCCTCGGCGTAATTCGCGAAGCTCTCATGCACCCACATATCGGCGTGATCCTGGGCCGAGATGTTGTTGCCGAACCACTCGTGGGCGCTCTCGTGAACGATGATGAAATCCCACTGCAGGCCGAGTCCCGTGCCCGACAAGTCGCGGCCCAGGTAGCCGTTGAGGAAGTGATTGCCGTAGGCGACGGCGCTCTGATGCTCCATGCCCAGGTGCGGCGTCTCGACCAACTTGTAGCCGTCGGCATACCATGGGTAGGGACCGAACCAACGCTCGAAGCAGCGCAGCAGCGGGAGCACTTGCTGAAACTGGCGCCGGGCCGTGTCGACGTGGTAGTCGAGCGGCCAGAAGTCGAGCGTCAGCCGGCCCGCTTCGCCGGCGAGTGTGTCGCTGAAGTGCGCGTAGTGCCCGGCATTGATCGTCACGTTGTAGTTGTTGATCGGACCCGTCACGAACCACTCGTACGTCGTGGTGCCGTCGCGATTTTTCGTCGTGCTCCGCAGCCGTCCATTCGACACGTCGATCAGCGGATCGGGGACGGTGATCGCGATGCGCTGGCTGTCCGGCTCGTCGGCCAGATAGTCCTTGTTGGGCCACCACACGCTGGCGCCCAATCCTTCGTTCGCGGTCGCGATCCACGGCCGGCCGAGGCTGTCGGTCGGGAACGTGAATCCTCCGTCCCACGGCAGGCGACGGCCCACGCGAGGCTTGCCGCGATACCAGACGGTGATCGTTCGCGTGGTGCCGGCGCGTTGCTGCGCTGCCAGGGTCACGAAGAACGCGTTGCCGTCACGCCGATAGTTGAGCTTGCGGCGGTCCTGCACGATGCTGTCCACGACGAGGGGCTGCTGCAGGTCGATCTGCATCTCGCGCGCCGCCTGAAGCACCCGGTAGGTGATCCCGTTGGACCCGACGATGCTGGAGTCCTGCGGGTTCACCCGCGTATGCAGGTCGTAGAACTGCACGTCCCACCACGCCCGCGCAGGTCCGTTGGAGCCACGCAGCGTGTCGGCGTGCGTGTAACGCGTCGTATCCTGCGCCGACGCGATCGAGACCAGCGCGAGGCTGGCGGCGAGGAAACTCATGGGAGCACGAATACGCGCTCCCCGGCGAACTGCCGTCCCTTGATGTCCCATGGAAAGAAAATTACCACGCGAAAGGTGACGCGCTCGCCGGTCGGCGTGCGCTCGAGCCACTTCCCCTTGTGCGTTCCGGTCACTCGCGCCTCCTCGCACACCCCCTGTGGCCCGATGACGATGGTCTGCAGATCGAAGTGGATGTCGGGAAAGGCAGTCAGCAATTCCATATAGAAACGTGTCGCGCCCGCGTGTCCCTCCCAGCGGCCGCCGTCGGGGAAGACTTCGTACACGCAGTCCGTCGTCAGCGTCGCGATGAGCCCGGCGATGTCACGCTTGTCTTCGGCAATCGAATGCGCTTTCCACTGCTCACGGATGTCGCGATACAGCTCCGGCGTCACCTCGCGCGCCAGCAGCTCCCGGACGTCCATCGTCAGCCTTGCCAGGGCTTGATTAACTTGATCTCCAGGCCCAGCTGATCGACGATGCGCTGGACGATGAAGTCGACGAGCTGGCCGATCTCCTTGGGTCGTTGATAGAACCCCGGCGCCGCCGGCATCACGACCGCGCCCGCGTCGGCCGCGAGCGTCATGTTGCGCAAATGCACGAGCGAGAGCGGTGTCTCGCGCGGGACCAGGACCAGCTTACGCCGCTCCTTGAGCGTGACGTCGGCGGCGCGCTCGATGAGTGACCGGCTTGTCCCATGCGCGATCGCGGCCAGTGTCCCCATCGAGCAGGGGCACACCACCATGCCCAGCGTTTTCACCGATCCCGACGCCGGCTCGGCGCCGCGGTCCGCGTCGTTGAACAGACGCACGCAGCCCCAGTCGCCGCCCGTCGCCTGCTTCAGTGCTGCTTCGTCCTTGATTCCACATTCCTCAGCCAGCAGGCGCCAGCCATGCGCGGAGATAAGCAGCCAGGTCGGTACGTGGTGGGCAGCCAGCATCTCCAGCAGGCGCACCGCGTAAGGGGCGCCGGAAGCGCCGGTTATCGCGAGGACGAGCGGCGATTGGGACGATGTCACGGCGGGAAACATACCCTCTGGCGGCGGAGGTGGGGGTCGGGCAGACGTTCAATATGGCCCGCCGCACGCTACGTCGCGGCGGGCCATCATGCCGCCGGTATCGATCAGGGACGCGTCACGACGGTGCGGCGATCAGGGGATCGCTGCGATCAGCGTTAGGCTCGAGGGGACGATCGGGACGGCAGGCGAGCGTCGCGATCAACGCGACCGTGGCGATGCAACAGAGGGAGGGCCGTGACATCGGGACACCCTGGGTTGGTGTCCGCAAAGCCGGGGCAAGATCTGTGCTGCCGTGGCGCCCTCGTGTCGTCACGGTCGGAAACGACCATGGTCCAGTTTGAAGTGTTACGAATTACTGCCAAATCTGTACTTCAGAACAAACTGGCCCATTACCCGGAAACAACCCTCTGGCGGCGGGGGTCGCGCAGACGTTCTATTCAACTATTCCCTCACTGATTCGCTGAGGCTCGCATGCCCGTACGCATTCGATCGCTCTGGCTGGCGCTGGCTGTGTTCGCTCCCGGCGTCAGCTTCGCGCAGCAGGCGTCCGCTCCGGCTGCGAACGGCACGACACTCACACCGCCGCTGGCGGCGGTGCGGCCGCACCGTTTCGACGAGCACGGCAACGTGCGCATCGATCAGTACTACTGGCTCAAGGAGCGGAGCAATCCGGAAGTCATCAAGTATCTCGAGGATGAGAATGCGTACACCAAGGCCGTCATGGCGCACACGGAGGCGCTGCAAGGACGACTCTACGAGGAGCTGAAGGGGCGCGTGTTGCAGAACGATCAGTCCGTGCCGTTCCGCGAACGCAACTACTTTTACTATACGCGACTCGTCGAGGGGAAAAACTATCCCATCTACGCCCGCAAACGTGGCTCCCTGACCGCTCCCGAAGAGATCATGATCGACGCGAACGTGCTCGCCGAAGGCAAGTCGACGTTCCTCGTTCGGGCGTGGGACATCAGTTCGGCGGAGGATCTGCTCGCGTTCGGGGTGGATACAACCGGGGGTCGGGTCAACACCATCTACATCAAAAACCTCCGTACCGGGGAACTGCTGTCTGATGTCATCCCGCGGGCCATCGGCGGCATCGCCTGGGCCGAGGACAACCGCACGCTGTTCTACACCAAGCCCGATTCCGTCAGCGTCCGGCCCTATCAGGTCTATCGTCATCGGCTCGGCACGACCGCAGCGACCGATCAATTGGTATATGAAGACAAGGATGAGACGTATTACACCTCGGTCTTCAAGACCAAATCCCGCGCGTACATCATGATTCAGTCGTCGCAGACAATGGCGACCGAGTATCACTACGTCCGAGCCGACCAGCCCGACGCGCCGTTCCGGGTCGTCATTCCGCGCGAGCGTGGTCATGAATACTTCGCCAATCATTTCGGCGACTATTTCTACATCCTCTCCAACGACCATGCCAAGAACTTCCGTCTCATGCGCACGCCCGTGGCGCGGCCTGGGCGCGACAACTGGGAAGAAGTGATTGCGCACCGTCCCGACGTGCTGCTCGAGGACTTCGAGTTCTTCCGCGACTACCTGGTCCTGAGCGAGCGCAAGGGCGGGCTGGTACAGCTGCGCGTGCGCCCCTGGAGCGGCCGGAATGAGTACTACCTGGACTTCGGGGAGCCCGCGTACCTCGCCTACGTCAGCACCAACCTCGAGTTCGACACGCCCCTGCTGCGGTACGTCTACACGTCCCTGACCACTCCGTCATCGACGTACGACTACGACATGCGGACGAAGCAGAAAACGCTCCTCAAGCGCGACCAGATCCTGGGCGGCTTCGATCCGGCGAACTACGTCACCGAACGGTTCTATACCACCGCGCGCGATGGCGCCCAGGTGCCCGTGTCGATCGTGTACCGCAAGGGAATTTCGCGCCCTGCCCCGCTGCTGTTGACCGGCTACGGGTCGTACGGCTCGAGCTCCGACCCCGCGTTCTCGTCGGATCGCGTGTCGCTGCTCGATCGCGGATTTGTGTTCGCGATCGCCCACATTCGTGGCGGATCCGAAATGGGGCGGGCCTGGTACGAGAACGGTCGTCAGCTTCAGAAGAAAAACACGTTCACCGATTTTATCGACGTCGCCGATGATCTGGTGCGGCGCGGCTTTACCAAGCCGGACCGGCTGTTCGCTCGCGGCGCCAGCGCCGGTGGCCTCTTGATGGGGGCCGTCGTCAACATGCGCCCGGAGTTATTCAAAGGCGTCATCGCGGGAGTGCCCTACGTCGACGTCATCACCACGATGATGGACTCGACGATCCCGTTGACGACGGGCGAATACGATGAATGGGGCAATCCCCATGACTCGACGTTCTACCGGTACATGCTGTCGTACTCACCATATGACAACGTCGAGCGGAAGGCGTATCCGAATCTGCTCATCACGGCCGGGCTCTACGATACGCAGGTGCTGTATGTCGAGCCGGCGAAATGGACGGCCAGGCTGCGCGCCATGAAGACCGACACCAACCGCCTCATTCTCCGCACGAACATGGAGGCGGGACACAGCGGCGCGTCGGGACGGTACAAGCGGTGGCACGATGTCGCGTTTGAGTACGCGTTCTTACTGGATCTGGCGGGGCTAGGAGACAAGCCTACTCCCTAGCGCCCGCGACGATTTGGCGTTGGGGAGCGTTTGGGATGCCGGGTGGGCTGCGGTGGTGAAACGGCGTGTAAAGGCGTGGGACTGCGTGATAACTGCGTGGTTCCACGCCTTTCACGCAGTTGCACGCCTTTGATCGCCTTCTTACGCCTTTTGGTCAAAGGATCCGGTCGACAAGGGCACCAAGGAACACGACGATACTCACGATCCCATTGGCAGTGAAAAAGGCGGCATTCAGTCGAGAGAGATCCCCGGGCCGGACCAGCTGATGCTCCCAGGCAATCAGCCCTGCCCCGATTCCCACGCCGATGTAGTAGGCAATCCCCAAGCCAGCCCCGTACCCAAACGCGATCAGCGCCGCGATCGAGATTCCATGCAACAGCTTGGCGACGAATATCGCCCGCGTTTTTCCCAGCCGCACGACAAGGGAGCGCAGCCGCTCGGCACGATCGAATGCTTCGTCCTGGAGCGCGTAGAAGACGTCGAACCCCGCCACCCAGCAGGTCACGGCCAGCGCGATCACCAGGAGCAGCCACCACGGCTCGCTCCAGGCCCCCGTGATCGCGACATAGCCGCCGACCGGCGCGATCGCGAGCGCGCCGCCGAGCCACACATGGGTCCAATCGGTGAATCGCTTGGTGTAGCTGTAGGTCGCAATCCAGATGAGGGCGACCGGGGCAAGTGCCGCGCACAATGGATTCAACGCCCACGCCGCCCACAAGAACACGACCATCGCGGCGAGCACGGCGGCCCAGGCCTGGCTGATCGTCAGACGCCCGCTGGGTAACTCGCGACCTTGCGTGCGGGGGTTGCGTGAATCGATGCGGCGGTCTGCAATGCGGTTGAACCCCATCGCGACGAACCGGGCCGCTGTGAACGCGACGACGACGAGGATCGCCACGCGCCATGTCACCGCCTGCTTGTATGACGCGACGATCACGCCGATCAAGGCGAACGGCAGCGCGAAAACCGTGTGCGGGAGCTTGACGAAATTGATGTAACGGATCAGAAGCGAATCGCCCGCAAAAGTCTGCGCCTCGGTCGGACCCCTACCGTCCCTTACCGTCACTTACCGTCCCTTACCGTCGAGTTCAATTCCGAGATCCTTCCACAGCGCATCGACTCTCTGCTTTGTCTCCGCATCCATGACGATCTTGTTCGGCCAATCGCGCGTGAACCCTTCTTCCTTCCACTTCCGGGTCGCGTCGATGCCCATCTTCGAACCGTACGTGAACCCGCGGCTGGAGTGATCGAGCACGTCGATCGGCCCCATCGTGAAGCGCACGTCGCGCTCCGGATCGATGTGATTGAGCGCGACCCACCACGCTTCCTTCGGATCGCGCACGTTGACGTCCTTGTCCACCACGACGATCACTTTGGCGAGCGACATCAGCCCCTGACCCCACAGACCATTCATCACCTTGTACGCCTGGCCGGGGTACTGCTTGTCGATGCTCACGAACACGAGGTTGTGAAAGATCCCCTCGGCCGGCATGTGCAGGTCTACGATCTCGGGGATCGTGAGCCTGAGCAGCGGGAGGAAGATCCGCTCGGTGGCGTGGCCGAGGTAAAAGTCTTCCATCGGGGGCCGGCCGACGATCGTATGGGGCCAGATGGGGTCGTCGCGGAACGTGATCGCCGTGACGTGCACCTTCGGGTAGTAGTCGGCCAGCGAGTAAAACCCCGTGTGATCGCCGAACGGCCCCTCGAGCACGAGCTCCTCGCGTGGATCGATGTAGCCCTCGATCACGATCTCTGCCTCCGCGGGGACCTCGAGATCGGATGTCACCGCCTTGGCGAGGCGTACCGGCTCGCCGCGCAGGAAGCCGGCGAACAGAAACTCGTCGATCGTGGGCGGCAGCGGCGCCGACGCCGCGTAGATGCTGGCCGGATCCCCCCCCAGCGCGATCGCCACGGGCATCTTCTCGCCCCGTTCCGCCATCATGCGCCAGTGCGCCGCGCCGACCTTATGCCGCTGCCAATGCATCGCCAATGTGTTCTTGCTCAGCACTTGCACCCGGTACATCCCCACATTCCTGACTCCCGACTCCGGACTTCTCGTAATGACTCCCCCGAGCGTGATGTACGGCCCGCCATCCTCGGGCCAGCAGATCGGCACGGGAAACTGCGCGAGGTCGACATCCGATTCCTTGGTCACGGTTTTCTGGCAGGCGGGACCGCCCACCGTCTTGGGCGGGAACTTCGCGATCTCCGCGAGCCGTGGCAGCATCGCCAGCTTGGCGAGCAGACCCTCGGGCACCTTGAGCGCGAGCAGCTCCGCGATGCGCGCGCCGACGTGGTCGAGGCACTCGACGCCGAGCGCGAGCGCCATGCGCCGCTCTGAGCCGAAGAGATTGACCGCCACGGGATACCGGGACTTCGCGCCACCGCGCAGCGTCGGTTGGGTGAACAGCAGCGCCGGGCCGCCACCCGGCGATTTCATGCAGCGGTCGGCAACCTCGGTGATTTCCTTGTCAACCGAAACCGGCCGCGCCACGCGCGTGAGATCGCCCGCCTTGTCGATCGCGGCGACAAACTCCCGCAGGTTATCGAGTGCCATAGTGGACGGCACAGATGCCGCCGGTCAGGCGCTCGAACCCGACGCGCGAGAATCCCGCGGCCGTGAGTCGCTGCGACAGCGCCTCCGGCTCCGGAAATGCGAGCACCGACTCTGGCAGGTAGGTATAGGCGTCTCTATGTTTCGACACGAGCCGGCCGATGGCGGGCAGAATTCGCCGGAAATACAAGAGGTAGATCGCGCGCAGCAGCGCGAACCTGGGCGTGGCGAACTCGAGAATGACGAACCGCGCGCCCGGTTTCAGGACCCGCGCGGTTTCGCGGAGGCCCCTGTCGAGATCGGCGAGATTGCGTACGCCAAATCCCACCAGCGCGCCGTCGAACCGCGCCCCGGGAAACGGCAGCGCCAGCGCGTCGGCGGCGACCGGCACGGTGCGGGGAGATTTTCCCCTGCCTTGCACCAGCATCGGGACGACGAAGTCGGCGCCGATCACTCGGCCTCGGAAGCCGCCCTGCCGAGCCAGCTCGGCGGCCAGGTCGAGTGTGCCGGCGCAGAGATCGAGGTACGTGCCTTCGGGTTTCGCTTCCCAGCCCAGCCGCGCCACCGCGGTGCGGCGCCAGGACCGGTCCACGTTGAGACTGAGCAGGTGGTTCAGGAAGTCGTAGCGCGGCGCGATCGCCGTGAACATGCCACGGACGTAGGCTGGAGAACGACCCATAGGCGCGAAAGATAGGCCGGACCACCTGAGCGACGCCAGCGATCAACAGGTCGTCGCGTGGGCAAAGCAGGGACACGACGCCGCGTTTCGCGAGCTGGTCCGTCGCTACGAACGGCCGGTCTTTTCACTGCTCTATCGGATGGTGCGCGACCGCGCGCTCGCCGAAGATCTCGCGCAGGAAACGTTCATCAAGGTCCTGAACGGCATCAAATCGTACC
>DASXTV010000014.1:0-8589 GCA_036505175.1 Gemmatimonadales bacterium
CCGCACCCCGTCGCCCGGATTTCGGAAATGAGGCGCACCAGTTGCGCAAAGTTCCCGAGCGCGGCGGCTTCGGCGACCTCGAAGCACAGCGCCTCCGGCGGAAGCCGGTGCTGCGTCAGGTACTCTCGCACGGCGGGGATCAGGTCCGCATCGTCCAGTGAGGAAACGCTGAGGTTGATCGAGCAGAGGGGGAGCTCGAGTTCCGGGTGGTCGCGATGCCACTGACCGAGGACGCCGACCGTCTGGCGCACGACCCAGCGGTCGATTGCCGGCATGAGGCGATGGCGCTCCGCCTGCGGGAGGAAGGCGTCGGCGGTCTCCACACCCCCATGCTCGTCCGGCAGGCGCAGCAAAATCTCGCACCGCGGGCGGGCCCGGTGCTGCGGCGCCAGAGGTACGATCGCTTGCGCGTACAGCTGAAAGTTGCCCTCGTCCACCGCTCGGGTGAGGCGCATGATCCGTCGGTTCTCCACCTTCTGCTGGAGCCCAGGGGCCGCCTCCGGCTGCGCGACATGGACCCGGTTGCCACCGGCGTCCTTGGCGGCGTAACAGGCTTCGTCGGCCGCGCGCAGGACGTCGGCTGGGCGTCCACTTGCCGCAGTGATCGGGACGACGCCGATGCTGACACCCAGCGAGAAGCTCCGCTCCCCCCATACGTAGCGGAACTCCGCGATCGCCCGCTCGAGGTTCCCGGCGATCTCTTCCGCCTTGGTCAAGGAACAGTATTCCAGGAGGACAGCGAATTCGTCGCCGCCGAGGCGCGCGAGCGTGTCCCGGCTGCGCACGCGACCGCTCAGCAGGCGGCTGATCTTGCGGAGTAGGTCATCGCCGGCTTCGTGACCGCACGAGTCGTTCACGAGCTTGAATCGGTCCAGGTCCAGATAGCACAGGACGTGCTCCGTCATGCCGGCCGCGGCCTCCGCCAGAACCCGCGCCAGGCGCTCCTCGAACTCCTTCCGGCCGACCAGGCCCGTCAGGGCATCGTGGGTGGCTTCGTGCGAGAGCTTGCGAGCGGCGCGCCGCCGCTCCGTCACGTCGTGAAAGACCAACACCACGCCGATCGTGGTCCCGTTGCGGTCCCGGAGCGGAGCCGCGGAGTCCCCGATCGGCACTTCCGTCCCATCGCGGCGCACCAATAGCACGCCGTCAGCCAGGTCCACCGTGCGCCCTTCGCGGAGGCAGCGAGCTGGGATGTTCTCCATGGGCTGCCGCGTCGCGTCGGAGATGAGCGTGAGGACGGTGTCCACGGGCTGCCCCAGCCCTTCGGTGGTTCGCCAACCGGTGAGCCGCTCCGCCGTGGGGTTCAGATACGTGATCCTTCCCGCCACGTCGGTCGTGATGACGGCGTCTGCGATCGATGCCAGGGCGACGATGGCTTGCTCCTTCTGCCGGAACAGGCTCTCCTGCACGTCCCGCCACTCGCTGAGATCGTGCATCGTGACCAGGGAGAGCCCGTCCTCGCTGGGACCGAGCGGGCTGCGGTGGATTTCCACGGGGAACTCGCTGCCGTCACGTCGTCGGGCGAAGATCCTGACCGGAGCACGCTTCGGCGGGATCCCCGGCGCTTCGCCATCGCTCACTCCGAGAGCCTCGTACACCTGCTGGAAGCGCTCGGGGATGAGCCGACTGGACGGCTCGCCCCGGAACTCTGCATCGGTCCACCCCAAGAGCCGCTCGGCCTCGCGATTGAGCGCCAGCGCGCCGCCCCGTTGGTTGACGACGATCATGGCATCGGGGGCGGCGTCGAGCATCTGCCGAAATCGCTTGTCCTGCATGCGAGGCTTGGTCATGGTCCGCCTCTTCCTCACAAGAATTGGGCATGTTTTACCAAATTCTACACTTATGGAGACGGCTGCCGGTGCATATCGGGGAAATTCCGTTTTTTGGGGGGAGGGGGGGGGGAATCCCCGACACCGTGTTGGAGGCGACGGCTAGCGTCCCCGGACCCCGCGGCGTCGCAGGGGCTGAAGCTCGCGCTGGTGGGTGTGGTGCCGAGCCCCGATCCCAATTGTGGAACAGCCAAATCCCACAAGCGAACAGGTTCACCACGGTTCCGAATCGTAATTGGCGCAACCATCACGACTTAACGACGGTCCGCGACTGGTACGTTCCGTGCTTTTGCTCTGAGACGTGGACATCCCACGCGCACCAACCAAGAACCGCAAACGCTATGTCCAAGGAGGTATCGCCGCCGGCGGTCTGATCCTGGTCACGATCCTGCTCGCCAGTCTCAAACCGGCCGCGCCGAGCGTCGATCGCGAGGTCGTGTCACTGGATGCGGTGCGCCGGGGGACGATGGTGCGTGAGGTTCGTGGACCCGGTACGCTCGTCCCCGAGCACATTCGTTGGATCTCGGCCCTCACCCCCGCGCGGGTCGAGCGCATCTTCATCCAGCCGGGCACGCCGGTGCAGGCGAACACGGTGCTGCTCGAGCTCGCGAACCCGGACGTCCAAATCGAAGCGCTCGATGCCCAGCGCCAGCTCACGGCCGCCGAGGGCGATCTCGTGAATTTGCGCACGAGCCTGCAGGGAGCGCGTCTCACGCAGGCGGGCGTCGTGGCATCCACGCGCAGCCAGTATCTCCAGGCAACACGCGACGCCGCTGTTGCCGACTCGCTCACGGTGATCGGCGGTCTGTCGCGCAACGACGTGACGCTGGCCCACGAGAAGGCGAGTGAGCTTGAGGCGCGCTACGACATCGAGAAGCAGCGCCTCGATCTGCTGACGTCGACAGTGGACTCGCAGCTCGCGGTGCAGCGAGAACAGGTCGTGCGCTTGCGCGCGATCACCGCGTTCCGGCTCAGCCGGCTGAGCTCGCTGCAGGTGCGCCCCGGCGAGGAGGGCGTCCTGTCGGAGCTCAACCTCCAGCCCGGCCAGTGGGTGGTGCCGGGGACGATTCTCGCCAAGGTCGTCCAGCCCGGAAAGCTCAAGGCCGTGATCCGCATCCCCGAGACGCAGGCGCCCGGACTCGCGATCGGACAGATCGCCTCAGTGGATACGCGCACCGGCTTGGTCAGCGGACGCGTCATTCGCATCGATCCGTCCGCACAAGAGGGAACGGTGACGGTGGATATCGCGTTGGACAGCACCCCGGCCGCGGCGCGCCCCGACATCAGCGTGGATGCGACGATCACGATCGAGCGGCTGAATGACGTGTTGTTCACCGGCCGCCCGGCCTATGGCCAGCCCAACAGCACGATCGGGATGTTCAAGCTCGTCGAAGGGGGCCGCTACGCCGTGCGCGTTCCCGTGAAAGTGGGTCGCACCTCGGTCAACTCGATCGAGATCGTGCAGGGGCTCGCGGCCGGCGATTCGGTGATTCTGTCGGACATGACGCGGTATGACGGGGTGGATCGGGTGAAATTGAAATAGGGGCTAGGGACTTGGGGTTAGGGGCTGGGGAAGTTGACCCTAGTCCCGAGCCCCGAACCCCGAGTCCCGATCAAGGGGAGAACCGATGCCAGGCAACGGTGCGCCACTCATTCAGCTCCAAGGTGTCCGAAAGATCTTCTTCACCGACGAGGTCGAGACGCACGCGCTCGCGGACGTACACCTCGAGATTCGCGAGGGCGAGTACGTCGCGATCAACGGCCCGTCGGGATGTGGCAAGACGACGCTGCTCTCGATTCTCGGCCTGCTCGATACGCCGAGCGACGGCAGCTACTTGCTCGAAGACAAGCCGGTGGCGAACCTCTCGCCGGCCGAGCGAGCGCGGATCCGCAACCGGCGGATCGGGTTCGTGTTTCAGGCCTTCAATCTGATCGGCGATCTCACCGTCGCCGAAAATGTCGAGCTGCCGCTCACCTACCGCGGCATGTCCGGCGCGGAGCGCACGAAGCGGGTCCAGCAGGCGCTCGAGAAGGTCGGGATGTCGCACCGCGCCAAGCACTATCCGGTGCAGCTCTCGGGCGGCCAGCAGCAGCGCGTCGCAGTGGCCCGCGCGGTTGTGGGCGATCCCGCGATCCTGCTTGCCGACGAGCCGACGGGGAACCTCGACTCGACCAACGGCGAAGCGGTGATGGAGCTGCTGCGTGCGCTGCACCGTGCCGGCGCGACAGTCTGCATGGTGACCCACGATCCGCGCTACGCGAAGCACGCGGATCGGTCCATTCACTTGTTCGACGGCCGCGTCGTAGACGAGTCCCAGGCCCCGAGCACCTAGCCCCGTGCTCCAAGACGTCCGCTACGCCCTACGCACGCTGGCTCGAAGCCCCGGGCTGTCGCTGGCCGCAGTGCTGACGCTGGGGCTCGGCATCGGGGCGAACAGCGCGATTTTCGGCGTGGTGGACCGGCTGTTCTTCCGGCCGCCGGCGCACGTGGTCGATCCCGATCGAGTCGTGCGCGTGAGCGTGACGAAAACCGATCCGCGTTGGGGCACCATCACCGGCGGTATCGGGACCTACCCGGACTACCTCGTCTTTCGTGCTCGTATGCGTGGGTTCTCGACAGTCGCTGCCACTATGGGCGCGTCATTCAATCTCGGGGTGGGCGAACACGCGCGACGCGTCACGGCCGAGCTGGTCTCGGCCTCGTTCTTCCCGCTGCTCGGCGTGCGCGCCGAGCGCGGTCGGTTTTTCACCGAAGAGGAGGACCGGGTCGGACGCCCGGCCTACGTCGCCGTCGTGAGTCATGCGTTCTGGCGCGGTGAGATGGAGCAGAGCCCGGACGCGCTCGGGAAGACTCTCCTGGTGGGACACAACGCTTACACCGTGATCGGTGTGGCGCCCGACCACTTCGCCGGCTTGGGGTTGCGTGAGCCGGATCTCTGGCTGCCGATGAGCGCCGGCGCCCCCGAGGTCATGGGAAACAGGAACATCCTGACCTGCTGCGGATTCGGCTTCCGGACGATCGCGCGGCTGGCGCCGGGGGTGAGCGCGGCACGGGCGGCAGCCGAAGGGACCGTTCTGATGCGGATCGAAGACTCGACCGCAATCCTGGCGCTGAATTCTGCGCGCGGCGCCCTCGACCCCAACTTCAGCAGCGACGCCAGGCTCTCGATCTGGCTGGCGGTCGTCTCTGGTATCGTCCTCCTCATCGCCTGCGCCAATGTCGCCAACCTGCTGCTGGCGCGCGCGGCGCAGCGCCGTCGGGAGGTCGCCGTCCGCGTGGCGCTCGGCGCAGGGCGCGGCCGCCTGATCCGCCAGCTCTACACGGAAAGCGCGGTCCTCGCGGCCTGTGGCGGAACAGCCGCCGTGTTCATCACGCTGTGGGCAGGTCCGCTGCTCCGGGCAGCGCTCCTGCCCGATGCGACGACGGCGGGTGTCTTGGACCTCCGCTTGTTCGCGTTCACAGCGGGCGCCATCCTCGTCACCGCACTGCTGGCCGGGCTGAGCCCCGCGCTGCAGGCCGGCGTGCTCGATCTCTCGTCGGCCCTCAAGTCCGGACCTCGCGAGGGCGGCATGCACCGCTCGCTGACGCGGTCCGGCCTGCTGGTGGCGCAGGTCGCCCTGACGCTGGTGCTGCTCACGGGTGCGGGGCTGTTCATCACCAGCCTGCGACACGTACAGAGCCTCAGGCTGGGCTTCGACGCGGATCACTTAATCGTGGCTGGGGGCGACCTCGGTGCGCTCGGCTACAAGACGCCCGACATCACCGCGATCTACGAGCGGATCCGGGAGCGGGTCGCACGCTTGCCGGGCGTCGCCGGCGCCAGTCTCTCGATCGGATCACCCTTCGGAACCCCTTCGATGTTCCGCGTGGCCGTCCCGGGGGTGGACACGCTGCCGTACACGTCGACCGGTGGGCTGTTCGTCGCTGGGGTAACGCCAGACTATTTCAGGACCATGGGGACCATTGTTCTCCGAGGCCGTGTCTTCACGGACGCGGACAACGCCGGTGCGCGGCGGGTCGTGGTCGTCAATCAGACGATGGCGCGACTCGTCTGGCCGGGGCAAGACCCGATCGGGAAGTGCATGAAGATCGGCGACACGTCGACCTGCAGCGAAGTCGTGGGCGTGGTGGAGGATGCACGCCTTTTCAAGGTCACCGACGAGCTGGTGATGCAGTACTTCATTCCCCTGTCGCAATTCGGTGGGCCGGTGACCTCGCTCGAGGTTCGCACGATCGGACCCGCCGACGCCATGGTGGGCGCGGTCCGCCGGGAAGTGCAGGCCACGTCCCGGGAGCTGCCCTACATGAGCATCGACCCCATGCCGCAGCTCTTCGCCGGTCAGTTGCGGGTGTGGCGGCAGGGATCGATGCTGCTCAGTCTGCTCGGTGGCCTCGCTCTCCTGCTCGCGGCCGTCGGGCTGTACGGCGTGTTGAGTTACGTGGTGTCGCAGCGCACTCAGGAGCTCGGCATCCGAATCGCGCTGGGCGCGGCCAGCGGCGACTTGCTCCGTCTCGTCGTGCGCCAAGGGCTCGGCATCACGGTCGTCGGCGTGGTGATCGGGGTGGTGGGGGCGTTGGCGGGGGGCAAGGCGATTGCCGCTCTCCTGTACGGCGTCTCGCCACACGATCCGCTGGTGCTCGGGCTCGTGACGCTGCTGCTCTTGAGTGTCGCCGCGGTCGCGAGCTATCTCCCCGCTCGCCGCGCGTCGCGCGTCGATCCTGTGGTCGCCTTGAGGGCCGAATAATGGACAGCCTGTTCCAGGATCTGCGCTATGCGTTGCGCACGCTCGCGAAGAGTCCCGGTTTTACACTCGTCGCCGTCGTCACGCTGGCGCTCGGCATCGGCGCCAACACCGCGATCTTCAGCGTGGTGGACGCGGTGCTGCTCAAGCCGCTGCCCTATCCCCACGCGGACCGCCTGGTGTCGCTCGACACGAAGGTGCCGGGACCGGGCAAGGACATCTACGGCAGGGCGATGTCCTACCCCGACATGCAGCAGTTGCAGGCGCTCACCAAGGATTTCGCCGGTGTAGCTGCGTATACGTATACGAGCTACAACTACGCGGGCCCCGACCAGGCGCGCGAGCTGGCGGCCACGGTCGTCTCGCCCAACCTGTTCGACGTGCTGGGCGTGAGTCCGGCGATCGGGCGCGGGTTCACCGGCGCCGAGCTGCACGACCCGATCGCCGTGCTGAGCTACGGCATGTGGGCCACGGCATTCGGCAGCGACCAGAGCATCGTGGGCCGCGTGATCGACCTCGACGGCCAGAGCTTCACGGTTGTGGGCGTCATGCCGCGCGGTTTCGCGTTCCCCAACGAGAATACCCACCTGTGGGTGCCGCTGGGCGAGGCGCTGCGCTCCAATCCGCGGCTCGAGTTCAACCGCCACTTGTACGCCTTCGAGTCCGTCGCACGCCTGGCAGCGGGCGCCACGCTCGCGCAGGCGCGCGCCGACGTTGGCCTGGTGGCGCAGCGCATCGAGTCCGGTATGGCGTTCGGCCTCGATCCGCTGAAGGCAGAAGGTGTGGATAACGTCCGCTCTGCCTTGCTGGTACTGTTCGGCGCGGTTGGGCTGGTGCTGTTGATCGCCTGCGCCAACGCCGCGGGGCTGTATGTGGCGCGCGCCACCGGGCGCAGAAAGGAGATCGCCGTGCGGCGGGCGCTCGGCGCCGATCGCGCGCGGCTGGTGCGGCAGCTCCTGACCGAGAGTGTGGTGGTCGCGCTCATCGCGGGCGCCGCGGGCGTCCTGCTGTCGCGCTGGGGACTCGCCGCCGTGCTCGCCGTCTGGCCGCGCGTGCCGCGCGCGGACGCGGTGACGATCGACGGATCGGTGCTGGCGTTCGCCTTGGTCGTCTCGATCGTCACCGGCCTCGCGTTCGGATTGCTGCCCGCGCTGCGCGCGGCGGCGCCCGGCCTGGAGGAAGTATTGCGCGACGAAGGCGGCGCCACGACGGGCTCGCGCCGGCGCCACCGGACGCAGAGGGGGCTGGTGGTGGCGGAGATCGCGCTCGCGCTCGTGTTGCTGGTGGGCTCGGGGCTGCTCATCAAGACCTTCGTGCGGTTGACGTCGGTGGATCCGGGTTACGACACGCACGACGTGCTGGCGGCGCGCATCCGGCTCACGCCGTCGCGCTATGCCGATCCCACCGCGCAAGCCCAGTTCTTCCAGAACCTCACGGACCTGCTGGCGCGCAATCCCGGCGTGGCGGACGTCAGCGTCTCCCGCTGGACGCTGCCGCTCACCGGCGGCGTGCAGATTCTGGCGTTCGATCCGCGGGCAGTTCGGCCGGATGCCACCGAGGAGTTCGTGGCGGCCCACCTCAACGTGGTGGGGCCCGACTACTTCGCGACCCTGGGCATCGCGCTCCGGGGCCGCGACTTCACGCCGCAGGACCGCGCCGATGCCCCGAAGGTCGTCATCATGAACCGGCGGCTCACCGACGAGCTGTGGCCGGGGCAGGACCCCGTGGGAAAGGTCTTGCCGGTGCGGCGGCCGGGCGGCGCGGGATACGAGGCAACGGTCATCGGTACCATCGGGGACATTCGCTACGCGACGCTCGATTCGACACCCATGCCTGAGCTCTACTTCCCGCAGCTGCAGGCCGCGGCGGGGCCGGTCGTGCCCGAGGTGTGGGTCGTGCTCAAGGCCAAGCGCTCGCCCTTAGCGCTCGCGGGGGCGGTGCGCGACGCCGTGCGCCAGCTCGATCCCCAGCAGCCCATCGGCGAGCTCGTAAGCCTGGATCAGGCGCTGACGCGCTC
>DASXTV010000015.1:0-1569 GCA_036505175.1 Gemmatimonadales bacterium
TCGTGCGTCACGCCGAAGGGCGCGTTCTACGCGTTCGCGAACGTGTCAGGGCTCTTCGGGCGGCGCTGGAAGAGCGCCGAGACGACCGTGCGGCTCGCCGGTTCGGTCGACGTCGCCGCGTTTCTGCTCGAGCAGGCGCGCGTGGCCGTCGTGCCGGGGCTCGACTTCGGCTCCGATGCCCACGTGCGCCTGTCGTACGCGACGACCGACACGCTGATCACGGAAGGGCTCGCGCGCATGGGCGCCGCCATCCGCAAGTTGCTGTAGACTAGTGTCCTGAGTTAGAGATTCGATGACAAAATCGGGCGACACTCGCGAGGATTTCATCCGCGGTCTTCGTCCAGACGAACGGCGTGGGGCGTTCGTTCGTGACGTCGATGTACCGAACGATGGCCGCTTCCAGTTCGCGGGTGCTGCGATGGACGCCGCGCCGCAACTGTTTGTCGGTGAGCGTCGCGAACCACCGCTCCACCAGGTTGATCCACGAGGCGCCAGTCGGGGTGAAATGCACGTGGTAGCGCGGGTGGCGAACGAGCCAGCGGTGGATGATCGGCGTCTTATGGGTCCCGTAGTTGTCGAGAATCACATGCACGTCGAGCGACGCCGGCACAGCGGCCTCGATGGTGTCGAGGAACTTGCGGAACTCCCTCGCGCGGTGCCGATGGTGGAACTCGCCAATGACCTTCCCGGTCTTGACGTTCAGGGCGGCAAAGAGCGAGGTCGTGCCGTGGCGCGTGTAATCGTGGGTGCGGCGCTCGACCTGCCCCGGCTGCATGGGCAACAACGGCTGCGTGCGGTCCAAGGCTTGAATCTGGGCCTTCTCGTCGACGCACAGCACGAGCGCTTTATCCGGCGGGTTGAGGTAGAGCCCCACGATGTCCCGCACCTTTTCGATAAACAGCGGGTCCTTCGACAGCTTGAACGTCCTTACTCGATGCGGGCGCAGGCTGAACGCGCGCCAGATCCGACTGACGGCCGTTTGGCTGAGCCCACACCGGCGCGCCATCGCCCGCGTGCTCCAGTGCGTGGCGTCGCGCGGGGTCGCCTCCAAGGTCAGTCGCATCACCCGCTCCACGTCGCCATCCGTAATGCGGCGCGGTGCCCCCGGCCGCGGCTCATCCAGCAACCCGTCCAGACGCTGGCGGAGAAACCGCGTCCGCCATTTGCCGATGGTCTGCTTGGTCAAGCGCAACTCCCGCGCGACCACGGTGTTGCTCTTGCCGCTCGCGCACTCGAGCACCAAGCGCGCGCGCTCGGCGAGCGCACGGGCGGTCGTCGGCCGGCGCGCCCAGCGCTCCAGCGTGTCTCGCTCGTCGGCGGTGAGGGTCAGCGGGGGAATTGGTCGGCCGGTGCGCATGCGCGTTCCTCCTTCTATCGGAGGAACACACGGCATGCGCAACTTGTTCCATCAACTTACAACTCAGGACACTAGTGTTCCGTCTGAAAAGTCATGTTAACGACCGCCGTGCTCGCGCCGCGGAGCGGGCGACGGGCGCGTGCGGCAGGGGTCGACGGGACCCGTTCCCGCCCGCCGGCATCGGACCCCGCGTCGCCAGATGGAGCCCAGCC
>DASXTV010000016.1:0-5855 GCA_036505175.1 Gemmatimonadales bacterium
ACCGATGAGGCGCAGCGGGTCAGCGCCGCGACGGCCGTCTTCCAGGAAATCATGTCGGCCGAGGACAAGGCGATTCCGCAATCCATTCTTGGCAAGGCGGAAGGGATCGCGGTGTTTCCTTCCACGTTCAAGGCGGGCTTCGTGGTTGGCGGGATGCGCGGCCGAGGGATTCTGAGCGCGCGCGGTCAAAGCGGCACGTGGTCGGCTCCCGCGTTCCTCACGCTCACGGGCGGCAGCGTTGGCCTGCAGATCGGTGGGCAGGCCACGGACCTGGTGCTCGTCATCATGGATCGCCGCGGTCTCGAGAACCTGGTGCGCAACCAGTTCAAAATCGGCGCGGATGCGTCGGTGGCGGCTGGCCCGGTCGGCCGCGACGCGCAGGCGGCGACCGATCTCCAGTTGCGGGCGCAGATCCTCAGCTACTCGCGCGCCCGCGGGGTCTTTGCGGGCATCAGCATCACAGGGAGCACCATTCGCCAGGATGTCGACGCGAACGAGCGGTTTTACGGCCGTCGCCTGGAGACCAGGCAAATCGTGTTCGAGCGCCTGGGCGGCGCGCCTGAGCCGGCGCCGGCATGGCGGGAGATGGTCGGACGATACGCCCAATGAGCGTTGTCGGCGGCCTGCGGTCTAACCAGCCAAGGGGCTCCGCCCCTTGATCTCTTCCACCCCAACGCGCCAAAAACGCGCGTTGGGGACCCCGGACCGGGCAGAGCTCGTCGGCTGGTTAGACGGAACTTGCAGGCGCCGGTCTTATCTGCGCAACCCATGAATCCGTTCGCCGTTTTCGTGCGTAGAGTGTTTGAGTGATGTTCCTTGCGGCGCTCGCCCGCTTCCGCGTCGAATCCGGGGCGGGACAGGCGGCGGATCTCGAGTGCATCGGCCTGCTCGCTGCGGGCGACGCGGCGGCGCTGGCCCGGCTCTACGACCGCCACGCGAAGCCCGTCTACTCGCTTGCGCTCCGCATCATTGACGACGAGGCGGAAGCCGAAGACGTCGTCCAGGATGTGTTCGCGCAAGCGTGGCGGCAGGCTTCGCGGTACGACGCGACCCGCGGGCCCGTGGCCGCGTGGCTGCTGACGATGGCGCGCACGCGGGCGATCGATCGCCTTCGGGCGCGGCGTGTCAGGCCGGAGGGCCAGGTCGTGAGCGACGAACGGGTGATGCAGGATCTCCAGGCGCCCGGCACGAACATCGCGGAGGAATTGCTGACCGAGGAGCAGGCGCGTCGGGTACGGGCCGCGCTTGGCGAGCTGCCGCTCATGCAGCGATTGCCGCTCGAGCTGGCGTACTACGAGGGACTGAGTCAGCGGGAAATCGCCGAGCGGCTCGAGCAGCCGCTTGGTACCGTCAAAACACGCATTCGTCTCGGGCTGCTGAAGCTGCGCGACGCGCTCGCGGAGGAACAGGCATGAGCGCCGATCACGACGAGCTGAAATCGCTCGCGGGGGCGTACGTGCTGGGCGCGCTCGAGCACGACGAGCGGCGTACGTTCGAAGCCCACCTGACCTCGTGCGTCGAGTGCGAAGCCGAGGTCCGCTCCCTGCGGCCGGTCGTCGTCGGTCTGGCTCGCGCGGTGCCCGAGCGGAACCCATCGGCGGCGCTGCGCGATCGCGTGCTGACGTCGATTACCGGATCATCTGCAACCGCGTTACCCCGTCCAGGCGCGGAGATCCGTCGCGGTCCGCGCGCGAAAGCCGTGTGGGCCGACGCCCGCGTGTGGGTGCCTCTGGCGGCGATGCTGGTGATTGTGATCGGCATTGGCGCGTACGCGGCGCGACTGCAGGGGCGCGTCGCCGATCTCGAAGCGCGGCTCGACTCCGCGATGCAGCAGGCGGTGAGCGTCGATCGCGCGATGGCCGACGCGCGGCGGGTGGCGCTCGAGGCACAGTCGGCGATGGCCGTGCTTGCGGCGCCCGACCTCGCACGCATCGATCTCGCCGGTCAGACCGCCGCGCCGCAGGCACGAGCCCGCGCGCTCTGGAGCCGCGCACGCGGCATGGTGTTCACCGTTTCCGATCTGCCGGCTCCTCCCGCGGGACGGGTGTACCAGGTGTGGGTGGTCACGTCCCGGGCGCCAATCAGTGCGGGCCTGCTCACACCCGACGCCAACGGCCGAAGCGCCGTGGTCTTTGCAACGCCGCCAGACATTCCAGCGCCGGTGGCGGTTGCCGTCACGCTCGAACCGGCAGGTGGAGTGCCGGCGCCAACCGGAGAGAAATATCTCGTCGGGATGGTGAAGGCGTGACGTGCGGCGTGTACGTAGGCCGGGTCTTCAGACCCGGCTCTGTAGACCAGCTGGATCTAAAGATCTGGCCCACGCATCGAACGCTCAGTTACTAGAAGACGGCCGCATTCCGGTGAACCTGAATCGCTGCACCCGGTTGTTGTTGATGGTTTCGCCGACGTAGATGTTCCCCTTGGAATCGACGGCAAGCGCGTGCGCGATGAGGAGCTGACCACCGCCGCGGCCCCCCGTGCCGAACGAACCGAGGATTCTCAGATCGTTGCGCTGGAGAATCCAGACCTTCTTGTTCGCTCCGTCCGCCACGTATAGAAAGCGCTGTTCTCTATCCGGTGAGAACGCGAGCGCATGTACGGCGCCGAAGCCTCGCGTCTGAGGAGCGACCAGACCCTCCCGCACGAACGTGCCATTTGTTTGAAACACCTGAATCCTGTTGTTGACGCGGTCGCAGATGTACAACAGGCCGTCCTTGCTCTGCATCGCGCAGTGCACGGTCGCAAACTGCTGCGATCGCACATTCGGGTCATATTTCCCCTCGATAGGATTCCCTCCAAGCGGCCCATCCGGCGGCCGCTTGCCGTAGGCGCCCCAATGACGCTTGTAAGCTCCCGTGTCGGCGTCGAAGACGATGACGCGACGGTTCCGATAGCCATCCGCGATGAACAGCTCGTTCGTCTTTGGATCGACGACCAGCCCCGTTGGCCCCGCGAGGCTCATCGTGTCGTTGCTCGACTTGGACTCTTCCTTGCCGATCCGGAGAATGAACTTTCCGTCGCGCGTGAACTTCAGAACCTGCGACGGCGGATTCTGGCTGCCCACCCAGACATTGTCCTTGTAGTCGAGGTAGATGCCGTGCTCCGATACCGTCCACTCCACCTCCGGATGGGGACCCCAGACCTGCTTGCCCAGGAGCTGACCCTTGTCGTCGTGGATCGGGCCCCATGACTGCAGGAGGTTGCCCGCCTGGTCGAACTCGAGGACCGGAGGGGCCGGAAAGCAGCATTCACCGTCGCCCGTAAGGCCGTATCGCTCGGAGAGGCTTGTCGTCGAGCCCGGGCGATGTGCCACCCAGATGTGATCCTTCGAATCGATCGCCATGGCGCCGATGTTGCCCGTCAGCCAGTTGTTCGGCAGGGGCTTTGGCCACGTAGCGTCGTACTCGAATGCTGGCACTTCGTTTCTTTGATTCCTTTGGGTCACAACTGTGGTGCCAAGCGCCACGATCAGGCCAACGGACAGACAGACGCCGCTGATTCCGAGGCGTTTCATGGTGTTGCTCCTTAAAACGTGGGCGGTGGTCCTGTTGTCTGCGCTGTGTCTCGCTGTCCCGCCGCTGAAAGCTCTCGCATCCTATGCCTCTGGGAAACGCGCGATCAAGGACAAACCCAAAAACGTCGCGTCGACATGAATCCACCGCGCCACGCCTCCGCGTAGTAGGCGCAGGAGGTGTCTGTGAGAAAAATCATATGTTGCCTGCTGGCTCTCGCCGGCGTGGGAGCGTGGATGCTTCCCATTGCCGCGTCGAGCCATCGCGAAGCGCCCCTCATCAGCCAGGATCCGCTCGCGGACAACACGGACGTGTACGCGTTCGTGAGCCCGGAGCGGCCGGACCGCGTCGTCCTGATCGCCAATTTCATCCCGCTGGAGTTTCCGAGCTCGGGACCCAATTTCTGGAAGTTCGACGACAACGTGCTCTACGAAATCATGGTGGACAACACCGGTGATGCCGTGGAAGACATCACGTTTCAGTTCCGGTTCAACTCGCAGATCATGAACCCGAACACGTTTCTCTACAACACGGGGCCGCTCACCTCGATCGACGACCCTGACCTGAACATCCGGCAATGGTTCACGCTCACACGCGTCGTCGGGCCGCGGCGCAGCGGTGCGGCCACCGTCCTCGCCCAGGGGCTGCACGTAATGCCTGCCAACGTCGGCGTGAGCTCGATACGCGACTACACCGGTCAACTCGGGAGCGGTGTCCATGAGCTCTCAACGGACGGGATCCGCGTGTTTGCCGGGCCGCGCGACGACGGGTTCTACGTGGACCTCGGCGCGACCTTCGACCTGATCCAGTATCGAAACCTCCTTGGAACGGGCGGTCCCCCGATCGACAGCCTGGCCGGCTTCAACGTCCACACCATCGCAATCGAGATCCCGATCGATCGGCTGACGCGTAATAACGCGCGGCCGAGCGGAGCGAACGATCCGAACGCGACGATTGGCGTCTGGTCCACGGCGAGCCGCAGCCGCAACCCGCCGCGCTCGCACGCCTGCTCGCGGAGCGCGGACTGAAGCGCGAGGAAGCAGTACGCCTGGCCATGCAGGCCGCGAGCAGCCGCGCCGACATCGCAACAATGGACGCGCTCGCATGGGCCTGCTTCCAGGCGGGCCGTCTGCAGGAAGCAAAGGCAGCGTCCGAGCGTGCGCGGCGGACGGGTACGGTCGATCGCCGCATTCTGTAACACGCCGCCGCGATCGAGCACGCGCTCGGCAACGACCATGATGCGCGCCGCCTTCTGTCGCGCGCGCTCGACGGAAACCCGCGGTTCGATCTCATCGCCGCGCCGGCGGCGTTGGCGTTGGCGTGGGAATTGGGCGCCTCGTGATTGACGTACGTAGGCCGGGTCTTCAGATCCGGCGCAGTGGACGCCATCTGAAGATGCCGCCTACGTCTGAATGCCGTAAATGTCGCGCAGCGCCGGTTCGAGCGTTGCGAACTGGAACTGGTATCCACCCGCCTGCGCCCTGGCGGGCAGGACACGCTGTCCGGTAAGCAGGAGCGCATCGGCCATCTCGCCGAGCGCCAGCCGCATGGCGAACGCGGGCGCGGGCATGAAGGCCGGTCGGTGCAGCACGTGGCCGAGCACGCGGCTGAACTCGGCGTTGGTCACCGGCTCTGGCGCCGTCAGGTTCAGCGGGCCCGAGACGCTCTCGGTCTGGAGCGCCCATGTTGTGAGGCCAACCCAATCCTTTCGATGAATCCACGACATGTATTGACGGCCCGATCCAACCGGACCGCCCGCGAAGAGCCGGAAGGGGAGGGCGATCTGAGGAAGCGCGCCGCCGTCTCTTTCGAGCACGAGCCCCGTGCGCAGCAGCACCACCCGCGTGGCGAGAGCGGCGCGCATCGCTTCCGCTTCCCAATCGCGGCAGACGGAGGCGAGAAAGTCGTCGGCGGGCGGCGTCTCTTCGGTGACCGGCTCAGCGTCGCGCGGTCCGTAGTACCCCACGGCGGAGCCGCTGACGAACACGGTCGGCGGGCGCCGGGCCGATTGCATGGCGGCAACGAGGCTGCGCGTGGCGCGGATGCGGCTGTCGCGGATCTCGGCTTTGCGGCGTACGGTCCATCGACCGCTGGCAATCGACTCGCCGGCAAGATTGACGACGGCATCCGCGCCGTCGAGGGCGCTGGCCCAGCCACCGACTGTGCCGTCCGGGGTCCATTCGATCTGTTCTGGTCCGCGGGCGTGCCGCGTCAGCACCCGAACGTCGTGATGCTCGTGGCCGAGACGTGACACGAGCGCGCGTCCGAGAAAACCAGTCCCACCGGCGACGATGATGCGCATGCCCTGAGTGTGCCACGCCGCGGGGTCAGAACGGGGTCAGA
>DASXTV010000017.1:0-23273 GCA_036505175.1 Gemmatimonadales bacterium
AAGGGCCGGAAAATTAACCATTCCCCATCTATTCTCCAAGCAACTCCGCCAGCGGCGCAAGCCCGGGCAATTGATCTCCCAAGACCTTGAGCGTCGCCGCGATCGGAATCGCCAGAAACACGCCCGGGATGCCCCAGATGAACCAGAAGAACAGCAGGAAGATCATCACCGCGAGCGGGTTCAGCTTGAGGTGAGTGCCGTATGCATACGGCGAGACCACGTTGTTTTGCAGCGCGCTGATGACGAGATAGATGGCCGGCGCGAGGAGCACCTGCCCCAAGCCCGGGAAAACCGAAAAGCCGCTGATCAGGAGTAGCCCGACAATGATCGCGCCTCCCAGATACGGAATGAACTCGAGCACGAACGTCATGAGGCCCCAGATGAATGGATCGGGCATGCCGATCGCCCACATGGCCAGACCGACGGCGATGCCCTGCCCCACGTTGATGAGCGCGGTGACGGTGAGATAACGCGCCACGATCGATTCGGTCTCGTTTAGGATGTCGGTCGCCGTCCGCAAATGATCGGGGGCGGGCAACAGCTTCACCAGCTTGCGAAACAGCATATTCCCCGCCGCGAGCATCAGGTAAACCAGCACGATGACTTCGAGCAGTCCCGCGACGACCGTGGTCGCGTGGCCCACCAGCCTGGCGAATAGTGACGGCGGCACTGCGGGACCCGGCGCCGCCTGGGTTGGCGGGGGCGGGGCCACTGGGGGCTGTAGCGGGGCGTCGGGTGCTGCGACCGCCGACGTCCCCGATGCCGCGTCGGTCAGCCTGTCGAGCGGACGGACAAGCTCGCGCACCTTCCGCCGTGCGGTCGCGATGTTTGCCGGTGCCTGGTCTACCCACGCGCTGACCGGCCCCGACAGCGCCCAACCACCGACGCCGAACACGGCGAGCGCCCCCACAACCACGATCGCGGCGCCCGCCGGCGCGGGGAGCCGCAGCCGTCCCAGTCCACGCACGAACGGGGTCAGCAGCGCCTGAAAGCACAATGCCAATGCAATTGGGATGAAGAACTCTCGGCCCAGCGCGAGTGCGGCGACCGACAGCACGACGGCGATGAGTTTCGTGGTGAAGGGAGCGGCTAGCGTGTTAGGGCCTTTCGCAAATTGTTGATCAGGCCTTCGAACATCCTGTGGGCGTTGCGGCGACGGTAGAACTGGCCGTTGAGCCACGACCGAAAGCCCGACGGCTGCCAGATGTGTTTGAGCGAGACCTTGGTGGATCCGCCTTCGAAACCGAGGGCGAAAAAAGTCTTCGAGCCGGCGCGGTGATAGATCTCCACCCAGCCGAACGTGTGCGGCGCCGAGAAGTCGATGATCTCGATGACGCATTCGTGCCGGTGCGTGTCGCGCTGAAACGTGAGCTTGAAGCGCGCCCCCTTTCCTACCCGGTCGCTGGTCGTGGCCTTCACCCCGACGCAGCTCGGCAACCACTCCGGCATTCTCAGCGGGTCGGAGATGAGGGCGAAGACTTTATCGATCGGCGCGGGTACGCTGGCGGAATACGTGAAGGAAAGCGGTCCCATGGGGCGGGGAATATAATCGCCCGCCCCACGAGCCGCGGTGATGGATCACATCCGCAGTGTGAGTCCCGCCTGCCACAGCAAGTCGTTCTGCGTCTTGCTGTAACCGAACCGGTCGAACTTGTACATCACATTGCGGCCCTCGGCGCGGAGACCGAGCCTGCCGAGCTTGTAGCCCACGCCGACGCCCAGATTGCCGGCGAAGCGCGTGAACGAGCTGTCCGATCCCTTGTCGTGGATGCGTACCGCCCCCACGCCGGCAAGCACGTAGGGCAGGATCCTGGTGCCGGGCATGTCCTCGCGCTGCCATACCCCATCGGCGATGTAGGAGACTTTGTTGAACCGCTGCTCGCCCGGAATCGCGACGCCGGCGCCCGCAAGATCATTTTGCGCGAAGTTGGCATCGGCCCGGACGCCGAATCGGGAAGTCAGCCGGTAGGTGAGATTCGCGCCTGCCGACCAGCCGCTCTTCCATCCGGTGCTGGAGCCGAAGTCCGCGGTGGCGGAGCTGCCGCCGAAGTTGGCGCCGAGGGTGACACGCTGTCCCTGAGCGGGCACGGCGATCAGCATACCGAGTAACACAAATCGGGTCGTCATACGTCCTCGTTGAGAGAGAGTGACGCTGACAGACCCGAGGCGTTACACGGCTGTCACCGCCGGTGTTTCACTCGGCAAATGGCACGTCGATTTCCAGCCCGTCTTTCGCCACGCTCACATTGGCGAACACGTTGCGCGCTTCGCGCACCAGCTCGTCCGCGCTGATCGAGTAACGCGCTGAAACGTGCGAGAGCACCAGCCGTTTGACTTTCGCCGCGAGCGCAACCTGCGCGGCTTCCTTCGCGGTCGAATGGCCCGTGTCGCGCGCGCGATCGCGCTCTTCCTCACCGAACGTTGCCTCGTGAATCAGCACATCGGCTCCCTGGGCCGCATCCACCGTGGAGGCACAGGGGCGCGTGTCACCCGTGAACGCGACCAATCGGCCGGGCCGCGGCTCCCCGACGACGTCGGACGGTCGGACCGTCTGACCGTCGGACAGCTCAACGTTCTCACCTTTCGTGAGCTTGCCCCAGAGAGGTCCTTCGGGAATTCCAAGCGCCCGGGCCTTCTCGACGTCGAAGCGCCCGCGCCGCACGTGCTCCTTGAGGACATAGCCGAGCGACGGGCCGCCGCCGTGTTCGGTTGGAAACGCGCAGATGTCGTAGCCGTCCCGCTTCCCGACAGTGTCGCCGGCCTTCACTTCGCGGATCTCGATCGGGAACGGCACGCGCTCGACGCCCAGCTGCATCGCTGTGCCGAGCACCTTCTTCGCGCCCTTGGGACCGTAGAGAAACAACGGCTCCGGGCGGCCCTGCAGCCCGAATGTGCGGATCAGCCCGATAACACCGAGAAAGTGATCCGCATGAAAATGGGTGAAGAAGATCTCGGACAGCGCGAAACTCACGCCGTAGCGCATCATCTGGCGCTGCGTCCCTTCACCGCACTCGAAGAGCAGCGTCTCGCCCTCTCGATGCACCGCGAGGCCGGAAACATTGCGCTCGACAGTCGGGCGCGCTGCGGATGTGCCGAGAAATGTGACGGTTAGAACAGCCTCACCCTCACGAGACCGGGCTTCACGTACTTGTCGGGATGCTCCTTGAGATCCGTCAGCAGTGCCGTTAAAGACACGGACAGTTCGTGCAGATCGTGATACATCGCCGTATCGGCCGCGATGCGTCCCAGCGTTCCTTCGCCGCGATTGATGCGGCTCAGGAGGGTGTCGAGCTGGACAGTCGTACGACTGAGGTGATTCGTCAACCGCGCGAGATTTGTCGAAATCGAATCGAGGTTGCGGCCAGCGCCGGAGCCGAGCATCGAGTCCACGCGCTGCATGACTCGCTCGGTGGCCTGCAGGGTGCGGGTGGTCTGCTTGATGAACGGCCCTTCGGGCATGTCGGACAGTGTGGTCATCGCGCGCTGTGTCACGACCAGCGTGTTGTGGATGTCCTCACCCAATCGGTCGGACACGATATTCGCGGCGTTTTCCATCAGCTCGTTGGCGCGATTGGCGACACCCTGCGCCACACCGGCGATGTCGGGCGTACTCGTCCCCGAAATGCTGCGCCCGCGCGCCAGCATCTCCTCGCGCGCGCCGGGGTTGTAGTCGATGAACTTGGCGCCGAACAGGTCCATCGCGGCGACGGCGGCGCTGGCGTCGATGCGCGGCGCCACGTCCTTCGCCAGCTCGAGCGTGACGCGCACGCTCTTCACCCGCTCGAGCGCCACGCGCGCGACCCTGCCCTTCTTGACGCCGGAGACGAGGACGGGATCGCCTTGCTTCAGCCCGGCGACGCTCTCGAACATCACATCCACGGCGATGCCGCCGGTGCGGAGCGACCGCCCCGTCAGGTAAAACATCCCGACGAGGAAGACGGCGACTCCCACCAGCACGATCGCTCCAACGCCGACTTCCTGCTTGTACGTGAGGTCCACTAAGGCTTCTCCTCGTTCGCCTGAATCACCGCCATCTCGAGATCACGCTCCAGGAACTGCTGCACGACGGGATCCTTGGACGCGACGATCTCCTCGGCGGTGCCGACGGCGCGGATCTTCGCCTTGGACAGGAGCGCGATCCGGTCGGCGACGCGGAACGCGCCGCGGACGTCGTGCGTCACGACGACGCTCGTCACCCCGATCTCCTGCTGTAACCGCTCGATCAGCGAATCGATGACATCGGCGTTGACGGGGTCGAGGCCGGATGTCGGCTCGTCGTAGAGCAAGTATACCGGTTTTCCGGCGATGGCCCGGGAAATCCCCACCCGCTTGCGCATCCCGCCCGACAGCTCCGATGGAAACTTGCTGCCGACTTCCTCACTCAGGTTCACGAGGCGCAGACATTCCCTGACCCGCTGCATGCAGTAGTCCTTGTCCGCATACTGCTGCTCGTCGGTGATACCGAGCCGGATGTTTTCGAACACGTCCATCGAATCGAACAGCGCGCCGTTCTGAAAGACGTAGCCGATGCGGCTGCGCAGGAGCGCCAATGCCTTGCGACCCAGCAACGGCACCTGCTGCCCGTCGACCCACACCTCGCCCGAATCGGGCTTGATCAGGCCGATGATGTGCTTGAGCAGGACGCTCTTCCCGACGCCCGATGGGCCGAGCAGCGCGACGGTTTCGCCTTCGGCCACGACGAAGTCGACTCCGTCGAGCACGACGTTGTCCACGAAGCGCTTGGAGACGTTCTTCAGCTCGATGCTCATTTGGCGGTGCCGAGAATGAGCTTCGTGAGAATCGTGTCCAGCATCAGCACGGTGACCGACGCCGCAACCACCGCTTGCGTCGTCGCCCGGCCGACGCCCTCGGCGCCTTGCTTGGTGTTGAAGCCGATGTAGCAGGGAATGATCGTGACCGCCCCAGCGAACGCGTACGACTTGATGAGTGAGTACCACAAATCGAGCGGCCTGAAGAAGTAGCGCGACCCGAACTCGAAGTCGGCGTACGTCAGGCCAAGCGACGACCGGGCCGTGATGTATCCCACGACGATACCGAAAGCGTTCGCCAGCATCACCAGCGCCGGGATCGCGATGACGCCCGCCAGGATCCGCGGCAGGAGCAAATGCGTCACCGGCGAGCGGCCGAGGCTCTCGAGCGCATCGATCTGCTCGGTCACCCGCATGCTGCCCAGCTCGGCGGCGTAACGCGCGCCGATCCGGCCGGCCAGAATGAGCCCCGTTAAAACGGGGCCCAGCTCGAGAATCATCGATTCGGAGATGATTCCGCCGGCCACATAGAGCGGCAGCTGGCCGGTAAACTGGTAGCCGGCCTGGAGGCTGGTCACCGCCCCGGCGAAGCCGGCGACCAGGAGCACGATGAACGCGCTACCATAGCCTACCGACAGGGTCTGCTCGATGGTGCGGGGGACCCAGACGCGCCACTCCAGGATGCCGCGTACCAGGTCGAGGAGCATAAAAAAGAAGCGCCCCGCGTGGCTGGCGCTGCGCAGCGACCACCGCCCAACGTATCGCCGCAGGTCGAGGGCGGCGGTGAATGCTCTCATGGCTGTGTATCTTGTGTACGCATGGCCCCCCCGTCTACCCCTCAGGTACGGAAGCTCTTTATTCGCAAGCTATTGGCCTGGTACAAGAGGAAGGGCCGCGAACTTCCGTGGCGGGATACTCGCAACCCCTATGCCGTCCTCGTCTCCGAATTCATGCTGCAGCAAACGCAGGTGAGCAGGGTGTTGGACTACTACCCGCGCTTCATGACCCGCTTTCCCACAATCGATGCGCTGGCCCGCGCTCGACCCAAAGCCGTCATGGAGCAATGGGACGGTCTCGGCTATTACGCGCGCGCTCGCAATCTGCACAAGCTCGCACGCGAGGTTACACGACGGCATGACGGCACGTTGCCCGATGACCCTGAGGCCCTGCGGACACTACCAGGTGTCGGACGGTACACGGCGGGAGCGGTGGCGTGCTTTGCGTACGAAAAGCCGGTAGCGGCGGTGGACACGAATGTGAAGCGCGTGCTGGAACGGGCATTTGCGCCGCGGGATGTCTGGACGCTCGCCGAGACGATGATGCCGAGGCGAGGGAAGACGGCGTGGAAGTTTAATCAGGCGATGATGGAGCTTGGAGCGCTGGTGTGCACCGCGCGAAAGCCGAAGTGCCCCGAATGTCCTGTGAGAAACAACTGCAGGACATTCACTTTTGCATGTGCTCGTCTAGTAGTTCCGTAAGATCGCCAAAGCCATATCCCGCAGCTCGGGCATCCTGAATAATCCCTGGAAGTGCATTCGCCGTTTGCATACGGTCCCCTTCAGGATCGTATCCATCTCCATCGTGGAGCAGTACAATCGCTCCGGGCCGGAGCCTGTTGCGCACCCGCCGCCGGATCTGCTCCACGCCGGGTGTGGCGGTATCGAACACCCCAAACGTCCAGCCGAACACGGTATAGCTCATATCCACAATTATTGATATGAGAAATGGACTCCGATATCCGTGCGGCGCACGGAACGATCGTGGAGTCACTCCCGTCACCGACTCGATCACATCGTGCGTTTTTTGGAGCTGTGTTCGAATCTTTCTGGGACCGGCGAAGTGGAGCTTCAGGTGATTGTAAGTGTGATTACCAACCAGGTGTCCAGCATCCGCCACTTCCCGTGCGGTGCTCGGAAATCTCCGCACATGATCGCCGACCATGAAGAACGCGGCCGGCACGCCCGCGCGCGCGAGGGTCTCGATAATCGCCGGCGTGGCTCGCTCGTTCGGACCATCGTCGAAGCTCAGATAGATCCGCCGGTTCCTCGGACCACGCTCGACCGACGCTCCAAAGATCAGGTCGAAACCCATCATCGCAGGACTCGCCGGTAGACTGCCAGCACGCGTTGCGCCACGAGTGGCCACGCATGCCGCTCGGCGACGCGTCGTCCCTCCCGCATCATTATCTCGCGCCGCTCTGCATCGTCGATCAACTCGTTCACGGCCTGTCCCCACGCATCGGGGTCGCCGGGCGGCGCGAACACCGCCCGCGACTGGCCGGCGACATCACGGAACGCGGGAATGTCTGAAACGACGAGCGGCGTGCCGCACGCCATCGCTTCCAGCAGCGTCACGCCAAACGAGGCGCGCCTGGTAGGACACAGGTAGACGTCGGCGCCGCGATAGTAACCCGGCCGGCCACCGTTCGCGTAGCCCGCAAAGTGCACGCTCGGTCCGATCCCCTCCCGGCGCGCCGCGCGCTCCATCCGCGAGCGCCACGGTCCGTCACCGACGACCGTCAGGTGCGCGGCGGGATGGCGCTCGAGAATGCGCGGCATCGCCGCGAGCACCGTGCCGAGGTCGTTGCGCGGCTCGATGCGGCCCAGCCACAACAGCTTCGGCGGCCGCCGCTCGGACGATCCGCTGCGACGGCCCAGACCGGGACGAAAGAACGTCGTGTCGACGCCGTTGGGAATGATTTCCCACGGAGCCGTGAAATAGCGCGCCATCGCGTCCCGCGCGGCGCTGCTGACCGCGATCGTGGCGGCGTGACGATCGAGCATCCGCTGTAGCGGCCGACGGAAGACGCGACAGCCGATCGATCGGGGGAACCAGGTGTGAAACGTGGCGACGATGGGAATGCCCGCTCGCCACGCCGCCCACGGCGCGACGATGCCGAGCGTGGGATTCAGGCCACCGTGGACATGGATGACGTCGAACCGTTCCTTGCGGAACAGCGCCTCGAACCGGGCCGTCAGCCGCCACCCGACGGTGATCCGCGCCACCCCACCGTTCGCATAGATCACCAAACTCTTTCCAATGCGCCGTATGTCCGCGTGTACCTCCGGCTCCCGGCTCCCCGCTCCTTGCTCCTTCATGTTGGACGTCACGATCGTCGTCCTGTGCCCGAGGTGGTCGAGCTCGCGCGCCAGATGGTGCACATGCTCCGGCACGCCGCCCAGCTGCGGGTAGTAGTCCTCCGCGACCAACGCAATGCGCAGCGGCGTCAATGTGCCCTCTGGGCCAACTGCTCGACCGCCGACACGACGGCAGCCGGCCGCTCCTCCTGGAGGTAGTGCCCGGCGCCCCGTTCGCTGTCCACCGCAAACGAAAGGATCGCGTGATTCATGAGCGCGACTTCCTGTGGCGGTACGTCGCCTTCGTGGCGTGCGGTCCCGACGACCAGCGTCACGGGACACGCAATTTCACCGAGGTGAGGACCGAGTTTCGCCGGCTCACGCGCGTGCGACATGGCCTGGAACGTCTTGAGCGTCGCGTCGAGATTGCGCGCCTCGCCGAGCGTGTAGCCCATCACGATGCCGTCCGTCACCCACGATCGGTCGCCCGAGGAATCGAGCAGCATGCCGCGGACCTTGCGGCGCACGAGGTTGATCCCGCCGAGCAGTTTCACCCACGGCAGGTAGCGCATCGCGCCGCGGAACCCCGGCGTCGTCGCTTCCTCCGTGGGTCCGCCCTCGATCGAGACGATGCCGCACACGAGATCTGGTCGATCGACGGCAAGTCGAAACGCGATCGCCGCACCGAGTGAGTGGGCGAGCACCAGCACCGGTCCCGAGCCCAGCGAATCGAGCACGGCCGCGAGGCGGTGCGCCTGTGCGGTGAGGGAGTAATCGGCCTGCGGCGGGCGGCTCGAGAACCCGGTCCCGAGCGGCTCGATGACGATGGGGCGAAACCCTTTCGCGGCGAGCAGCGGCACGACCTTCCGAAACGTGAACGACGCACCGAACAGTCCCGGAATGACGGCAACCGGTCGACCCGTGCCGGCCCATGCCTCGACGTGTATGGTTTCCGCGGGCGCGACGACGACGTAGGGATGCTGAAATGCCGGCACTACGGCGTCTCGAGGCGGGCGGCCCGCGAGGCGACCGTGTTCAGGTCGCCGCCGAGCGCATCCATGTTGCGCTGAAAGCGGCAGTCGATGACGAGCAGGCCGACGACGTATGCCGCGAGATTCACGATGAAGATGACCGAGAAGATGAGCGGAAACGGGATCCAGATCCCGAAGTACAGAGCGAAGCGCTTGAGGCCCGGATCGAGCTTCGAGCGATCGACGATCGTCGTCAGCAGCAGCACGGCGACCGACGCCAGTACCGCGAGCCGCGGCGACACGAGCCCGCCCAGCGCGCAGCCGAGGAAGATTGCGATCTCGGACGCGCGATCGAGCCGCGTGTCGAGCCGATGGCCGGCCTCGGAAACGAGGCCAAACTGGCGCGCGATGCCGCCGTCGAGCCCGTCCAGGATCTGGCCGATGGCCATGAACACCAGACCGGGGACCACCCGACCGGCTGCGAACGCCACGCCCGCCGCCACACTGGCCCAGAACGACGACCACGTCACCTGATCGGGTTGGAGCCCGAGCCGGACATGCAGGAATCGCAGAACCGGGCGAATGCCGCGGTCTACAGCGGAGCCAAGAACAGGAGCAAATTCATACATAAGAGGACCACGATGAGAATGGCTTCCTTGGTCTTGTCGGAGACTTGGACGAGAAACCCTTGGGTCACGAGCGGCGAGTAGGGATACCACGGCATTTTCTCGTAGCCGACGCTGTAGTCCATCGCGAGGTGAATGAGAAAAAAGAGCGCGGGCACCCCGGTGCCGAGAAAGACGCAGAGCGGGACGATCCAGAGCAGGGCGACGGGTTCTTGGAGTGATGTCCGCCAATAGTAACCCAGCTGCCGCCGCCGACCGATCGCGCGCAGGTAGAACGGAGCTTTGATCGCGTGATCGATGTCCACGCCGACGCCGAACACGTAGGCGAGCACGGCGTCACTCCCCGTGAGCTTCAAGGCCCTCACGGCGAGCGTCGTCGCGAGCGTGTGCGTGACGATCGTCATGATGAGGCAGACGCAACAGACGCAGCAGACGCAGCAGACGCACCAGGAGTCGACCAGATCAGAAGCAAACCAGCGGCAATCCACACAAAGTCACGCACACGCCCAACGATGGATGTGTACAGTCCGAGCTGGGGATCGAGGCCGAACAGGCTGAACAGCCCGTAGTAGGCTCCCTCACGCGCTCCGATCTCGAACGGCACCATAAACAGGAGGTTTCCCGCGAGCGCTTCGAGCCCGCCGATCGTGAACGCCTGCAGGTATCCGAGCCGCAATCCGAGACTGGCGACGATGAGCACGAGCTCGAGCATGAAAATGCAGCGGCTCACGTACTCGAGCACGATCGCCTGCACAAACCTCGCCGGTTGGCGGTGATAGAAACCGGTGATCTGCTGATCCAGCTCGACCAGCATGGCCCGCCTGGGTTCGAGCCGCGCGGCAAAGCGCCGCCCAAACGGCAGCTTGCTCATCGCATTCAGCACGCGCTCGAGCACGCCACGGCGGTGGGCCGACAGCAAGAGCGCGACGATGAGCAGCAACAGCACACCGACGATGCCCAGCAGCACCGGGACGACATGTGGCGTATCGCGCGGCAGCAGGGCGAACGCGAAGCCAACCGCGGTCAACCACACGAGCACGTACGTAAACGAATGCAGCATCCGATGGAGAATGACCGATCCGGCGGCCCGACGTTTGCCAAGCCACGGGGCCACCGCGGCGACACGGAACGGCTCACCGCCCGCGTTGATGAGGGGCGTGAGAAAGTTGAGTGCGCTGGCGGATATCAGAATGGCGTAGGCACGCCAGAACGGGGGCCGCTTGAACTCTTCCATCGTGAGCTGCCAGGCGAGCGCGCTGCACGCGTACACGAGCGCGTAGAGCAGCACGATGGGCACGAACATGAAGCCCGTGCGTCCGGCATCGAACACGAGCTGCCCCACGCCGATGCGTGCGACGAGATAACCGAATACGGCCGCGCCCAGCAGGAAGAGCGCGAGCTGCAGCGGTCTGCTCATGCGACCGCGGCGTAAGAGGCCTCGAGCACCGCGGCGACCTGGGCGATATCGGCCATCGGCCGGGCGCTGTCGCCGGAATCGAGCGTGGTCGCGAAATCGGTGAACAGATCCGCGAACCATTTCGCGTACGACGCCTTGTCGAGATCAACGGTGTGATCGAATGATTCGGTGTGGCCGTCGCGCTCGAGCGTCAGGAGCCCGCCGCTCCAGGTGATGCTGCCGCGCTCGCCGACGAAGCGGATCTCGGTCTCGCGACGCCGCGCCGCCCAGGTGAGGAACATCGTCGCCATGCGGTCGGGATAGTCGAACACGAGCTGCGCCGTGTCCTCGACGTCGTAACCGCCGTGGCGCAGCCGCCCCGTCCACGCCCGCACCGATTCGGGCGGCCCAGCGACGTCAAGCAGCTCGTAGACGAGATGCGTGCCGTGATCGAGCAGCACTCCGCCACGGCCGGCGTCGCGCCGGCCGCGCCACGGGACCGCTCCGATGGCGCCGCTACCAGGATCCGCCGCGAGCCGATAGACACGGAATTCGGCGAGGTACCAGCGGCCGATCATGCCATCGTCAAGCCACCGTTTCACCCGACGCCACACCGGATTGAAGCGGTACTGATGACACGGCATCACCACTCGGTGGGCGGTCCGCGCAGCGCGGGCGAGCTTGGCGGCCTCGGCACGGTTCACCGCGACCGGCTTCTCACACAACACGTGATAGCCCTGGGACAGGCCCCACAGCGATAGCGCGAGGTGAGACGAGGTCGGCGTGCAGATGTCGACGAAATCCAAGGGAGCCAGGCCGGCGAGCTGCTCGGGACGGGATAATAGAGGAATGCCCTCGAACGATGGCGGCGCAGTGGGCGCGTCGTCCACGATGCCGACGATGCGCAGGCGCGAGGCCACTCTGGGATCGGCCTGAAACGCGGGAAGATGGCCGGAGCGCGCGATCCCCCCCAGGCCGAGGAGCGCCCCGCGATAGATTCGAGGCTCAGGCGAGCTGAGCATGGAATTTCGGCTCGCGCTCGTGGGCAAGAATTAGGAAGACGAGCACAAGATTCAGGGGTCCGACGACGATCCAACAGTAGGCGGCCGGCCACCCGGGAACGGCAGTCAGCGCAAGCAGCAGAAACCGAATGTTCTGGGCAATCCAGGCGGACCCGGCGACGACCCAGCGTTGGCGATTGGCCCACGAGCGCCGCAGTGACGCGGGCACCTCACGTCCGGAATACGCACGGACGAGCGCCGTGGTTCGGGGAAACAGCCAGGCCTGGCGCCGCGTGTAATCGCCGTAGATCCAGGAGGACACTCGCCCCCAGAATGAGCCGGCGCCATCGATACCCGCCTGCTCCGGCGTGTCGAGCTCGCCGCCCTCGCCGATCGCGAAGTGCAGGTATGCCTGACGAATGAAATCGGCCGCGGCTGCCTGATAGGCGTGCGAGAACAGCGCGGCGATGGCCAGGGCGACTCCGCCCCATCCCCATCCCGCCGCGTACAGCCGCGCCGCGAGATGCCCGTAGAGGCTCACGAACCGGCCGCTGTCGGCGAGGCCGTCGAGGATCCTGCCCATGCGGGTCGACGTGCCGCGCAGGCGCGCGAGCTGCCCGTCCACGCTGTCCAGCACGTCCGACACGATGAACAGCAGCACACCGCTCGCATTGATCCACGAACTGTGGTACCAGAACAGGTGCCCGGCGAGAACGCCCAGCACGAGGCCCGCGAGCGTCACGGCATCGGCTGAGAGGCGCGTCGGCAGGAGTGCGGTTGCCACGCGCCACCCCAGCGGCCGGAAGAAGCGCCGATCGGCCCACTCTTCTACGACGGGTCCCTTACTGGCGTACACGAGCGCTGGCCTCTTCGAGCACCGCCTTCACGGTGGCGAGGGCCTCCATGGCCTGCTCGTCCGTGATCACGAGCGGCGGGTTGATGCGCACCTCAGGGTTGTAGATCATCGCGATCACGCCGCGCGCGAGCAGCGTGTCGAAAATCCAGCGCGTGACTTTCTTGTCGAGGAGCGTGCGCGTGCCAGGCACGACGAGATCCATGCCGATCATGAGACCGCGGCCGCGCACGTCACTCACGATCGGAATCTCGTCCTCCCAGGTCCGCAGCTCCGCGAGCATCAGGGCGCCCAGCCGGCGGCTGTGCTCCACGAGCTCGTCATCGACGATCGTGCGGATCGTGCTGTGCGCGGCGGCGGCGGCGAGCGGGTTGCCGCCGTAGCTCGACGAGCTGCCGCTCGGATTCGCCCATGGCTTGGAGAACGCGATCGGCTCCCGGATCACGATCCCGCTGACCGGGAACCCGCCGCCGAACCCCTTGCCCACGAGCAACACATCGGGCACGACGTCGTCATGCTCCACCGCGAACAGCTTTCCAGTACGCCCGAAGCCGGTGATCATCTCGTCGCAGATGAGCAGAGCGCCGATCTCGGTCGCGAGTGCGCGCAGCTCGCGCAGATATCCGGCCGGCGGGACGACGTTGCCGGCGGTGCCCTGGATCGGCTCGACGATGATCGCGGCGATGTCGTTCGTCGTCTCGAGCGCGATCTTGGAGCGCAGAAAATCGAGGCAGTGCCAATGGCAGGACGGGAACGACTTCCCAAAGGCACACCGCGCACAGGCAGCGTACGGACTCGAGTAGGTACCGGGCGCGAGCGGACCGAGGCCATGCTTGAAGCTGCCCGACAGCAGCGGCAGCACGCCGCCCGTCTTGCCATGGAAGCCACCCCAGAATCCCATGACTTCGTGCCGTCCCGTCGCCGCTCGTGCCAGCCGCACGGCGGCTTCGACCGCCTCCGCCCCGCTCGAGTACAGCTGGGTGCGGTTCAGATCGCCCGGCGCGAGCTCGGCGATCAGCTGCACCAGCGCCGCGCGATGCTCCGACGTGAAGCTCCCCACGTGCACCCGCTCGAGCTGCTTCGTCATCTCGGCGACGTAACGCGGATGCGCGTAGCCGAGGCTCGCGACACCCACCCCCGCGAGCAGATCGATGTAGCGATTGCCGTCGACGTCCCACAGGATCGCGCCTTCGCCGCGATCCATGCAGAGCTTGCTGTAGAGCGCCACGCTCTGCGTGCCGGGCGCGAGGTACTGCGCCTCGAGCGCGAAGACGCGTTGCGATTCTGACTGGGTTACGAGATCGATCATGCCAGTTTTCCGTTCGAGGCTTTCTCGTCGATGTACGCGGCGATCGCGGCTGCCGCGGCGATGCGCACGGGAGCAAACGACGGCCAGTCGTTGAGGTCGATCAGGACCGGCGCGTCCGGTTGCGGGAACGCGACGTCGCCGCCGAAGACCTCGAGACCGACGGCCCGCGCCGCGGCGAAGACCAGCGCCCGCAGGCTCCGCTCGGAGACGTCGACCGCGCCGCCGTCTGCCGAGTACCAGGAGAAGAAGCGGCCGTCGGCGACCGCGTAGAACTTCACGATCGGGCCGGCGACGTGTGCCTGGAGCGCCACGCGCGTCACGCCACGCCGCGCGAATCCGGCAATAGCGTCGCTGACGCCCGCTTCTTTGGCCGACACGACGTCGGCGCGGGTTTCGGCGTGCACATCGCCGCGCTTGACCCACACCGGGCGGCCATCGCCGTTCAGCTGATGCACCAGCGGCAGCACTTCCCGTGGCTTGGCCGTTGGGACGATGAGGGTGCGTGGAAACGGCAGTCCCGCCGCCGCCATGCGCGCCACCAGCCGGTGACGGTGACAGTTCAGAACGCTTTCCGGTGGATTGACGGCGAGGGCCTGGCGCGGCACGAGGTCGAGCAGCCGCTCCGATGCAGCGGGACCCTGGCACATGTTCACATACAATTCGGCCGCAGGGAGCCGGCCGGCGGCGACTTCCCCCTCACCGGTTCTCGTCACCTCCCACCCGCGACGCTCCAACCCGTCGACCGTGGCGTCGAGAATCGCCGTGTCGTTACGGCGATGCACCTCGGGCGAGTAGGTGGGACTCCGGTACAGCGCGACCAACCGCTTCATGGCCCGTCTCCCGCGCGCGCCGTGAGCCAGCGCTCGGCCGCCTCGAGGTCGCGCTTGTGATCGAGATCGATGATGCGCGGCACTTCGACGGTCGCGACGGGAGCGCGCAGCTCGACGAGCAAACGCAGGAATGCGCGCATGCGATGCAGCGATGCGACCGCCACCGCCGCGAGACGTCGAGCCTGGGCGTTCAGACCGTACACCCCGCCCGTGACGAGCAATGGAGCCCGAGGCGGCGTGTCGAAGATCCCGGTGGCCAGGCCCTCGGCATCGCGCGTGACATAGAGCGGTAATTCGTCGTCTACGAATGGAGTGACCGCGAGCACCGCAACTGACCCGGCCTCGAGGCGCTCAGTCACGCCGCGATACACACGACGCCAGTCGCCCGGCGGCATCACCGTATCGACCATGGCGCAGAACACCGGTCCGGGCGGCACGGTGGCGAGGCCTGCGACCAGCGTATGCAGCGACGACGGGGTGCGGCACGTCCGCACGCTGGCGCGGGAGGCTCGCGGCAGCTCGACCGTTATGCCATCGCGCACCATGCAGGTGATCGATTCGCAGCCGAGCTCCGCGAAGGTCTCGATCAGGTTGACGATCTGAGGCCGTCCGGCGATCTCCACGAGGGGCTTGGGAGTCTCGACGCCATCGGCGGCCAGCCGGGAGCCGCGCCCACCGGCGAGGATCAGTCCCTGCATCACGAGTCGAGCACTCGCACGAGGTCCGGCAGCGCGGCAATCCGGACGGTGGGTATACCTGCCGCTCCCCGTTCGTGCGCCTTGTCCGTTGCGGGTGTGAGCCACGCGGTGGACAGCCCGAGCGCTGCGGCGGGCCGGATATCGGACTCGAAGTTGTCGCCCACCATCCAGCCGGGCTTCGAGACCAAACCGGGGTGACTGAGCGCGTGCTGGAACAGCCGCAGGTCCGGCTTGGCGATCCCTACCCGTCCCGAATCGGCGACGACGGAGAAATACCGCAGCACGCCGAGCTCTTCGAGGCATTGCGCGAGATTGCCGGTGAAGTTGGAGACGACGCCGAGGTGGTAGGACTGGTGCAGGTGCGCGAGCAGCGCTTCGTTGCGGCGCACGACCGCGCACGTGGAGGTGTGGAACTGATCGGCGATGACTCGCGCGGGCAGCGCGGCGCCGTCCGAGAGCCGGGGTAACAGCAACGCGGTTTGAGCGTCAACCATCGCGCGGAAGCCAAGCCTCTCTATGCCCGAGAGCCGCTCGAGAGCCCGGTCCGACTCGCGGAACGCCCGGTCGAATGCGGCGAACGATTGTTTGCCACCCGCGGCGCGGTACGCGGCGTGAAAGCGAACGCTCCAGCGGGAGCCATCCGCGTCCAGAGTCCCGCCGAAGTCGAAGAGAACCAATCCTCGCACTCAGCAAACGACCCCCGGATTGCGTGGATGGTCACAAGCCGAAACGGCAAACCAGACGCAGCAGGCGCAGCGGACGCAGCAGGTAGGTCCGTAAAATGGGAAACGGGACCACCCACTGCAGGGTTGTCCCGTTGACACCTACCTGTTTACCGCGGTGCGTCGGTGGTCTGGTTTGTGCGGGTCCTATCTGAATACCGTGCCGGCGAGCAGCGCCAGTAATGCGAAAATCCCCGCGATGGTGGCGAAAATGGCCTGCCGGCGACGCAATCCAGCGAAGCGCTCCGGCAGCTCTCCCCTGGGATCGAGCTCCAGCCGCCCCAGCCGTGCGGCGGTGGGCGTCACGATCCCGATTGCCACGATTGCGCCCACCAGTCCCAGTCCCTGCATCGCCATGAGCCAGGTTGGAACGGTGGCGCCCTTGAAGTACGGAACCGAGAGGACGATGCCGCTGATCACGACGAGCACGGCGCCGGGCCCGATCAGATTGCGCGATACGACGCTCATGACGCGGTACACGGCGAGCCGATGATCGGGCGGGAAATACTTGGCGGTGATGCCGCTGAGCATGACGGCGAGGCCGCCGCCCAGCCACGCGACGAATCCCATCACGTGCACAAACAGCCAGAAGCCCTTCACGTGCGGCTCAGGACCTCCGGCAACGGCTGGCGGCCCTTGAATCCCGCTTCCAGCTCGTGCCAGTGGGCGATGCGATCCTCGCCAAACTTCCAGCACCACAGGATCTCCCGCTCGTCGAGGCGGCCGTGGAAATCGACGAGTCCTTCGTCGAAGCCCTTGAACTCGCAGCCGATCTGATCGAGCTCGCCGAGGTACCCGTTGATCTTCGCGGCAACGGTGTCGATCTCGGCCTTCAAGTTGAGTTGCTCCTGGGATTCGCCCCACTCAGGGCGGGCCTGAGAGGCAACGAGCCCGTAGCGATCGACGAGATCCTTCCATTGGGGATAGACGGTCATGATGTCCTGCACGACGCGCTTCACGAGCGGAAGCGTGCGATTGGCTTCGGCCAAGGTGAAAAACTTGTGCGGCATACTAGACGTCGAGACGTGGAGACGTCGAGCGGATGCGAGGCGTGAGGTGGCAGTTAATCAACAACGATCCCCTGCACTTCTTCAGGATGGGGAATGAAACCAACGACCTTCTGGTTAACATCGACTACGACGATCGTCGATCGTACATGATGATCTGCTGGATCCAGTTGTCTCGCAACCTTGTAGCCCTTCAACTCGGTATCCGGCTTCACTACGGGAGTATCGGTTCTCGCGTGTTCGGCCGCCGAGCAATCCGTTGGATCGTGACCTGCACCGACGCAACGTGCGACAATGTCGCGATCCGAAATCGTGCCCAGGTATTTGCGATCCTTCGGATTGTCCACGACTGGCACGACGGAGATGTTCTTGACACGCATGAGTGCGGCAATTTCAGACGATGTAGCCCCCGCTGCCGCAACCACGGGATCCGCAATCATGATCTCAGCTGCGCGCATTGGTCTTCCTGTTCCCTCGATCCTCGTAGCCGCTCGACGTCTCGACGTCTCGACGTCTATCCTAAAGCCTTTTTCGTTGCCTGGTAACCCATCTCGACGTACTCCTGGACCCGCTCGACCGCGAACGTCGCTTCACGCTCAGCCACCGGCCGGACATAGATGAGGCGCGGGCCCTGCTTCGGCCATTCCGCGACCGCCCGATCCGCCTGCTCCGCCATCATGATCCGTATTGCTTCGCCGTGCGCCCGCACCACGCGCGGGATGCGTGCGGGAACGGGAGCGTGGGGGGGGTGTGGCTCGTCGCCGTTGCTGGATGGCTCCGCCGCGCCGCGCTCGTCGAAGCCTGGGCCGACGTGGATCGCCACGAACAAGTCGGCGTCTTTCGCGACCTCGCGCGCCGGACCGAGCGGCAGCACGGCTCTCAGCCCCCCGTCGCCGAGGCGCCGGCCGTCCACCTCCAGCGGCGGAAAATAGAGCGGCAGTGCGCACGACGCGTACAGCGCGTCGGCCAGTCCGATGTTCCAGGCGGGCTCGCGGCCGCCGAGCAGCAGCAACTCGCCGCTGTCGAGATCGGTGGCCGTGACGGTGAGCGGGATACGCAGGTACTCGAAGCGCGTGTTCGGGACGATGCGCGCGATGGCGCGGCGCAGCGCGGATGCGGGAAAGAGGCTGCGGGCAAACAGGCCCATCAGCAACGCCAGCGGATCCAACGGCGCCACGTCTTTGCGGCGGATCTCCATCGCTCGATGGCGCACTTGATCGAACGGCATCCCGGCGCCCAGGGCGGCGCCGACGACGGCGCCCATGGACGTGGCGACGATATGGCTGGGAAGGAGGTTGGCTTGCTCGAGCGCCCGGAACGCGCCGGCGTGGGCGAGCGCCTTGGCTCCGCCGCCCGACAACACCAGTACGACTTTACTCACCTCGGCCTTGATCGTAGCGCCGCTCCATCACCCGCTTCGCTCGGCGCTTGGCAGCGCGGTCGTAGCGACGCTTCTCGTCCGGCGTCTCCGGCACGATCGGCGCGACTTCAGTCGGCCGGCCGTTCTCGTCGAGCGCAACGTAGGTGACGTAGCAGGAATTCGTGTGGCGCCGCTCGCCCGTCAACACGTTCTCGGCGAGCACCTTGACGCCCACTTCCATCGATGTGCGTCCCGCGAAGTTCACGCGGGCCATCGCCGTCACCAGCTCACCGACGTGGATCGGCTCGCGGAAATCGACCTTGTCGACCGAGACGGTCACGCACTCGCGGTGCGCGTGGCGGATCGCGGCGACGGCGGCCACACGGTCCACGAGCGCCAGGATGTGACCGCCGAACACGTTACCCATGATGTTGGCGTAATGCGGCATCATCAGCTCGGTGAGTACCGTCTCCGATTCGCGCGGATGCCGCACCTGTTTCTCGCTCGCCATCAGTAGTCCACCGGACGCAGGTAGAACTCGCCGATGGCCGTCTGTGAGAGCACCGCCACGGTGGGCAGCCGCCGCTTCCAGTGCGTCGAGTCGAGGCGCGTCCGGACGATGTCCACCTCTTCCTTAGTGAAGCCTCTCGGCTCTTCACCTCTGATCAGGTGATAGAGAATCCTGTCGGCGTTCAGGTACGAAACGCCGAGGTCTCCTTCATCTGTCTGGCCCTTGATCAGGTCGGCGGTCGCAGGCTTGGCGACGATCTCCTCGGGGACGCCGACGTGCCGGGCGAGCGCCCACACCTGCGTCTTGAAGAGGTCGCCCAGCGGATTCACGGGCGGCGCGTCGTCGCCATGCCACGTGAAGTAGCCGAGCAGGCGCTCGGACTTGTTGCTGGTGCCGAGGGGCAACGCCGTGTGCTTGGCGGAAAGGTCGAACAGCACGATCATGCGCTCGCGCGCCATCACATTGCCGAGCCGGTGCGGATCGGCGTCGCCGACCTGCCTCAGGTAGCCGTCGACGGCGTCGGAGATGTCGACCGTGACAGAGGGGATGCCGAGCGTGTCGATGACGCGCTGCGCGTGCTCGAGACTCTCGGGACTCGAAGTGCGGTACGGCATGCGTACACCGATCACGTTCTCTTTGCCGAGCGCCTGGGCAGCCAGGAACGCGGTGAGCGCGGAGTCGACGCCGCCGGAGAGTCCGACGAGCCCCTTCTTGAAGCCGCGGCGGCGGGCGACTTCGTCTTTGAGAAAACTGACGAGCCAGCGCCGTGTGAGCTCCGGATCGATAGCGAGGGAATCCCGGTCGGGCAATGCAACGGCGTGTAGAGGCGTGGAACTGCGTGTGACGGCGTGGGGTGCGGGTGAGCCGTTTGTCGCCGGATCAAACTTTACTCGCTCGTTATGGCTCTTCCCGCTCAGGCTCTTGGTGAGCACGGGCAGCGCGCTTTGCAGATCCGCGAGCAACGGAGAGTCCGAGCGCGCCGTCGTCAGCGCGTCGAGATCGAGGTCGGCGGTGAGCAGAGCTTCTTCGAACAATGGCCCGCGTGCGATCAATCTCCCGGTTGGATCGATCACCGCCGACGCGCCGGGGAAGCCTTTGCCGCCCTCGAACCCGACCAGATTCGCGAGCGCCACAAACACACCGTGCTCCTCGGCGATGCCGCGCACGATCCGCTCCCAGCGCACCACCGATGCCGGCAGCGTCTCGCCTTCGCAGTCTTCATCCTCGCCCAATCCTCGCGCGGGAGAGGCACTCGGCACGATCAGCAGCTGCGCGCCCTCGAGCGCGGCAACCGTGGCGGCGAGCGAGTGCCAGGCGTCCTCGCAGATGAGGATCGCGGCTCGTCCTCCCCAGCTCGTCTCGAAGGCCCGCACGCCTTCCTGTCCCCGATCCACGAAGCGCTCTTCGTCGAACACGCCGTAGGTCGGAAGAAACACCTTGCGATGAACGTGACGGACGGCGGGTTTCTTGTTTCCCAGCGTCACGTAGAGGGCCGAGTTGTAGATGTGATTCTGAAAGCGCTCGTAGAATCCGACGGCCACGTCGAGCTGCGGCCCCTGGTACGCGGCCGCCAGATCCCGAGCCAGGGTTCCCGCCGTGACCGCGAGCTCCTTCACTCCTCCTTCGACGAAATAGCCCGACGTCGCGGTCTCGGGAAAGACGACGAGGTCGGGCGTGGGTTCGAGCTGTACGGCTTGGGCGATGACGGCGCCGATCCGCGCGACGTTCTCTGTGTACTCACCCTTCGTGGGCCTGAACTGGGACAGTGCTATACGGAGCTGCGGCATGGGTGGAAAGATACACGACGGTAGATGAGACGACGGTAGAGAAAGCGACGGTATACTCCCGTCGCAATATCTACCGTCGCAGTATCTACCGTCGTAGTTTCCAGGAGGCGATGGAGTTCGCCTTAAACCGCCGCTTTCCGGGCTGATGACTCCTACCTGAACCATTCATGGTAGGAGTTTTTCTTTGACTCTCCTCTATATCGCGCTCGGCGGCGTCGCCGGGACCCTTTCACGCTACGGCCTCGAGGGCTGGATCCAGACACGGACGGCGACCGGCTTCCCGCTGGGCACGCTCACCGTCAACCTCGCGGGTTCCCTGCTGCTCGGCTTCATCCTGCGGCTCGCGACCGGCACAGCCGTGATCTCCCCTGACGTGCGGGCGGGACTCACGATCGGGTTCTGCGGCGCGTTTACAACGATGAGCACGTTCAGCTACGAGAGCGTCTCGCTGCTCCATGATGGCGATTACGTGCGTGCCGCCGTCTATATGAGCGCCACGATTCTTGGTTGCGTCGTTGCGGTCGTGCTGGGGACGGCGCTCGCCAACAAACTCCTGTGAGGTCCCGATGACAGAACAATTCCGCGGCCAGCGCACGCTGATGCGCGTCTTCATCGGCGAAAGCGACAAGTATCGCGGCAAACCGCTGTACGAGGCCCTGCTCGAGCGCTTCCGCAGCAAGGGCCTGGCCGGTGCCACCGTGCTGCGCGGCGTCGCGGGATTCGGCGCTTCCAGCAAGCTCCACACCGACAAGGTCCTGAGACTGTCGATCGACCTTCCCATGATCATCGAGATCGTCGAGACGGAAGAAGTCATTCAGGGAATCCTGCCCGATCTCAGTGAAATGATCGGCGGCGGGCTGATCACCCTCGAGAAGGCAAACGTGATTCTGTACCGGCCAGGAGCGGCGGGGGCCTGACTACGGAACTCGTTGCGATGCATGGGTAAGTAGAAACCCATGCGACTCTCGCTGCGATTCGTCGTCCCGCTGCTCCTGGCGCTCGGCATGTTCGCCTACGCCGTGGTGCCGCTCGTCGACAAGCTGACGCTCAAATGGTTCGTGCGTGACCTCGACATCCGCGCCAACCTGATCGCGAACACCGTCGAAGAGCCGTTGCAGGATCTCCTGCAGTCGGGGAATCGGCGCCGGATCACCCAGTTCTTCACGCGCATCACGCAGGACGAGCGCCTCTTTGCCGTGGGCTTCTGTCCGGCCGACGGCGGCGAGCCGATCGCGACTCCGACGCTCCCGAGAGAGGTGACCTGCGCCGGCTTGGAGAAACGCGCGGAGCCAGCGAGCGACCTGATGCAGACTGTGAAGGGGCCGGTGCTCGTCTCGATTCGTCCGGTGGCGTCCGGCAAGCTCGTGCTGGTGCACGACATGAGCTTCATCGCACGCCGCAGCCACGAGACGCGCGAGTACCTGTTTCTCTTTTTCGTGGGGCTGGGGTTCATCGTCGCGCTCATCACCGTCGTCATCGCGCAACTGTCGTGGCGCGGCTTGATCCAGGGGCTTCGCGGGCTGCTGCGCGGCGAAACGCTGTTCCTCGCTCCTGGGCGCGCGGGACCGTTCCCGCCAACACCGCCCGAGCTGCGGCCGATCGCGCACGACTTGCGCCAGCTCATCGAGGACATCGAGGCGGATCACCGCTCGCGCGATGAGGACCAGCTCGTCTGGACGCCCTCGACCCTGCGCGACATCCTGCGCCGCGAGCTGCGCGGCCAGGAGGTCATTGTGGTCTCCAATCGCGAGCCCTACATCCATGTGCGGCGCGACACCGAGGTGGAAGTGTGGCGTCCCGCGAGCGGGCTCGTCGCGGCGCTGGAGCCGATCATGCGCGCCTGCTCCGGCACATGGATCGCGCACGGTGGCGGGTCGGCCGACCGCGAGGTGGTGGACAGCCACGACCGGCTCGCCGTCCCACCGCCGCCCGAAAAGGCCGCGTACCAGCTGCGCCGCGTCTGGCTCACGGAGGAGGAGGAGGCCGGGTACTACTACGGGTTCGCGAACGAGGGGTTGTGGCCGCTGTGCCACATCGCGCACGTGCGCCCCACCTTCCGCACCGCCGATTGGGAGCAGTATGTAAAGGTCAACCGGGCGTTCGCTCGCGCGGTGGCCGAGGAGTCGAAATCCGACAACCCGATCATCCTGGTGCATGACTATCACTTCGCGCTGCTGCCGCGCATGATTCGCGAGTCGCTCCCGGCGGCCACCGTGATCGCCTTCTGGCACATCCCGTGGCCCAATCCCGAAGCGTTCGCGATTTGCCCGTGGCGCGATGAGCTGCTCGACGGCATGCTCGGCAGCAACATTTTGGGGTTCCACACGCAGTTTCACTGCAACAACTTCGTGGACAC
>DASXTV010000018.1:0-42409 GCA_036505175.1 Gemmatimonadales bacterium
GCCGGCCCGGCGAGCGGTGTACCGGCGCGGGCGTTTATTCTCCGAGACAGGCCTCGGGCTCATGATGTGCCGGAAGCTGCTCGCGGTGATGGGTTCCGAACTCCAGGTCGAAACACGCGCTGGGTGGGGCACCCGATTCCATTTCGAGCTCGATCTCCCGCGGTGTCGCCAAGGGGTTGGGGAGAATGTGGACCGGCAGGAAACGACACGGCTAGCGAGACGCCCAAAGGAGACGCCGAGCCGCCGAGACGCACGGTTGATCCGAGGGTTGAGGGTGTAGCGTCTCCCTTCAGCGGCTCGGCGTCTAGCCTTTGCAGGTCCTCAAGATCCTACATCTTCCATCTCGCTGTCAGCGACGCCGTCATGATCGTGGTTCGCGTATCTCACGTGCTCGACCAGCCTGTGCAGTATCTGCATCGCCCGCAGGTTCAGCGCGAGCGCCGTCACTTTGTCGCCATTGACGAAAGCCTGGTCCGCCTCGACTCGCAGCTCCTTCACGTGCGCGAGGATTGCGCGGATCCGCGGCGCGTCACGGCCGCCGAGGAACCTCTCGATCCTGTCGATCGCGTTGTCGACCGCCAGGCCGGTCCGCTCGGGCGCGTTGGGGAACAGCTCGATCACTGCCGACAGCACATCACGGAAGGCAGCGCGCCGGAACGCGCGCGCGGCCGCCGTGTCACCACGCTGGAACGCGGCCCAGGCCGAATCCCGGTTGGTGCGGCCGGAATCAAGATAGGCGCGTGCGATGGGATCGTCGGTGGTGCGCAGCGTGTCGAGGACGCGTCTGATCCAGCCCTCGTAGTTCGTGCCGGCGCCCGGTGTGGAGGCAACGTTGTCGGCAATCGTCTGCGCGTTCTGCGCGAGCACCAGCTCGTTCGTCGCAGCGCTCGTGGGATCCTGACTACAGGCCGCCGCGAACGTGAGGGCGGCAAGTGCGATCGTCAATCGCTTATGCATCAACGGCTCCATGAAAAAGTCTGGCTCTTTGACGTTGAAGCTTAGATGCCGTTAAGACTCCGAGGGAGGGGGTTCAGGTAACGGCACGGCGAGCACCGCTGGAACGGGAGCGTGGGGTGACTGACCCGGGGCTGCGTGATGCACGACAGCTGCGAGTCGAAACGCGGCGAGGCCGGCGAGACCCATGAACAAGCCCGCGAGCAGGAACGACGTGACCGGGCTCACGTCGTAGACGGTTCCGATGAGCGGCGGACCCGCGGTCCGCCCGAGCGCGCTGATAGCCTGCGCCGCCCCGAGCACCGTGCCCTGCTCGTTGGGATCGGCATAGACCGACACGAGGCCCGTTGCCGCGGGAGAGAAGACACTGTTCGCGACAGCGAGCACGAACGTCCAGGCGTACAAGAGGGCCGAACTACCCAGGAACGGGACGATGGCAATCGCTATCGCCATGCCGAACGCGCCGGCGATGACGAGCCGACGCTCACCGGTGCGCCGCACGAGTTTGCCGAAGAAGTAGCCCTGCACCGCGGCGGCCGTCACACCGATGATGATGAAGAGGAAGGTGAGCTGCAGCTGCTGCCATCCCAGCGCGGCGATGGCGCGGTACGGCAGCGCCGCGGTATAGCCGGCGAAGCCGAGCGGCGTGAGCGCCCAGACCGCCATGAGGGGACGGAGCCGGGGCCGCGCAATGGCTTCTCCGATATGACCGAGATCGAAGATCCGTCGCTTGACCCGCAGCTCGTGTTTTAAGGATTCCGGCAGGATGAAGTACGCGGAAATGAAGTTCGCGAGCGACAGGACGACGGCCACGAGGCCCGGCGCCGTGTGCCCCAGAAAGTGATCAGCGAGTCCTCCGACAGCGGGACCGGCGCTGAACCCAATGCCGAACGCCGCGCCGACGATGCCCATCCCGCGCGACCGCTCGGCCGGCGTCGTGATGTCCGCCATGTACGCCTGGGCCACCGAGATATTGCCACCGGCGAAGCCCGACACCACGCGCGACAGAAACAACACCCAGTACGAGCCGGCGAAAGCGAACAGCGCATACCCCGCGGCATTGAACAGCATGGTCGTCAGTAACACCGGCCGGCGACCAATGCGGTCCGACAGCTTCCCGAGCAACGCCGTCGCGACGAACTGCATGAACGAGTAGACGCCGAGTACCGCCCCGTACGCGAGTCCGCCGGCGCCGAAGCGCTGCGCGTAGAACGGCAGAATCGGCATGACGATGCCGAAGCCGATCAGATCGATGAGTACGGTGAAGAAAATGACGCCGATGCGGGCGCGGGATGCGGGCATGGGGGCTGGAATATAGCATTCAGCGACGCCTTTCCTGGAGCACCGCATGACTGCCTGGCACCGTCTGGGCGCGATGGACGAGCTCCTCGCCCGCGTTCCGTTCGCCACCAAGATCGAGCGCTATCGCATTGCCGTGTTTCTGTACAACGGCCGGCTGACGGCGATCTCGGACATCTGCAACCACAAAGGTGGGCCGCTGTCAGAGGGACGATTGAACGGGGAGTTCGTCACCTGCCCCTGGCATGGGTGGGAGTACAGTGTCGTCACGGGGAAAGGCCCCGCCGGCTACGACGAAGAGCAGGTTCCCGTCTACGCGTTGGAGGAGCGGCCGGACGGCGTTTACGTTCAGCTCCCGCCGATCGCCCCACGCAAGCTCCTCAAGCACAAGCCGAGCCACCTGCTCGAGGAGCACCCCAAACAGGCCGGCGCTCCGTGCCGCGTGCTTGGTATCTCGACGACCGCCATGGATGACGGCAACGCGCGCTTCTCGACCTCGGATGCGCTGCTCGAGCACGCGTTGGCGCGGGCCGGCGAGCGCAAGACCGACACCCAGCTGATCAAGCTGCGCTCACTGAATTTTCGTCACTGCGAGGGGAACTACTCCAAAGCGTCACACGCGTGCACGTGGCCTTGTGCCATCACCGAACGCGATCCCGACGATCAGCTCACCGGCGTCTATGAAGGATTAGTGCACTGGGCGGACGTCGTTCTGATCGCGACGCCGATCCGCTGGGGTAACGCGTCGTCGCTCTATTATAAAATGGCCGAGCGGCTCAACTGCGTGCAAAACCAGATCACGATCCACAACAACGTCCTGATCCGGAACAAGGTGGCGGCGTTCATCATCACCGGCGGTCAGGACAACATTCAATCGGTCGCCGGCAGCCTGATGACCTTCTGGTCGGAGCTCGGCTTCGTCTTTCCGCCGTTCCCGTTCATTGCCCACTCACGCGGCTGGGACGCGGAGGACATGCAGAACAACGTGCGCCAGGTGAAGGCGAGCGACGCGTTGCGCGAGGCGTCACGCGAGCTGGTGGAGCGCGCGATCGATTTCTGGACTGTCCTGGACAAGAACCGTGGTTTGCTCGACAAGCCGATGGAGCGCGCTGGCCGGAAAGCGAATCCCCTGGAAGCGCCCGAGGAGGCGATTATCTAGGGTTGCGGTAGCTGGAAAACTGGGGCACCTTCTCGATCTGTTCCCACCCGCCCGGTTCACACAGTGTCAGGAGACGTCCCATGCTCAGATCCGCCATCCGAACCGCTACGATCACGGGTGCGATCGTAGCGACGTCATGCGTGTATGACGCGCCCGTCACCCCGACTAGCAAGACCATCACCGCCGCGACCGTCGTGACCAGTCCCTCCCTACAACTGACCGCCGGAACGGCCGAACTGGGCGGGCGCTATCTCGTCGTCTTCAAACCGGGTCGCACTGCCGGTCCCGACATCAAGCAAGAGCTGAGCGCCAACGGCGGACGCCTCGAAGGGCTGCACGAGCAGCTTGGATTTGCCGTCGTCTCCGGAATCACCGCCGACGCCGCTGCGCGGCTCGCGAAATCGAGCGCGGTGAGCGCGGTCGAGGCCGACATCGAATTCGCCATCGAACCCGTCACCGCGGCCGAAGCACTCGACGTAGCCGATCTTGGTGTAGCGAGCGCCACCGCGCCCCAGACCGCACTACTCTTCGCGCGCCAGTGGAACATGCGCGCGATTCGCGCGGATGCGGCGTGGGTAGCCGGGTCGCTCGGCTCGTCGAGCGTGTCGGTCGCGATTCTCGATACGGGTATCGATTATCGGTGGCCCGATCTCAACGGCCGGGTGGACCTGAGCCGCTCGATCTCGCTGCGGCCCGATGAGGACGCGCGGCAGGCTACGTGGTTCGGTCTCCTCAATCTCCACCACATCACCGATTTGAACGGTCATGGCTCCCTGGTATCGGCGATCGTCGCGAGCAATGCCACCTACTTCGCCGGCGTCACTTCCAGAACCACGTTGATTGGCGTGAAGGTCTGCAGCGTCTTCAATACCTGCTCGACCGCCGCGACGCTCTACGGCATCGTGTACGCGGTCGACAACGGCGCAGACGTGATCAACATGAGTCTCGGCGGTGCATTCCTGAAGAGCGCGAACCCCGGGTTCGTGTCCGTGATCAACAGTGTGTTCAACTATGCGAACCGGCGGGGCGTGCTGATTGTGGTCGCAGCCGGCAACGCCGCGGCAGACATCGACCACACCGGCAACGTGTACTTCGTGTACTGTAACTCCCCGCATGTGGTGTGTGTGTCCGCGACCGGCCCGACCGCGGCCCCAACGTCAGTCGGTCCGTTCACGAATCCCGATGCGGTTGCGCCGTACACGAACTACGGCCGCTCGGCCATCAGCCTCGCGGCACCGGGTGGCGGAGTCACCACACTCAATGCCTTTGTCAGCGGACCGTGCTCTCAGACGGCGTTGGCGTGGCACCAGCCGCCCGCCCCGACACCCGGCGCTCCATTACCGCCGCCGGTCATCGACGGACCCTTTTGCCCGTCGAACCTCGGTCTCTTCCGTCTTAGCGGCGCCGGCACGAGCTTCTCTTCGCCGCACGTGGCGGGTGTCGCTGCTTCACTGGTCGCGACGTTGGGACACGGTAATCCCGCGCAGATCCGCGCAATGCTGCAGCAGTCGGCTGACGATCTCGGTGATCCGGGAACTGACCCGTTCTACGGCAAGGGTCGCGTGAACGCTGGACGCGCGTTGGGTGCCCTTCCCTAACCACCCACGTCGCCTCGTGAACGAAACCCCCGCCCGCATCCGGGCGGGGGTTTTCTCGTCAGGGTTGCGCTCGCCGGGAGCGAGGAATACAGGCTACCTTGTTGCGGATGAAATTCCCCATCGCGATGGTGTGCCTCCTCGCGCTGGCCGCCTGCTCCAGCGCGAACGCAGCGCGACAGTCGCGCGACACGTCGCCCAGCCGCGACTCGGACCTGATCATGGCGGAAGAGCTCTCCACCACGCAGGGATCCACCGCGTACGACGCCGTGCGACAGCTGCGGCCGGCTTGGATCCTCCGCAGCCGGCCGACGGCCGTGCTGCAGGGCAACCGGGCCGAGCTGATGGTCTACGTGGACGGGACTCGCTTCGGTGCCGGCCTCGAAAGCCTGCGGATGCTGAGGCTCAGCTCCATCGCTTCTGTCCGCTATTTCTCTCCCGGCAATGCCGAAGCGCGGTTTGGCCCCGGGCACCTGCTCGGCGCCGTCGAGGTCATCACCGTCCCCCACTAGGACAGCCGCGTGGAGGTTCAGGTGTTCGGAGTCCGCAAGAGTGCCGACACGCGTGCGGCGCTGCGTTTTTTCGCCGAGCGGCGCATCAAGGTCCATTTCGTGGATCTGAACGAGCGTGCGGCATCCGTCGGGGAGCTGCGGCGCTTCGCGCAGAAGTTCGGCGTCGGCGCGCTCGTTGACCGCGACTCGCGCCGCTTCGGCGAGCTGGGATTGCGCGCGGCCACGCTGAGTGAAGAGCGTTGGTTGGAAAAACTCAGCCTGGAGCCGCTGCTGCTGCGCATGCCGCTGGTGCGCAACCAGCAACAGCTCACGATCGGGGCCGCACAAGAGACTTGGGACGCGTGGTACGCGGCTGCGAAGTCCTGACGCTGGTCCTGTGCACCGCGTGTGCGACCGCAGGTGGACCTCGCGTGACGGTTGACGACCTCTTCACCGCCTACAGCGGCGCGGCGCCCGGCGCGAGCGTTGTGGTGATCTCGGACGGCCGCGTGATCGTCCGCCGCGCGTATGGGACGGCCGATCTCGAGCACCACATCGCCGCCGCGCCAGAGACCGATTACCGGCTCGCGTCGGTCTCGAAGCAGTTCACGGCCATGGCCATCATGCTGCTGGCAAGAGATGGGAGAATCCGCTACGACCAGCCCGTCCGGGATTTCCTGCCTGAGCTGCCCGCCGCCACACAAGCCGTCACGATCCGTCACCTACTCAACCACACGTCCGGACTGTGGGACTATGAAGACTTGATTCCCGAATCCCGGACTGCGCAGCTCGATGATACGGACGTACTGACCTTGGTTCGGTCCAAGGATTCGCTGTATTTCCCGGCGGGGAGCCAGTATCGCTACAGCAACTCCGGCTACGTTTTGCTCGGGTTGATCGTCGCACGGGTTTCGGGGATGACGTTCCCCAACTTTCTCAGGACGCGAGTTTTCCTGCCGCTCGGGATGGGCGCGAGCGTTGCGCACGTGGAAGGCTTGGATACGATTCCGCTTCGCGCGTACGGATACTCACCCCGTGGTGGCACGTTCGTGCAGACGGACCAAAGCGTCACGAGCGCGACCCTGGGCGATGGCGGCATTTACACGAACGTGGATGACATGACGCGCTGGGATCACGCGTTGGACGGCACCGTGCTCGTCGATGCGGCGACGCTGGAGCTGGCCACGACGCCGCCCCAATTGCCTGCGGGAGCGGCCACGCAGTACGGGTTCGGTTGGTTCGTCGATAGCTATCGTGGAGAAAGGCGCTGGCGCCATACCGGCGAGACGAGCGGGTTTCGGAACGCGATCATGCGGTTCCCGGGCCGGCGCTTGACCGTCATCGTCCTCACCAATCGGTCCAGCGGCGAGCCCCAAGCGATTGCGGAGCGCATCGCGGACCGGCTGCTGTTTCGCTAGCGCTCGATCCGGTACCCGAACGTGCGCACGGTGACGATGTGCCGCGGGTGGGCGGGGTCGTTCGCCCGGAGGGTCTCACCCATGCGACAACTGCTGCTCAGTCTCATCGTACTCGCAGCCGCCGGCGACCGGACGTCGGATCGTGAGGCGTTGCTGGCCGCCGATCGTTCGCTCTCGGACAAGACCGCGGCACTCGGCATGATGAAGGGATTCCTGCCGGCGTTGACCGACAGCGCCGCGTTTCTCTACCCTGGCGCGCCGCTGCTGCGCGGCTCCGACCGCGTTCGATCATTCCTCGAGACCGCTGACTCGATCGTGAAGCAGACGTGGGCGCCGGCGTTCGCCGATGTTTCCGCCGACGGGCGCCTCGGCTACACGTACGGCTTCACGCAGTCCGGTGGAGCGCGGGGGAAGTACCTCGCCTGCTGGCAGAAGACACGCGGTGGATGGCGACTCGCGGCGTTCGCGAGCACCAGACCCGTGGCCGTCGCTGACTCGGTTGTCGCGCCGCTGGCGAGCGGCGCGCTCAGCGCTTCCCCCCAGGTGCGCGGTCGAGCCGATCCGAGCGAGTTGCTGCACGCTGACTCGGCGTTTGCTGCGCTGTCGGTGGCGAGCGGCGCGAAGCACGCGTTTCTCACGTTTGCAGCGGCGGATGCGATCTCGTTCGGCGGCGGGGCGCAGCTGACGCAGGGACGGGAGGCGATCGGCGCCGGATTCGATGGCTTTCCGGCCGGTGCGGTGCTCGAATGGTGGCCGGTGGCGGCGGCAATCGCGCCGTCGGGAGATCTCGGCTGCACCGTGGGCGAGGCCCGCATCGCGAGCCTGCATCACTACAGCAAATATCTCACGATTTGGCGGCGACAGCCCGATGCCACTTGGAAATTCGTGGCCGACGGAGGAAATGTGCGGCCGGCGCCCTAGTGCTTGAGCGTCACCACGATTCCCGGACCGCTACTGGGTCCGAACCGCGCGCCGACCTCTGTCGTGCTCATGAACTTGAGGGAATAAATGAGCTCCGCGGGAATCGTCTTGAGGAACTCGACGTCGCCCCTGTCACGGTCGTCCAGGTAGACGTGGACCTCCGACATCCGTGCAGCGGTGCCGGGGCGGGGTAGCGTCAGCATCTCTCTGGCTCGCCCCAGCCACCTCGGCCGCAGCAGTTGGACGACATCGAACGCATTCCCGACGTTGGGGCGCGCGTGCTCGATTTCCTCCTGCGTGATCAACGTGCTGCTGCTCTTTGACTTGGACTGCGCCGTGGCGGCTGATGCCACCAGCGCCACGGCGCACAACGGCAACAATGCTCGAACGATCGTCGACATGAATCCTCCCTGAACTGCCTTACCGGTATCCGGCTGCCTGCAGAGAGAATAACTCAGCATAGAGTCCGCCGCGCGCCACCAGCTCTTCGTGCGTGCCGTCATCCACCAACTCGCCGCCTTTGAGCACCAGAATCCGATCCGCCATCCGCACCGTCGAGAAGCGATGGGAAATCAGCACGGCCATCCGGCCCTTGGTCAGCTCGGCAAACCTCAGGAACACCTCGTACTCGGCGCGAGCATCGAGGGCGGCGGTGGGCTCGTCCAGAATTAGGACCTGTGCGTCGCGCATGTACGCGCGCGCCAAGGCCACTTTTTGCCACTCGCCACCCGACAGCTCGACGCCGTTGTCGAACCGCTTCCCCAGCATCTGATCGTAGCCCTGCGGCACGCGCTGCACGACGGAATCCGCCAGGCTGCGCTTCGCCGCCTCGCGAATGCGCGCTTCGTCGCTCAAAGCATCGATCTGACTGACGCCGATGTTCTCGCGCAAAATGAAGTCGTAGCGGACAAAGTCCTGGAAGATGATGCCGATGTTCTGGCGAAGACTGTCCAGGTCGTAGTCGCGCAGGTCGACGCCATCGAGCAGGATTTGACCCTCGTCCGGGTCGTACAGACGAGCCAGCAGCTTCACGAGCGTCGTCTTGCCCGCCCCATTCTCACCCACCAACGCGATCCGCTCATGCGGCTGGAACGAGAACGTCAGATGACGTACGGCCCAACGCTGCGACCCCGGATAACGGAAGCCGACATTCTCGAATCGGAATCCGGTTTGCATCGGTCGCGGTACCGGCTTGGCTCCGTTCCGTGAAACAACCGTCGGCTGCATTCAAAGAACGTGAACAAGTCGCTGAGGTAGAGGCTCTGCTCGTAAATGGACGAGAGCGAGATGAGGACGCTTTGGATCAAGCCGCGGCTCTGGCGAAACGAACCCGCGAGAAACGTCAGCGTGCCGATCGTGAAGTCGCCCATCACGGTGCGATAGATGATCACGGCATAGGCGCCGTAGTAGCCCAGCGTCCCCAGCGTGACGAGGAGCGTCGAGACAATGTTCCTCCGGATCGACAGCTTCTTGTTCTCCTGATAGAATCGCTCCGACAGGTCGGCGTACCGCCCGACCAAAAAGTCCGACAGGCCGAACAGCTTCACTTCTTTGGCCGACTCGTCGGAGGCCCCCATATACCGCAGGTAGTCGAGCAGCCGGCGTTCGGGCGTCCACCGGAACAGGAGTGAGTAGCCGAGCGAGGCGAAGTGCGCCTCGCCGAGAAAGGCCGGCAGCACCGCGACGGTCAGCAGGAGGAGGAGCCACGGCAGCTGGACGAGTAGCACGCTCGCCAGTGAGATCAGCGTGATGAGATCCTGCGCCGTCCCGAGCAGCAGCGTGAACAGGCCGATGCGTCCGACGGTCTGGCGGCGCGCGCGCTCGAGATGATCGTAGATCTCGGCGTCTTCGAACTGCGCGAGATCGAGCATGGCGGCGTGCCGCATGAGACGCACGCTGAGCCGGTTCGCGAACAAGTCGCCGAGCAAACTCTCGAGCAGGGACGAGAGCCGGGCAAGCCCTTCGCCCACGACCGCAATGCCCAGCTCCAATCCGACCAGCACCGCGAGATGCCACCAGTCGGGCAAGCCGCCTGCACGGACGGTCGCAACGCCCGCGATGACGGCGTCGATGATGAGCTTGCCGACCCAGAGAACGGCGACGGGGATGAATGACCGGATGACCCTGAGCAGCAGGATGGCGATGGTGTAGCCGCGGTGCGTTTGAAACACGAGCCGCACCAGGGGGGGGACGTGCTGCAACGCGGCGAGCCGCTCACCCCAGCTGGGCGGCGCGTCGGGGCTAGCGCCCTGAGCGACGCGGGCGGCGCGATACAGCCGGCGTTTGCCCATGGGCATTAACTTGCCTTTGGGAGAGACGTCAGACCAGACACATGCTTTCCATAGTTGCCGCCATCTGTTTCCTGACCGCGCAGGCTCCCGGTCTCGCGCCCGGTCTTACGCCGCGCGATTCGGCGTTCCATGCGCTGAATCGGCTGGCGTATGGCGCTCGCCCCGGCGAAGCGGACAGCGTCGCCAAGGTCGGGGTGATGCGCTGGATCGAGCAGCAGCTCGATGCGGATCACATTCCCGATTCCCACGTCGCGGCGCGCGAGCGAGAATTCAAGATTCTTGGTTACGATCGCGCGGACCTCGCGGGGCGTTACCGCGACGCGGTGCGCGAGCGGCAACGACGCCAACGCGAGATGGCCGCCAGTGGCGACACGACGCGTGCGCGTGGCGCTGCTCCGATGCGCGAGTTCCGCGAGCTGGGTGGCGAGCTCCAGCAGCTCGCGCTCGTCCGGGCGGCCGTCTCGGAGCGGCAGCTGCGTGAAGTGATGGTCGATTTCTGGACCAATCACTTCAATGTCTTTGTGGGCAAGGGAGCCGACCGGTTCCTGTTGCCTTCCTATATAGAGGAAACGATCCGGCCGCGCGCATTGGGGCGCTTCGAGGACCTGCTCATCGCGACGGCGCGCAGCCCCGCCATGCTCTTCTATCTGGATAATGCGCAGAGCGTGGCGCCGGGCTCAGCGCCGCCGCGGCCAATGATGTCGCCGTTCCGCCGGCGGCGGTTCGGCATGAACGAGCTGCCGGAAGAGCGCCGGCGCCGCCAGGCGACCGGCATCAACGAGAATTACGCGCGCGAGCTGATGGAGCTGCACACGCTCGGCGTCGACGGCGGGTACACGCAGCAGGACGTCATCAACGTCGCGCGCATTTTCACCGGATGGAGCATCGCGCGGCCCGATCGGGGCGCGGGATTCGTGTTCCACGATTGGGCGCACGATCAGGGAGACAAGATCGTGCTCGGGCAAACGTTCAAGAGCGACGGCGAGGACGAAGGAATCCGGCTCCTCAAGTTTCTCGCAAACCAGCACGCGACGATGCATCACGTGAGCGCGCAGCTGTGCGCGCGGCTCGTGGCGGACGAGCCGCCGGATGGCTGCGTGGATGCGGCGGTCGCGGCCTGGCAACAGACGCACGGCGACATGCGCGCGGTGCTGCGTGCGATCTTTGCGTCGCCCGACTTCTGGTCGGCGCAGGCGGTGCGGGCGAAGGTCAAGACGCCATTTGAATTCGTCGTGAGCGCGGTCCGCGCCGCCGGCGTCGAGCCCGACGACACGCCGCGACTAGCGCAGATGGTCGCGCGACTCGGCGAGCCGCTCTATCAGCAGCCGGCACCCACCGGCTATGCGGAGACGGAGTCGCACTGGGTGAACAGCGGCGCGCTGCTCGCGCGCATGAATGCGGCACTGATGATTGCGAAGGAATGTTCCAGCATTCCGACAATCGACGATCACGCGCAGCTGGTGGATGCCATCAACCAAAAACTGCTCGCCGGCACGATGTCCGCGCATACGAAGAGCGTCATTCTCGAGCAGCTCACCGATATCAACGATCCTGCCCAGGCGCGGGTCATGGCTGTCGGCCTGGCTCTGGGCGGACCGGACTTTCAAAAACAATGACGGTAAGGGACGGTAAAGGACGGTAAGGGTCTATGACGATATCGCGTCGCATCTTTGTAAAGGACTCGGCCCTTGCATTGGTCAGTTTTGGACTTGACCCGTTGTTTCTCCCGCGGGCCGTGTTCAGCCCTTACCGTCCCTTACCGTCCCATACCGTCCCTTACCGTCCAGTCTTAGTCTGCCTCTTCCAGCGCGGTGCCGTCGACGGCCTGAACATGATCGTGCCGCACGGCGAAGCGGCCTATTACCAGGAGCGCCCGCGCATCGCGATTCCCGCGAGCGACGTCGTCGACCTCGATAGCCATTTTGGTCTGCACCCGAGCCTCGCGCCTCTAAAAGAACTATGGGACAACAAGAGCCTCGCCGCCATTCACGCCATCGGCTCGCCCGACGCGACGCGCAGCCACTTCGACGCCCAGGACTACATGGAAACCGGCACCCCGGGCGTGAAGAGCACCGGGGACGGCTGGGTCAATCGCTACTGCCAGCACGACCGCGAACATGCGGACACGCCATTCCGCGCCGTCGGCTTCGGGCCGCAGCTGCCGCGCATCCTCGCGGGTACCGCGCCGTCGCTCGCAATCGACGATCTCCAGGCGTTTGGGCTGAGAGTTCCGCAGGAAGCTGCGCGCGACCGCCTGACCCGCGCGTTCGAGGAGCTGTACGACGGCGCTGGGACCGGGCTGCTGGCATCGTCTTCCCGCGAGGGGTTCGAGGCTGTGCAGATGCTGAAACGCGCCGACCCCACGCAATACCGGCCCGCCGCCGGCACCGACTATCCGCCGGGCCGGTTGGGCAAGACGCTGCTGCAGATCGCGCAGCTCATCAAAGCGGACGTGGGGCTCGAGATCGCCTTCGCGGACTGCAGCGGCTGGGACACGCACGTGAACCAGGGCTCCAGCGACGGCCAGCTAGCCGCTCGCCTCCGCGAGCTGGGTCTCGCGCTGTCGGCCTTCAACAAGGACCTGGGCGAGCGCATGCACAACGTCGTCGTGCTCACGATGTCCGAATTCGGCCGCACCATCCGCGAGAACGGCAACAGTGGCACCGATCACGGCCATGCGACCGCGATGCTCGCGCTCGGCGGTCCGGTCAACGGCGGTCGCGTCCTGGGCCGGTGGCCGGGACTGGGCGTCGAGCAACGCTTCGAGGGGCGTGACGTCGCCGTCACGACCGACTTCCGCGACCTGTTCGGCGAGATTCTGGCGCGGCACCTGGGGGCGACCGATCTGGGAGCCGTATTCCCCGGCTACATGCCCAACCCGGGTCAGTTTTTGGGAGCGATTCGCGTCTAGGCGTTCGCTGCCTTATCCAGTCGGATGACGCCGTCGCCGGCGCCGTCCCGAATCGTCAGCCAATCGGTGCGCACGCGGTCCCACTCCTGAATTACCAGGCCCTGGTCCTCGAACAGCGCACGAATCTGGCTTGGGCTGAACCCCGCGATGTCCTCGAGGATCGGCACGAGCACCGACAGCGCGTCGTCACTGATGACGGTGCGCTTGGCGATATGGGCGATCTCCCGCGCTTCGGAAGCGGCGATCGTGAAACCTTCACCGCGGTTCACATGCAGCATGACCGGGATGTCCGACTGCCCGTCGCCGACATACACGACCTGATCCCGCGGCACGACGTGCCGCGCGCGGATTTCCTCGACCGCCGCGACCTTGCCGTAGCCGGCCGCGACGCGCAGGAGTGTCCCGATCTTGCCGCCGTCCGGCTGGAACTCGAACTGCGTGCCCACGATATGATCGGCCGGGACGATGCCCTCGAGCGCTGACAGCACCACTTCCTGAGGCGCCGCCGAGATCACGTAGAAGTCGAAGCGGTTGCCATCGATCCCCTGCGCGAGCATCCGCGTGAGGAGCTCGACGTTGCGCTTGAGCCGGACCTGGCGCCCGACCTTGAGGAGATCATTACGCGTGACGCGGCCGTATTCCGGATCATTGGCGAGCAGGTACGCCAGCTCGGCGCCCTGCTGCACGAGATTGAGATTGGAGAGCGCCGCGACTTTCTCCCGAAAGCTCGTGATCCCCAGCATCTCGCTCAGCACGATGCCGGAATCGTTGAAGCTCAACGTTTGATCGAAGTCACTTGCCAGCAGATAATGCTTCTTCATTACACTCCCTTGGTTTACGTGCCCACACAAAAAAGCCCGCTCGATCGAGGAGCGGGCCGATCTGTGCGTTGCGACTGTGTGCATCGCGTCAGGTAGCGCCCGCCTCCACGAGAAAGTTCCCGGAGGTGTGGAGCATCTTGGAATTGCAGGCGCGGAACGTCATGGCAGGAATGCTAGTTACACAGACTGGCGCAGGCAATACCACGCCTGTCACAAGCACGTCACAGCTACGGTGTTGCCGTTTCGGCAGCCGTAATCGGCAGCTCCAAACGTTCTGCTTTGCGCACGGCGGTGACGGTGGTTGCAGCGCCGATCCGGTCGCCCGTGAGCAGCCGATGCAAGTCGTCGATGCCGTGCACCGGCTGTCCATCGAACGCGACAATGATGTCACCGGGCTGCAGGCCCGCGCGCGCCGCTGGACTGCTCGACTCGATCGTCGTGATGAGCACACCACTCGGTTGGATCAACCGGTGCGCGCGCACCGCGAGGCGCGGCAACGACACGTTCTGTCCGCCGACGCCGATGCGCGCGCGCCGTACGTGCCCAAACGCGATGAGTTGTCCGACGACGAGCTTGACCGTATTCACCGCGACTGCGAAGCAAATCCCCTGTGCGGGAAGAATCACGGCGGTGTTGACACCGACGACGGTTCCACGTGAATCGAGCAGCGGCCCACCCGAATTGCCAGGATTGAGCGCGGCATCGGTCTGAATGACGTTGTCGATCAGTCGCCCGGACACCGATCGGAAAGAGCGGCCCAGCGCGCTGACCACTCCCGCCGTCACGGTGCTCTGAAATCCGAGCGGATTTCCGATCGCGATCACGATCTGGCCCACGCGCAGTGCAGCCGAGTCTCCCAGTGGTGCGACGATTTGCGAAGAAACGTCGACACGCAGCACCGCAAGGTCGGTGTCAGGGTCATCGCCCACAAGCTCGGCGTGGAGACGCCGGCCATCGGCAAACGCCACGTCCGTCCTGGTGGCGCCGTGCGCGACGTGGCTGTTCGTGAGGATGAATCCGTCGGGCGTGAAAACGAACCCCGATCCCGCACCTTGCGTCTCGCGCGGGGCAGAACTCCGGCGCCGGTGGTGCACTTCGACACTGACAACCGCGGGAGCGACACGCTCCACCACACCGCTCACCGTACGCGAATACGCATCCAGTAAGTCGGCATCGGCAGGAGCGGTCGTGGGGAGCGGCGACTGCGGCGAACTCGCCGGCTCTCCTTCCACCAGATTGAGATGTGGGGTCATGACCCAAGAACGCCCCCCGGTTCCCTGATTCCCTATATTCCTGCCGCATGCGGGAGGCTTTGCAGGCGCTGCTCCGAAAGGCGAGCGACGCGAAACGCTCGGCGGACTTCTGGCGTGCGGCCGCCGAGATCTTGAGCGCCTGGGCCGGCGGCGCGCGGCTGTCCATTCGCTATCAAGGGGTCACCGAAGCCGGGTCGGTCAGCGCGGGAACCGACGACCGCTCGGGGCGCAGCCTCAGTGCCACGTGGCGCGATCCCGACGGCCGGCAGGTCGAGGCCACGCTCGCGGGTGCCTCGCCCGGTCTGCCGGCAGCGGAGCTCGAAGCGGCGATCGAATTCTCCTGCCGCCTCGCGGTCATGGTCGGACGGCGTGCGGCGCTGGAGCGCGAGCGGCGGCTGGGCAGCTTCGTCGTCGAGCTCGCGCGCTGGCTGCTCGCCGCGCCGGAGACGCAGCTGCTGCTGCGCTACACCCTGCAGAGCCTGATGGAGCTGGTCGAAGCGCAGGGCGCGTTCGTCGCGCTGAAACAAGCGGACGGCGAGAACCTGCGCTTTTCCCCGGCGCTGGGCGAGGCAGCGACGGTCGACGGCCTGATCCTCGGAGTCGAGACGAGCGCGACCGGCAAAGTCATGCGGACGGGTGAGGCGCTGATCACGGCAGACTTGCGCGGGGAGCCGGACGCGAGCCCGATCGCCACGTCGCTCGCCGACGGAGTGCGCGCGGCGCTGATCGCGCCGCTCCGCACCTCGCAGGGCACCGTCGGCGCGGTGGGCCTGCTGCGGTTCGAGAAAGGCGCTGTGGCCACGCCACCGTTCAGTCTGCACGACCTGCACTACGTGCAGGCCGTCGCCGCACACATCGCGGGAGGCATCGAGCTGTCCGAAGCCGTCGCCGCGACCCGCGCCGCCGCGGATCGGGCGCGGGCGATGGTGGACGCGAGCCCGCTGCCCATGGCGCTGGTGGACACCGCAGGCACGGTGCGCCAACTGAATGAAGCGGCGACGCACGTGTTTGCAGTCGAAACGAAGGAAGCCGCTGTCGGGCGCCACCTCGAAAAGCTCGGGCTCTCCCCCAGCGGGATCACCGTCCGGCTCATGCTTTCCGGCCGCCAGGAAGGGCAGCCATGGCACGGCCGCGTGCTGGTGACGCAGAGCTCCGGTGAGCGCCGGATCTGCGACTGCACGGTCACGGACCTGCGCGGCCTCGGCTCTCAGGACTTGCTCGTCGCCCTTTATGATCGCACCGACGAGCTGCGCGCGCAGCGCGAGCTCGTTGCGCGAGAGAAGCTGGCCACGGTCGGCGAGATCGCGAGCGGCGTGGCGCACGAAGTGAACAATCCGCTGGCGGCGATTCGCATGGAGGCGGAGCTGCTGGGCCGCTCGACGCAGGACGCCGAAGCGAGTACCGCCGCCGCGACGATCGTGCGCGAGGTGGACCGCGCCGCCCGGATCGTGCGGAGCTTGTTGCGCCTGGCGCGCCGGGCCGACATCACGCCGGTGCGAGTTCAGCTCAATGACCTGGTCCGCGACGTGGCCGAGATCCGCCAGCGCGTGCTGCGCGCCGACAACATCGAAGTGCGCACGCGCATGGATCAGGGTGCCGAAGCGGTGTTGGGCCTCGGCCAGGAGCTGCAGCAAGTCGTGATCAATCTCGTGACCAACGCAGAGCACGCCGTGCACGGGCGTCCCAACGCGGTGATCGAGCTGGCGACTGAGGCGCGGAAGGACTGGGTGCGGCTCACGGTCGAAGACTCGGGACCGGGTGTGCCACCCCATGTGCGCAGCCGGATCTTCGACCCCTTTTTTACGACGAAGAGTCCCGACGAAGGATCGGGACTCGGCCTGTCGATTTGTCAGCGTGTGGTCGCGGAGGTGGGCGGCCGGATCTGGCTGGAGGACTCCGGCGCCTTGGGCGGCGCGAAGTTCGTTGTGGAGCTGCCCGCCGCCCCGGTGCAGGACGACGTCATCGGCTAAAACCGAGAGGCTAAGGGGCGAGAGACTACGCTTCTAAGATTCGACGTCGGTAGAGGGCGAGCGTGGCCAAACCGTATACGCCGATAGCGAGGAGCAGCGCGCCCAGCGCCCAGTGCGGGCGCAGCTGCCAGATGCCCGCCGCCACGTAGCCGACGCTGGCGACGAGACCCAAGCCCACCACTTCCTTCCGCGCCATGAGAATGCCGAAGACGTATCCCCAACTGAACCCGGCGAGGCCGAGGAAAATGACGGCGTTGGGAAAAATCTTCGTGGGATCGATGAGGTTGAGGCCGCCCGCGAAGGCGCAGAACAAACCGATGACGGTGTACGTTGCGAGGTGGAGCGCGAGCGGCAGGGGGAGCGTGCCCATACGATTGAAGGTCATGGACTGCAAAATACGGTGTCTGGTGTCGGGTGCCAGGTGTCAGGGGCGTGGTCCTGACACCAGACACCTGACACCAGTCACCTAGATTTTGGACATGCAAGCCACTCGGACCTACCTGGAGCTTAAGGATCGCGCCCAATTCAAGAGCGCATTCGGGAGCTTCTCGGACATCACCATCGACCGCGTTACTAACCCATCACCGGATCTCTACCGCATGTGCTATCGCACGGTCGGTGAGGCTTTCCATTGGTTCGATCGGTGGGACTGGTCGGACGAAGAGATCAGCAAGCACCTGGCGGATCCCGCTATTCAGCTGTTCGTTGCAAGGCGCCGAGACGATCTCGCTGGATGGTACGAGCTGCGGCGCGTCGACGAGGACGACTCGGTCGAAATCGCGTACTTCGGAATTGTCGCAGCGCAGTTCGGTCGGGGCCTTGGGAAACATCTGCTGTCGAGCGCGGTGCGCGACGCCTGGTCGCTCGGCCCACGCCGCGTTTGGTTACATACGTGTACACTGGACCATCCCAACGCCCTGCCGAATTACCTCGCGCGCGGCTTTACGCCTTATCGCACGGAAACGTACGAAGTAGATTCCCGCTCGTGAATCTGAAATTCAATTTCCAGCTCACCCGCAAACGCAAGTTGCTCATCGCGGGAATTCTGCTGACGCCGATCCTGATCTTTGGGCTCTACACCTGGTCAGCGCTGCAGTGGAGCTATTCTGAGGGAGAACGTGCGGGCTTCGTTCAGAAGTTCTCCAAGCGGGGTTGGCTGTGCAAAACGTGGGAGGGTGAGCTAGCCATGGTGTCGATGCCCGGCACCAACCCCGAGAAATTCTTCTTTACCGTGCGAGACGACATGGTTGCGGAGCACATCAATCAGTCCCTCGGCAGGCGTGTGGCGTTGTCGTATCAGCAGCACAAAGGTGTCCCCACGACCTGCTTCGGCGAGACGGAGTACTTCGTCGTCGCCGTGAAGGTGCTGCCCCAATGAGCACCAACAGTTTCGGCAGCCGTGCCACCCTGAAGGCGGGCGGGCGGTCCTACGAGATCTACCGCCTGGATGCGCTCGAGAAGCGCGGCCTGCCCATCACCCGGCTGCCCTACTCGCTCAAGATCCTGCTGGAGAACCTGCTGCGCCGCGAAGACGGCCGTGTCGTGCGACCCGATGACATCGAGAAGCTGGCCCGCTGGGAGCCGCTCAAGGTGCCGGACGAAGAGATCGCGTTCATGCCGGCGCGCGTGCTGCTGCAAGATTTCACCGGCGTGCCGGCGGTCGTCGATCTCGCCGCGATGCGTGATGCGATCGTCCAGATGGGGGGCGACCCCAAGCGCGTCAACCCGCTGCTGCCCGCCGAGCTCGTCATCGATCATTCGGTGATCGTGGATGAGTTTGGAACCAAAACCGCGTTCCAGGTCAACGCCGACCTCGAGTTCCAGCGCAATCGCGAGCGGTACGCGCTGCTGCGGTGGGCGCAGAAGACGTTCACCGGCTTCAAGGTCGTGCCGCCGGACACGGGCATCGTGCACCAGGTGAATCTGGAATACCTGGCAAGAGTGGTCTTTACAACGGACGACACGTCGGCACGTCTGCACGACGGCACGACGCAGGCCTACCCTGATACGCTCGTGGGTACTGATTCCCACACGACGATGATCAATGGTCTTGGTGTGGTCGGCTGGGGCGTTGGTGGGATCGAGGCCGAGGCCGCCATGCTCGGCCAGCCCGTCTCGATGCTCATCCCGCAGGTCGTCGGATTCCGGCTCAGCGGCAAGCTCACCGAGGGTGCCACGGCGACCGACCTCGTGCTCACCGTCACGCAGATGCTGCGGGCGAAAGGCGTTGTCGGAAAGTTCGTCGAGTTCTTCGGGCCGGGCGTGTCGACGCTGCCGCTCGCCGACCGCGCCACGATCGGCAATATGGCCCCCGAGTACGGGGCGACCATCGGCATCTTCCCGGTGGATCAGGAAACGTTGCGCTACCTGGAGTTCACCGGGCGGCCCGCGGATCATGTGCAGTTGGTCGAGGCGTACATGAAGGAGCAAGGCCTCTTCCACACGCCGGACGCACCGGAGCCGGTTTACAGTGACTCGCTCGAGCTGAATCTCGCAACCGTCGAGCCCAGCATGGCGGGCCCGCGGCGGCCGCAGGATCGCGTGGGGCTGCGGGAGGTACCGAAGGGGTTCGCGGAGGCGCTGCCAACATTGTTGAAGCCCGCTGCGGCTCCGGTGAACCCCGTTCCGGTGGGACGATGGGAGGGCGAAGGCGGCCAGGCGGGGAGGGCGCCCAACCAGCCGCCGGCCCGGCCGTCGCACGCAACGCTCCGCATCGACGACGTCGAGTGCGTGCTGCACCACGGCTCGGTCGTGATCGCCGCAATCACGAGCTGCACCAATACCTCAAACCCCTCGGTCATGATCGCGGCGGCGCTCATGGCCAAAAAGGCGGTCGATCGCGGCCTGCGCTCGAAGCCGTGGGTCAAGACGAGCCTGGCCCCCGGGTCCAAAGTGGTCACGGACTATCTCGAGTTGGCAGGTCTCATGAAGTCGCTCGAGGCGCTCCGCTTTCATTTGGTCGGCTACGGCTGTACGACGTGCATCGGCAACTCCGGTCCTCTGCCCGAGGCCGTCTCCACCGCGATCAGCGAATGTGACCTCGTGGTCTGCTCGGTGCTGTCGGGCAACCGCAACTTCGAGGGCCGGATCCAGCAAGAAGTGCGAGCGAACTATCTCGCCTCGCCGCCGCTGGTCGTGGCATATGCCCTCGCCGGCCGCATCGACATCGACTTCCACAACGAGCCGCTCGGCATCGGTATCGACGGGCCCGTGTTCCTGCGCGACATCTGGCCGTCCGCCAAGGAAGTCGCCGACGTCATCGCCCGCTCGATCAAATCCGCGATGTTCCGCAAGAGCTACGCCGAAGTGTTCGACGGCGACGAACGGTGGCGCGGCCTGCCGGTGCCTGAAGGCGACCGCTTCGCGTGGGAGCCGGCGTCAACCTACATCCGGCGCGCGCCGTACTTCGACGGCATGCCCGCAGAGCCGGGCCCGGTGCGCGACATCCGCAGCGCCAGGGTGCTGTGCTTACTCGCCGACAGCATCACGACCGACCACATCTCACCGGCCGGCTCGATTCGCAAGACGAGTCCTGCGGGTCAGTATCTCGTCAACCACGGCGTCCAACCGCTCGACTTCAATTCCTACGGCTCGCGCCGGGGGAACCACGAAGTCATGGTGCGCGGCACGTTCGCCAACGTGCGCCTCAAGAATCAGCTCGCGCCGGGCACTGAAGGACCGTTCACGGTCCATCTCCCGGATGGTGAGGGGATGACGATCTACGACGCGTCGCTCAAGTACGCCGCCGAAGGCACCCCGCTCGTCGTGCTGGCCGGGAAGGAGTACGGCTCGGGTTCATCTCGCGACTGGGCCGCCAAGGGCCCGCGCCTGCTCGGCGTGCGCGCCGTCATCGCTGAGAGCTTCGAGCGCATTCACCGGTCGAACCTGGTCGGGATGGGGATTCTGCCGCTGCAGTTCGCGCCGGGACAGAACCCGTCGACGCTCGGCCTCACCGGCAAGGAGCGTTACGACATCCCGGGTCTGGCCGAGATGCCGAAAGAGTTGACGGTGACGGCGACGTCCGATGACGGCAAGAAGACCGGGTTCAAGGTGTTGGTGCGCATCGATACACCGCAGGAGCTGCAGTACTACAAGCACGGCGGGATTTTGGAGTACGTGCTGCGCCAGCTCGCTGGAAAGAGCTAGATCGCGCTCAGGAATGCGTCGAGCTCGGCCGGCGGGACCGCACCGACTCGCCGCGCCACTTCTTTCCCGCCGCGAAACACGATCAGCGTAGGAATCCCCCGCACGCCAAAGCGCTCTTGCGTGGCGGGATTGCGATCGGTGTCGAGCTTCAGCACCAGCAGCTCGCCCGCGCGGCGGTGCGCGACGTCATCCAGCAGCGGGGCCATCATCTTGCACGGGCCACACCAATCGGCATAGAAGTCGACCACCACCGGCACCGTGGTATCAGTCGTGACTTGCGCGAAGTTGGCGTCCGCGACCGCGAGCGGCCGGTCGAGCAGGATCGGTTTTCCGCAGTTCCCGCACTTGGGATGCTGCTCGAGGCGCGTGAGGTCCACGCGATTCAGTGTCTGGCAAAACGGGCAGGCGACGGTGGCCTTACGAGTCTCCATGCGTGAGTAAACCTAGACACTGAAGCCTAGTTCCTGCCACCGTGCCCAAGATGAAGACGCTTTCACCACCGGTTGCAACGTCGTTCAACTTCCCGGCGCCACATTACTCCGAAGCACACTACGGGAGCAGAGCAATGAGCAGCAAGAATGTAGGTTGGCGCGACGCCGGCATTCGCGGCCTCCTCGGCGGCTTGTCGTTGCTGGCATCGGCAGTGCTGCAGGACCGGCCGTTTATTGCACTCGCCCTGGGGTTCATTGGATTGATCTTCATCGGCACGGCATTGTTCCGGATGTGCCCGCTGTACACGCTGCTCAGGATCAAGACCTGCTGAGCCATCGAAAAAGACCTACTGGGTTGGGACGTTGGCGCCGTGACAGACGGTGCACACCGCGAAGTTCTTGCGGCGCATCCGGGACGCGTCGAAGCCCGGTCCATGCGGATTGAACCGACGGCCCCCCGCCGCCGAATGGCACGTGAGGCAGTCGCGTTCCGCGTGACAGCTGACGCACGACTCGAGACCCTGGCGCGCCGCTTGACCATGTCCGACCAGGAAGAGCTGCCTCGCGTCATGATAGCCCGTTCGCAGCACGCCTGCGGCCGTCAGGCCGGCCCGGGCATGGCACGACGTGCAGAACGATCCGACGTTGTGACAATCGCTGCATGAAGCCTCCCGCGCGTAGGCGGAGGCAGGATGACGCGCGAGAAATCCATCGGGATGATAGCCCGCGCTCCGTCCCGGGCTCGGCCGATGACATTCCAGACAATCGGCGCGCACGTGGCAGCCGGTGCAGCGCGTGGTGGATGCCGCCGCTTCGATGCCGTGCCGATCGGCCAAGTTGGCGCCGTGACTCGCCGGCGCCGCTCGCGCCACGATGGCGGTCGAGCGCGGATCGGATGCCAGCGATGCGATCGCTCGTGGCGGCGCCGAGCCGGCATGACACTGATAGCAGAAGTCGCGTGCGTGGCACGTCGCGCAGGCGGTTCCCAGCGTCTGACGCGAGACGGTGCCATGACCGGTGCGGCTGAGAAAGTCTGGTGCGGCGTGCGAGGGCGGCACGGGGAAATCAGCCACATCCTGGCGAGTGAGTGACACGGCACGAACCAGGGGCACATGGCAGGTGGCGCATGCTGAATCGGGCGCTGCCAGATGAGCGGTTCGAATGCCGTGACAATCCAGACAGCGCTGGACGACGGGATCACGCACCGCCATGCGCGGCTCGCCGGCCAGCGTATGGCAGGTCGCGCAGGGCGGCGACTTGTCCTTCGCCTCAACCGCATGCTCCAGATGATCAAACCGGAGATTGCCGCGCCGCGGCGCGGTTGGTGCCCGCCACACGACCGCCTTCTCGATCGTCCCGTCGTGGCACGAGTTGCACGAGACCGGATCAGGCCAGAGCGCCTGCCCCTTTTGCGCGGCGCCCGCATGACACGAGGTGCACGAGGGGAAGAGCGCCTTGTGCTTCATATGATCGAAGCCCTGCGCCGGCTGCTGCAACAGCGCCAGGAGCACAAACCCCGCCGGCAGGATCATCGCTCGGCGCGTCCACCCGGCATACGCCGCACCGCTGGTGGCAGGCGGTCGAGGTCGTCGCCGCTTCCAATCGCGACGACCGCGCGCACGGTGGCGCGCCATTGGCCCCAATCGATGGCCGCAGGATCGGGTCTGCGACGATCCTCCGCGTATCGGACGGCGCCCAGCTCCAAGCGGAAGCCGGGACTTACGTCGTACCGCGTATCGACTCCGTATAGATGAAGAACCGACTCGCTGAAGCGCAGCTCCAGGGGGCGGTCCATCGCCGCGCCGTGCACGGTGACCGCGTACGGGCGGGCTGCGGGAGCATAGGTGACGCTCGCACTCGTCCCGACAGACGCGGCGCCGGGGCCGAACTCGCGGGTGTAGCCGGCATCGAACGTCCACGAGGGAGCCGGCGAGGCGGTCATACCGAGCTCGCCGCGCCATCCCGACTGTTCGACGCTCACGAGCGGCGTGGAGACGTCGGCTTCACTGAACCGATAGCGTTCACCACGGGCTCGTACCTGGACCTGAGGCAACGCCCGAATCGATATCTGCCCCTGCACCGCCGTGTATGGCACCGGGCTGAACGCGCCCCAGATCGTCCAAAGGTCGAAATGCGGCCGGTAGCGCCGCACGCCGAATGCGCCGGTGACCGCGCGTGCGGCATAGCTAAGCGAAGCCTCCGCGCTTCCCCACCATCCCGCGGCGAGATCGTAGTCGGCGCCGCCCGTCACGCTCCAGCGCACCACCGGCCTGATCACCGCGGCGAAGCCCACGCGCTCCGAAACGAAGTAGTCGGTGCGCGGATCTACCTCGCGGAGGTACTCTCCCCGCACGTCGCCGATCCGTCCCGACCATCCCACCTCCGCGCCCACCAGCAGCTGGCGCTTGCCCGGCTGAAAATCATTGATCGGGTTCAGGGCCGGGCTCGTCACGGGCAGTGCCGCGCCACGCGCGAGACCCCATCCGCCGTAGAGCGACGCATCGAGTCCGTGGCGGCCGTCGCGCACCGTGACGCTCGCGCCATCGAAGCCGATCGTGCCGAGGCGGTTGCTGCTCAGCTGCCGGCCGGCGCGCGCGGTGAGACGCTCCACCGTGTAGTCGGCATATGCCGTGAGGACCTGAACCGCGGGCTCGGTTCCGGGCCATGCGTCGCTGCCGGTGAAATCGACGGCGGCGCGCGCCGTCGCATGAGCGCTGAGGCCGCGGACGCCCAAGCCCCAGAGGGACGCATCGGCGGTCGTGACGAACGGCGCCCCGCGCTGCACCGCGCCCGGCCGGAAGAACAGGCAGTAGGGAGCACCGCTCGGGCAGCGCACCGCGAAGCCGTCCGGCGTCGTGGGGCCGCCACCTGGGCCAGCAACGGTATCGGTCACGGGAATGCTGTCGAGCTGCACGCCGCGGTACCCGACCGCCTGAAAGCGCCCGTCGAGCCGCAACCGATATCCCTGCGCCGCGAGCGGCGAGGCGAAAAGCACGAAGAGGACGAGGACGTGCGTCACGCGCCCGCCTTGCGAAGGTGCGCGCGATAGGCTTCGGGCGCCTCCAGGAAATGACAGGTCGTGCATTCCCGCGTCGCATAATGCTCGCGTTGCGGGGCGTGACAGGTGAGACAGAGGCCGCGATCGGGGACGAGCCGCGCGACCGTCGCCTCCCGGTGACACGCGTCGCACGCGACGTGCGCGTTCACCGAGTCCGCGTGCGCGGTTCGGATGTCGACGCCGCTGTGACAGCCGGCGCAGTCGCGACGGGCGGTGTGGTGGTCCTCGTGACACGCCGTACACGACGTGACGTTTGCCGCCGGGTCCAGCGAGACCGCGGCCGTGTGACATGTCGTGCAGCGGATCTGCGCGTGCGTCGCATGCGCGAACGCGACGGTCCGCCAACGCGCCGGGCGATCGGCGACGGCGATCGCGATGGTCTCGGTGTGCGCGGGAGCCAAATCCCCCGACGAATGGCACGTCGCGCAGTTGCTCGTCGCAGCTGCCTGATGGTGGCAGATCTGACAGCCGCGCGGTGGCACGAATGTGAGGCTCGCGTTGGCGCGGCGCGTGACGTGACAGGTGAGACAGGCAAGTTGTTTGTGGCGGTCGTGGGGGAAGGAGTCAGGAGCCGGGAGCCAGGAGCTTGGAACTGGAGCCGCGCGTGGCGGATTGGCGTCGCCCTTCCCTTTCGTTTCCAGGTCCAGATCGCGCATCGTCGATGTACGCCGCAGCGCGCGCGTCGTATCGAACGCCTGCGGCGGATTCACTCGGCCGCCGCTTCGCGCCTTCACCGCGGCGTGGCAGCCGGCACAGTCGCTCGCATCGACTTTGGCCCCGTGGGGCTGATGGCAAAGCGTGCATTGTTGCGCGACGCGGGCGTGCGGCTTGCCCGTGTGGAACGGCTCATCCCGCCAGTCGGCGTGGCATCCAGCGGATGCGCAGCTCTTCAGCGCATCGGCCGGCCGGGTCTGCTCGTGCGGATTGTGGCACATCCCGCATGTCTGGCGGTGCGGGTCCCGCGCGGGATCGAAGTCCGCGAGCTTGGCGCGCATCTGATGACAGCTGAAGCATTCGTGGGCACCGGGGCGCAGCGTGCCGGCCGCGGAATCCCGCGTCGCCAGGAGCGAGACGTCGGCCGTGAACTGGTGACACGCGATGCAGTGGAAGCCCGTCTGCCCGGCCATCTTGCCGAGCCGGATTTCGGTGCCGATGTGACAGCCCGCTTGGCCGCAGGTCGAGTCCACCGGCACAAAGCGATGGACTTCCAGGCCATGGCACGTGGTGCACTGGACGTTCCGCAGCGCGCTCGAGTCTGACTCGAGATGGACGCGATGCCCCGCCGTGGTGGCGATGCGTTTCCACTTCTCCTTTTCGCGATCGCCCTGCACATGGCAGGCGGCACAGACCCGCGTCGGCACCTTGGAATGCATGCTGATCTTCTCCGGGCGGTCGGCGACCCAGAGATACAGCTGTCGGGCGCTCGCGAAGACCGACTGCTGATGGCAGGCGTGGCAGCTCAGTGAATCGTGCTTGGAGCCGCTGAATCGCTGGAACGGCCCCTTCATGATGTGGCAGCCGGTACAGAAGCCGTTGTCGTGCTGCATGTAGTTCCAGCTGACGCCGCCGAACCCCGCGCCGCCGATGACGAGCACCGCGGCTGCCGCAACCAAGCCGATTTTCACCCCGCGTTGTCGCGTTTTAACCCAGCCGATGAACCGGAGGCGCCGCCGCCACAGAAAGACGAGGAGCCACGCCGCGACGGCCAGGCCGATGACAAAGCCGCCGATCTGAATCCACTGCGGGAGATTGAAGAAGAAGCGCAGCACCGCCGCCACGCCGCCCGGCAAGGGCGGCGGGCCGACGGCGGTTTGCTGAAGCAGCAGGCCGGCTATTGCCCTATCCGCGTACGCACTCCCGGCGGGGCCGTCGCCTGAACGCGCAGGTCAACCGGCGGGCTCGGTAAACCATAGGTCGTATGCAGCGCGTCGATGGATGAGGTCAAGAGGGCCTCGAGCAGGAACGGATTGTGAACGCCATTCCCGGCACTCTGGTGTGCGGCAAATCCCCGGTTCAGTACCCGGCCGCTGGTAAAGTACGGTCGGTCATCGGTCGCCGCGAGCGCGGCATTGAACAGTGCGCCCTTGGCCACGGTCGTCACGTTGCTGCCGAAGTTGATAGCGGCAGTATCCGCCGCGGTCGCGCCGGGACGCATCGCGCGGGCGACGAGCTGCGGAATCAAGCCACCATCGGTGGAATCGATGACGCCGTTCGCGTTGGTATCCGTCCAGATCTGATCGAGCAGGTTGTTGAGCCGGCCCTTGAACGTGACGTACGCGCTCCGAGCGGTGGCGGCGGCGCTGTGGCAGCCACTGCCCGCGCAGGCACTGAAGTTATGCACGGTATCGGGTGGGATCGCGTCCGCGCACGGCATCGGAATTCCGCTGGCATCCGGACACGGGATCGCTTCGAACGTGTGCCCTACGCTCTGGAACGTGAATTGCCCGGTCAGGTTATCCGTCACCGTCGCGCGGACGACGTGGCACGTCGCGCACAGCTTGGGGTTGGCGGCGGTACCGTGGCTGCTCACGATCTGGTTCGTGTCGTAGGTGAAATTCGGCGGAATCCAGCCGACGTTCTCGCCGAGCACCAGCAGACCCTGGGCGCCATGCGGCCCACGGGCGGAAGACGTGGCGGTCGCTGTCCCCCATGGTGGCGTACCGGTACGCGAGTGGCACGTCACACACAGCTGATCGCGACTCGGCTCCGAGAGCGGCGCGCGCAGCTGATGCTCGTACGGCGAGCCGTGCGGGTTGTGACAGGTGACGCAGCCGATTCGTTCCGGCGTGGTGGACGCTTTCTCGATGTAATTGGCGGTCTCGCCGAACTTCACGGCCATCGCGGTCCGGCCCTCGTGGCATGGCATGCAGCTGGCGTTGGTCGCCGCCGCCGCGAACCCCGGTCCCGATCCGTGCGCCGATTCTTTCCACTGCTCCACGAACGGCGTGTGCACACCCGTATGACAGCCGCTGCACGACGTCGTGACGCCGGTGTCCACATGGATCCGGGCGAGCGGCTGGTTCGCCGTGATATCGGGGTTCTCGACGTGCGTGAAGCCGGGACCGTGACAACTCTCGCACTGCACATCGCGATAGGCCGAGTCGGGCACCGTGGAATAACCCGCCGGGTGGCCGATCGCATTCCCGAGCTCCGAGACGGAATGGCACTTGTTGCACGATGCGGTCGCGTGTCCGGATCTCTGCAGATCCGCCCAGGCGTTGGCGTGCCGGGTTGTCTTCCAATCGGCCTGGACACCGACGTGGCAATTACCGCAGGTCGTCTGCTTGGTCGAGATGGTAAAGTAGCCGAGGAATCCGTTCACGCTGTCGGGAGGCGGGTTGAAGGCGGGCCGGTCGCGGTACACGATTTTTTCGTCGGTGCACGCACCAAGCGCGATCACCGTAAGAGCAGCAATGGCGAGATGCGCGAGCCTCATGAATCCCTCCCGGCGGCGATGCTACCGATCACGGGTTGTTCCGGCAAGCGAGGCGCCTTCATGATTCCTTCACGATCCACAAAGCCGCGTGCCGTTCGGGAGGGATAACGCCGAGAGGATAAAGAGCGGATGAAGCGGCTGTGAAGAGGCATCACGACAATGTTTGGCGCCCCCGGTGGGCGGGGAGTCAGGAAAACCCCTACATTTCCCGACCCACCCCCAAGGCATCCGCGACGCGATTGATGTAGTTGAACCACGAGGCGATCAGGGTGATCTGCAGAATCGCCCGATCGTCGAATCCCACGCGCCGCAATGTTTCATGATGCGCCGGCGTGATTCGGGTCGCGTCGCGCGTCACCTGCACCACGTAATCCAGCATGACGCGGTCCTGCTCCGAGATCGGCGCCTTCGTGTAGTCGTTCTCGAGGGCCTCGATCAGCTTTGCATCCAGCGTGAGCCGACGCAGAAACTCTGCGTGAGATTCGATTCAGTATCGACACCGGTTCGTGACCGACACCATCGTCGTGATCATCTCATGCTGGCGGCGCGAGAGCGGCAATTCATCCGACATGAGCGACCCGAACGTAGCGAACGCGTGATACAGCGCGTCGGGGATGAGACTGTGGGAGGCCACGATTCCCGACGTCCCGTCGGGTGTCGGGTGAACGGGGGTCGCGTATCCCTTCGGATAGAGCGCCTTTTGGGCTTCTATGGCCCGGCGCAGCTTCTCATCCGCTTCGGGCAGCGGAATCGTGCGTATCCACGTCATCGGATCCTACTGGTTCGAGAGTGAGTGGCCGACGGAACAGAAATACGTACACGGGTGCGCCAAGAGCAACGATGCCGACGCCAAGCCCCGCCTGGAGCGGGTTGTGGCCGGCGAGCAGCACGAGCAAGACCGCCACCAGCACGAGGAAGAGGGCGGGTGTGAACGGATAGCCCCAGGTCCGATACACCGACGCGGGAGAACGGCGACGGATCCGGAACAGTCCGGCGACGGTGAGACCGACGAACAGCACGGTCACGAAGACGAAATAGGCGATGATCTGATTGAAGGTGCCGAGGGCCACGTAGACTGACGCAACGACCGCTTGAATCGCGATCGCTCGGGCCGGTGTACCGAAACGCGGATGAACCACCCCGACCGACTTAAAGAAGACACCATCCTGCGCCATCGCGTAGTAGACGCGCGGCAATGCCATGAGCAACCCGAGCAGGCTGCCGAGAACCGCCACGATCACGATGAGCGCGAACACTTTGCCGCCGGCGGCCCCGAACAGTGCTTCCCCTGCCTGTGCCGCAAAGGTCTCACCCGATGTCACACGGTCGAGGGGCACCAGATAGAGGAATACGGCGCTCGTCAGGATATAGATCGCCGTGATGATCGTGACCCCAATCGCGAGGGCGCGCGGCACCGTACGCGCCGGATCCCGCGCTTCCCCAGCCAGCTTGGAGATCTCCCACCACCCACCGAACGCGAAGAACGCCCCTACCAAGGCCGGGGCGAGCGCGCCGGGAAGCGGATCGGAGCCGGCACGCTGCGCGACGAACGGCACGAAGTTCGACCACTGGCCCGCCTGCATCACCAGGGCGAGCACCGCGATCAGGCCCAGCGCACCGAGCTTGAGCGCCGTAAGCCCTTGCATCAGCCCTGAACCGAGCCGCAGTCCCGCGACGTTCACCGCGGCGAGGAGAAGAACCGTTGCGATCGCGAGGAGCTTGAGCGACGCGCCGGCCAGCCCAACCGCGTATCCAACGTAGCTTGCGAGGCCGACCGCGAGGGCCGCCGTGATGCCCGGGTCCATGACGAGCATGCATTTCCAGCCGTACAAAAACGACACCGCAGACCCGTACGCCTCCCGCAAGTAGACGTACCCACCACCTGCTTCCGGTGCTCGCGCTGCCAGCTCGCCGTAGCAGAGCGCGCCGCTCAAGGCCATGAAGCCCATCAGCAGCCACACAATCAGCAACCAGAAGGGAGAGCCCAGCGACCGCGCCATCCCCGCGGGCGTGAGAAAAATCCCGATGGCGATGACTTCACCGACGACGAGGGCGGTGACGGCGAGGAGACCGAGTTGGCGACGCAGAGGCACGCGCCCAAAGCTCCGCGCGTGCCTCGTGCCCAGCAAGGGGGACGAGCAGCGACACTATGACACCGGAGCGCCCCCCGTCATCGCTTCCCTGGTTGTGAGCTGCTGGGCAAATGCACCCGCGAAGGCGCGCAGGTCGTTCCAGTCGGTGTACTCGTAATCTCGCGTCGTGTCGGTGCCACCGCCTGCCTTTCCGACGATGCGTTTCATCATCAGACGCTTGAGCCACCCGTACCGCGTGTAGCGTACAGCACCGGCGATCGGCTTGGCGATCGGTGGCCGCCAACCGGTGCGGGCGAAGAATCGCTCGATGATGTTGGCGACTTCCCGCCGTGTTTTGGCGTTCTGTTCGAGGACCGCCAGGCAGACGGAGAGAAATGCCGTCGGCATGCCGTTCAGCATGGCGGCGTGCCTGCGCACCCACCGTGTGACGGAGCGTTGGTAATCGCCGATGTGCACCGACGCCGCCACGATCACACCATCATAGCCCTCCGGGCTCAAGCGGTGCATCATGCCTGCCGCATCCACGATATCCACGCTGCACCGCAGCGCGCGTAAATCCTCGGCGAGCACCTGAGTGACCTTGGCGGTGTGGCCATCGGTCGTGCCGTAGACGATCAGGATGTGTCTCATGGGCTCGTCCCTTGTCCCGAAGGGTCTCAGATATCTCAGCCCACAGCGGCGGCTGAGTGATGCGCGACGGATTCGCGACGCTCCGGCGCCGGTACGGGCACAACCAGCACGGCACATGGCAGATTGTTGAGCAAATCCTCGGTCACGCTGCCGATGAGCAGGCGATCGACCCAACCCTTCCCGTGCGAGCCCACCACGATGACGTCGGCGCGCCACGCCGCCGCCTCGTCAACGATCGTATCGAACGGGACGCCTTCGCGAATGACTTTGCCCCGCTCGATGAGCGGAATTGTGGGCCAGATGTCGCGCTCGACGATCTCGCGCGACCAGTCGCGAGGAAGCTCCGCGATGGCCGGGGGCGGATCGATCACATGTAGCGCATGCAGCGGGCTCCCCAGCAGCCGCGCGAATGCGACCGCCTGGTGAATGGTCGGTAGCGCCGCGTACGAAGCATCCACCGCCACCATCACCCGGGGATGGATTGGCAACTCGCCGGCTGTGACGAGCAGCGGAACCGGGAGACGACGGACCACTTCCTGCACCGTGCTTCCGCCCAGCCAGCGGCCGAGCTTCGAATGATGCTTCCCGCCGAGCACGAGCATCGCCGCGTCGGTCTCGTCGACCACCGCTTCGAGGACGTCAGCCGTGGCCCCCGTGCTCACCACCATCGCGTCCACGATGGCGGGCGGGACGCAATCCTGGAGCAACGCACCCACTTCTGCGCGCGCGCCGGCGAGCGCGGCGAGCTGCAGCGCTTCCGTGACCACACCGGTCCCTGCCATCGCGAGCGACGTGTTTATGTCGTCGATCGCGTGTACCAGGCGGCACGGCACATCGGCTGCGCGAGCCAGCATCCATGCGACGGACGCCGCCGAAGCACTCTCCGGCGAGCCGTCCACCCCTACCACGAACGATTGCGCTTTCATCGCATCCTCCTCAGTGGATGGCAAGCTGGTGCTGCCGCCGTTCGGATAGTGCAGCTGCTGCGACGCCTACCGGCGCCACGAGCAGCGAGGTCGGCAGGTGATTGATGAGACGCTCAGTGACACTGCCCAGGAGCACACGCTGCGCCCAACCCTTGCCGTGCGAGCCGACCACCAGAACGTCCGCCTGCCACTCGCTGGCCTCACGCAAGAGCGTATCCACCACCATGCCGTGGCGGACGACTTTCTCGACTTTGGGGGTCTTCACCAGCGGCCAGACATCCCGCTCCAGGGTCTCTTGCGCGAGCGCGTAGTACTCCGTGGGATCCATGGGTGGAATGCCAGGGAGATCAGGAAGCGGCTCGTAGACGGTCAGCATTCGCAGCTGCGCGCCAACCAATCGCGCGAACCGTTCCGCCAAACGGACCGTAGGACCGGCGGCCTGAGACAAGTCAGCTGCGACGAGAACGCGCCGCGGCGTGGCTGGCTCCCGGGCCGTGATGAGTACCGGCACTTCGGACGTCCGCACGAGGTGCAGACTCGTGCTGCCGCCGAGCCACCGTTCGAGCGCCGTGTGATGCTTCCCGCCGAGGACCAGCAACCCCGGACGGCTTTCCTCGACGACTTGCCGCAAGACAACCGCCGCCGGTCCAAAGCGAACTTTCAACGTCGCGAGGGCTCGGTCCGAAATGGCCCCCTGCAAGACGTGGTTGACCCGATCGCGCGCAACGGCCTGCTGCAGCAGCCGCATCTCGGCGACTTGCGGGTCCGGATTCACGGCGACGAGCGGCGCCCATGCGTCGCGCACTGCATGAACCAGCTCGCAGCGGACCGCCGCCAGGTTCGCAATGCGCTCGGCGAGCGCGGCGGCTCCGACCGCAGCAGGCGAGGCATCCACGCCAACAACCACCGGTCCCCATGACATCGCCGACTCCTTCCGAGGGTACGCCTGCAAGCTCGGCCGGGGCGCATGAAGGAATCTTGAGACGTGTGCGAAAGAACCCTTCATAGCGTACTTTCGTGGCCATGGTCGACCGAGCAACGATGGCGCTGGCTAAGGCGAGCTATGATCGTTGTTGCCAGACGTCGAATTTTCTCGACACGTTTTATCGCAACTTCCTGGCGGCATGCCCCGAGGCGGTACCGCGGTTTGCCGGTACCAACTTCGATCAACAGGCCAAGCTGCTTCGGCATGCCATCGGCATCCTACTCATCTTCCCCAACCAGCCCAACCAGGAACCCACGCTGCTGTCGCGGCTGGCTGAGCGGCACAGCCGCCGGGATCTGAACATCGAACCCGCGCTCTATCGCCCGTTCATCGACGCGCTCGTCGACACGGTCAAGCAATTCGACGGCAAGTGCACGCCGGCCGTTGAGGCGGCGTGGCGGGCGACCGTCGCGCCCGGCGTGGAGTACATGAAGTCGAAGCACTAGAAGGCCCCCTCTACCCAAATACTCACGAACGTCTCACACTCCCGTCACACCGGCTCAGACAGACTCCTCCTGACATCGCAAGGAGGAACCATGATGAAGAAGGTCCTGCTCGTCTGTGGCATCCTATCGTCGCTCCTTTACGTCGCCATGAACGTCTTCATACCGATGCAGTGGGAGGGCTATAGCTCCGCTTCGCAAACGGTCAGCGAGCTCTCCGCAATCGGTGCTCCGACGAGATCCCTCTGGGTTCCACTGGGGATCGCCTACGCCTTGCTTGTGACCGCGTTCGGCTGGGAGGTCTGGGTGTTGGGTCGTCGAACCCCCCCCCTGCGCGTCGTGGGCGGCTTGATGGTAACCTGTGGAGTCATCAGCCTCGTGTGGCCCCTTGCACCGATGCACCTGCGTGGGGCCGAGTCTACGCTGACCGATACCATGCACATCGTTTTTTCGATCGCGACCGTTCTCGCCATGATGCTCGCCATTGGTTTCGGAGGAGCGGCATTCGGGCCGCGGTTCCGCCTCTACTCCATCGTGATCATGGTAATCCTCGTCGTGTTCGGCGCTTTGACAGGATTGGATGGCCCTCGAATCGCGGCAAATCTGCCCACGCCGTGGGTTGGGGTTTGGGAGCGCATGAACATCGGTGTGTTCCTGCTCTGGGTCGTGGTGCTAGCCATCACACTGCTACGTCACGTCACTTCGCCTTCTCAGGGCCTTGATCGATCGCCCGCGGGGACGATCCTCGGCCATAGCCTTTGAGGGTTAGAAAGATTCCGATTGCGAGAAGAGCAGTTTCTCCCGTCAAAAAGCCGGTGGGATTCCCCTGCGCGCCCTGCTCGTAAAACGCAGGGGCGAGCATCCGGAACGAGCCAAGGAGGATGGCAAACCAACCCGTCAGCGTTACGAGGACAGGCCAGCTGACCGTCCAACGATTGTGGGCACGGACGATCGCAACGCCAGCCACAAAGAACAGTGCGCCTGAGAGATAGACGACAGGAGGGATTTGGCTGTCATAGAGATGAGGATTCACGAATTTGTTTTCGGACAATATCAATGCAATGAGTGTAGGGCCAATCAAACCTGCGATGTGTTTTGAACTCGTCATGTGGACCTCGCTCTGTTCCTGAGACACGGCAGATCGGTCTGTAGCAAGAAGGACGTGGCACGGTGAAGTGTCTCTGAAGAGCGGATGAGGATCCGTTCAGGACCTCCTCGCCCACAGCGGTCTTGGTCTGGCGATCCGCGCGGCAACGCCGTAGCCTCTCACGTGGCCCACTTCGAGAAGCACTACACGCAGCGCATCGGCTGGCTCCGGGCCGCGGTGCTCGGCGCCAACGACGGCATCGTCTCCACCGCCAGCCTGGTCGTCGGCGTCGCGGCGGCCGGCACGGGACGCGCCGGCGTCCTCGTCGCCGGCATCGCGGGCCTCGCCGCCGGCGCCATGTCGATGGCCGCCGGGGAATACGTGTCCGTCAGCTCCCAGGCCGACACCGAGAAAGCCGACCTCGGGAGGGAACGCCGCGAGCTTGCAGATTCCCCGGAGCCCTCGCGTCGGCAGTGACGTTCGAATCATCCTGACCGTCACGGCGAGCTCGCTCGTTTTCCTCGCCGCGCTGGGCGCCCTCTCGGCCGGGGCGGGGGGCGCGAGCAGATGGCGCGGCGCACTGCGGGTCACGTTCTGGGGCGCACTGGCGATGGCGCTGACGGCGCTCGTCGGGCGGGTGTTCGGAACCGTCGTCTAGACCGCAGGAATCTCCACTTCGAAGCGCGTATGCTCTCCGGGCACGCTCGACGCGCGTGCGAGACCGCCGTGCAGGTGCGCAATCGACGCCACCAGAGCAAGGCCGAGGCCCGTTCCACCGACGGCCGTGCGCGTGCGGGCGGGATCGGAGCGATAGAACGGCTCAAAGAGGTGAGGCAAGTCGATGGCGGCGATCCCGGGTCCCGAGTTTTCGACGGCCAGGCGAAGGCCTCCTCCCGCCGGAAGGGGATCGATCTCCACGCGGATCGCGCCACCCGCGGGCGTGAACTGCAACGCGTTCTCGAGCAGATGATCTACCAAGCGACCGATGAGCTCGGGATCCACTAGCACGGCCGGCTTGCCGGAGTGCAATGCGCGAGCCACCGCAAGGTCGCGCTCCTCGAACTGCGCGCGCAGCTTGTCGAGCCTGTCGCCCACGAGCCCCTCGACATCGGTGGCGACGCGTCTGGCCGAGACCAGGCGAGCTTGGGCTCTCGTAACCAGCAGCAGATCCTCGCTCAGCTCGGTGAGGCGTTCGATCTCCTCGAGGCCGCTGCGCAGCACGTGCTCGTATTCGCGCTGCGAGCGCGGCGCGCGTAGCGCCACCTCGATCTCGCCGCGCAGCGCCGTCAGCGGCGTCCGCAGCTCGTGGCTCACATCCGCCGTCAGACGCCGTTGCGCCGCAAAGCCGCGCTCCAGGCGCTCGAGCATGCGGTTCAGGACGGCGACAAGTCCCTCGTATTCCTCGGTATCCGCATGGGCGAGGATGCGCTGATCCAGCGTTCCCGCTTCGATGCGGGTGGCCTGCGCCGTGATTTCGGTGACCGGACGAACGGCGGATGACGTGAAATGCCACGCGCCCATCAGCGTCGCGGCGGTGCCCGTAACGACGATAGACGCGAGCACGAGCACCAGATCACTGCGGAGAATCGCGGGCGAAACCGATTCCTGCAGCGCCCGTGAGGCCGACCAGTAAAAGGCGCCGGTCGCGAGCAGCAGCCCGGCGGCCATCGTCGCCGCGAACCGCAGAGCCAGGGTGCGGCGGAGCGAACCCGCCACGCGTCACGCCTCCGCTCGATTGGGCGTCTGCAGCCGGAATCCGACGCCCCGCACCGTCTCGATCAGCTCGTGGCCGGCCGCCTGCTTGAGCTTGCGGCGCAGGTTGCCGACATGCACGTCCACCACGTTGCTCTCGGGATCGAAATGCATGTCCCAGACTTTTTCGAGCAGCTCGGTACGGCGGACGACCTCTTCGGGGTGCAGGAGGAAGTGCTGCAGTAGATGGAACTCTTTGGGCGTGAGGTCCAGCCCCTTGCCGTCGACGCGCGCCTTGTGCTTGAGGCGGTCGAGCTCGACTGGACCGTACCGCAACAACTCCGTGCGGCCCGCGCCGCCCCGCCGCACCAGCGCGCGCACCCGCGCGAGCAGCTCGTCGAACTTGAAGGGTTTGGTGAGATAGTCGTCCGCGCCGGCATCGAGCCCGCGCACCACGTCTTCCGTCGTGTCCCGGGCCGTCAGCATCAGGATCGGTGTGGCGCGTCCCTCGCGCCTGAGCTCCGCCGCCAGCTGCAGGCCGGTCTTCTTGGGGAGCATGACGTCCAGCACGAGCATGTCATAGTCGTAGACGTGCGCCAGCATCGTGCCCTGCTCGCCGTCACCCGCGACATCCACAACGTACCCTTCCTCGCGCAGGCCCTGCTCGATGAAACCCGCGACCTTTCGGTCGTCTTCCACCACGAGAATCTTCATGAAGGCACGCTAGCAGCGGCGCGTTGAACCATTTCTAAAGGGTTCATGAAGGAATCTTCAAGATAAAAGTGGCGCCGCCGCCTGCCGTGTCTTCCACTGTTAGGGCACCCCCGAGCGCCTCTGCCAGCCCGCGAGAGACGGGCAGGCCCAGTCCCGTGCCCAGCCCGGAGTGCGGATCGAACCGCTCGAACGGCTCGAAGATGCGATCGCGCAGCTCGGCAGGGATCCCGGGTCCGTGATCGACCACCGAGAACACCATGTGGCCTGCGGCGTCCCCCACGGTCGTTTCCACGACCGCGCCTTCCGGACTGTGGCGGATGGCATTGGACAGCAGGTTGAGGAGGATCTGCTCGAGGCGCAGCGGGTCAGTCCGAATGGTCTCGCGACCCCCGTCGGTGCGTGAAACGAGCCGCAGGCGCTTTGCGGTCGCGGCTGGCTCGCTGGCCGTCAGAGTGCGTTGCACCGCGGTTTGCACCTCTACATCGCGTATCACGGGGCGGACCTTGCCGGCGTCGAGCCGCATCAGGTCCAGGAAATTGTTGAGCAGCACGATCGTGTGATCGGCCGCCTCGTACACTTCCCGTGCGGCCTGCTCGGTCGTCTCCGGTGATTTCCGCCGCACCAGCCGCTCCGCCCACCCGTACACGCCCGTGAGCGCGTTGCGCAGCTCGTGATTCATCATCGCGAAAAACAGATCGCGCTGGCGCTGCATCGCCCGGATCTGGCCGACGAGTTGCTCGCTCTCGCCATAGAGCCGCGCATTCTCAACGGCCACCGCCGCCTGCGACGCCAGCAACACCGCGATCGCCTCATCCTCGGCGTCGAATTCGGCGGCGTCGATCTTCTCGGTGAGATAGAGATTGCCGAACACGCCGCCTCGACCCGTCACCGGAACGCCGAGGAACGACTTCATCGGCGGGTGATGCGGCGGAAACCCGTAGCGTTCGGGGTGGCGGTTGATGTCCGCCGTGCGAATGGGCTTGCCTTCCCGAATGACATGACCCAGCAGCCCGCGGCCGCGGGGTAGATCGCCAATCCTCTTGCGGGCCGCCTCGTCGAGGCCGGAGGTGACGAACTGCACGAGGGTCTCGCGGTCGTCTCCCAGGACGCCGAGGGCGGCGTAGCGAGCGCCTACGACGTCACGCGCCGCATCCACCACCTGCTGTAGCACATGCTCGAGGTCGTGTCGCGAGAAAATCGCGATGCCGGCCGCCAGCAGCCGCTCGAATCGCTCCCGGATTCGGGTCGCTTCGAGTTGTGAGGTCATTCGACATAATGCTTCACCGTGACCACAGTGACAATTCAGGCTTTTGCTGTCATTGTTAGGCAGCCGCAGCGCGCCCGCCGTCGCGCGTAACGAAGCATCCCATTTACCGCGAGGCGATCATGTTCCGCGTTCCGAAGACTCCCCTGCCTTTCGTGCTGTGCGCGTTAGCGCTCAGCGCCTGCGGCGCTTCCCGCAGTCCCGTTCCGCTCGTCGGCGCAGCCACGGACGTCTCGGCCCTCACGGGCGAGTGGGCCGGCGACTACAGCAGCGCCGAGTCCGGTCGCAGCGGCAGCATCAGCTTCACGCTGCGTGCGGCCGGCGACACCGCCTTCGGCGACGTCGTCATGATCCCGCGGGCGTGGGGCCGGGCGCTGGTGCCATGGACCCAACCGAACGCCGGCGGCGGCAGCCAAGCGCCCGCATCCACGGTGCTCTCGATTCGATTCGTGCGTGTGGAGCGCGGGCATGTGAGTGGAACGCTCGATTCCTACGCGGATCCACACACGGGGGAGCGGCTGTTCACCACGTTCACGGGAGAGCAGACCGGGAATACAATCGCCGGTACCTACACGACCAGGCTGCAGTCCGGCGATACGCAGACGGGCCGCTGGTCCGTGCAGCGCCGCTAGCCCGCTAAACTCTCGCGGTCGCGACCGCGCCGACGATGTCGGTCTGTGAGATGACTCCGACGAGCGCGCCATCGTACTCGACGAACAGGCGCTGCACGTTCAGGTAGAGCATCTCCTGGGCAGCCTGGCGGACGTCGAGGTCGGGGTCAATCGTCGTGGGCCACGGCGTCATGGTCTCGAGCATGCGCGTCCGCTCGAACAGGCGCTCCCGCATCAGCGGCGACTCGCAGGCGCTCTCGGCTTTCAGAATCTCCCGCGTCGACACGACACCAACCGCACGGCCCAGACGATCCAAAACGGGCAGCGCCGACACTTGCGCTTCCGCGAATACGACGACAGCGTCGGCCATCGTGGCGTCGGTGCTGATCGTTCTGAGATTTGTCTGCATCAGCTCGGCGACTTTCATGAGTCCTCCGTTAGTGGGCCCTCAACATTCCGACCGCCCCCTTGGTCGCATCCGCGAATGCGTGACTGACGAAGGGATAGGTTCCCGCTTCGACCAGATGGGCTTCGAAAATGGCGCCGCCACCCACCGGGACCGTCACCGTTTGCACGCCTTCGAGCGGGTGGGCGAGCGACCCATCCATGTACACGCGATCGAAGATCGCGCCGACCACGTGGAACGCTGAAAACCGGTTCGGACCCGCGTTCACGACGTACAGCCGCAGGGGCTCGCCGACTCGCACGTCGATGGGATGATGCGCGTACTCTGCTTCGCGGCCGTTGAACACCACGTAATCCGGCGCCAGGCCAAGCAGCTTTTCCCACTCGATCGACCGCGTGGAATCGGGGAGCGTCTTGGTATAGAACTCGCTCTGTACGAACACGAACTCCTTCGCGGCCGGCCGGCCCTGACGCGGATCGACGATAATCGCGCCGTACATGCCGTTCGCGATGTGGAGCGCGACCGGCGCGGTGCCGCAGTGATACATGAACGCGCCCGGCACACGCGCGACGAAGCGGTAATGGAGCGAGTCGTGCGGCATGAGATTCACATACGCGCGGCTCGGCGCGATTTCCGCAGCGTGAAAGTCGAGGCTGTGCGGCATCGGCGCCTCATTCACGAGCGTGAAGTCCACGGTGTCACCTTGGGTAACGCGAAGCACCGGACCCGGCACGCGGCCGTCGAACGTCCAGCCATCGTACGTCACGCCTTCGGCGATGGTGATCTTCGCGTGCTTGATCGCGACGCGCAGGCGGTGTACGCGGCTGGTCGAGCGCGGCGGAGCAGCCGGGTCGATGGGTGCCGGCGCAGCGGCCGTGCCGATCGGGGCTTCACCGTGCGACACATCGGCGGGCGCGTTTGTCGGCGGCGTCTCGACGCGCTGCGGTGGCTGATTCTCCCGGCAGGCGAGACTCACCATGGCCGTGACAAGACCTGCGACTATGAGGCTCCGACGCATCAGCAGCTCCGTTCGTTGGGTGCGCGGAGCTTAGCTGGCGACCCCTCGCGTCTTCATGAAGGCTTCGTGAGGGATTCTTTAGACTCGCGGGCCACCGTCGGAGTCGCAAACTCGGGGCGCTGCACAGGTTCGAGCCCGAGGTACTGGCGGGCGCGGTTCAGCGCGTCGTCGATGTTGCCGTGGATGTTGTCTTCCGTGAGCTCGTCGTACAGGCCCGACCGGTCGAGTGCGACTACCGGCTGCGCGTGCACGTCGGACAGAATCACCAGCATCCCTTCCTTGCGGCTGCGGTGCACCAGCTCGCGCAGCGCGTGCAGGCCCGTCGAGTCGATGGCCGGCACGTGCCGCATGCGTATGATCAGCACCTTGGGCTTGCCCGCGATCCGTCCAACCCGATCCTTGAACATCTCGGCGGCGCCGAAGAAGAACGGCCCCGTGATCTCGTAAACCTGCACGCCCTGTGGGATGGCCCTGCGGAGCACCGCGTTGGGATCATGTTCGAAGTCGTCCACCGGATCGGTGAACTCGTGCGTGAGGACACTGATGTTCGTCACCTCAGCCATGCGCCGCATGAACAGGAACGCGGCGAGCACCATCCCGACCTCGATCGCGACGGTGAGATCGACCAGCACGGTGAGCAAAAAGGTGGTCAGCAGCACCGCCACGTCGCTCTTCGGCGCGCGGAACTCGGAGATGAACGTTCGCCACTCGCTCATGTGGAACGCCACCACGACGAGGATCGCGGCCAGCGTCGCGAGCGGGATCAGACCGGCCCAGCGCCCGAAGAAGAGCGTGATCAACAGCAGCGTAACGGCATGGACCATCCCCGCGACCGGCGTGCGCCCGCCGTTCTTCACGTTCGTCGCCGTCCGCGCGATCGCACCGGTCGCGGGCATCCCGCCGAACAACGGTGACGCGATGTTCGCCACGCCCTGCGCCACCAGCTCCATGTTGGACCGATGGCGGCCGCCGATCATGCCGTCCGCTACGACGGCCGAGAGCAGTGATTCGACCGCGGCGAGCAGGGCGATCGTGAACGCGGGACCCGCCAGCCCCTGGATAACCGCGAGCGAGAGCGGCGGGATATGGGGCTGTGGCAGCCCGGCATGGATCGCACCGAAGCGCGCGCCGATCGTCTCGACGGGCAGGTGCAGCAGCTGCGCGAGTCCTGTCGTCACGATCAGGGCGACGAATGGACCGGGAATGCGTGTCGAGATCTTCGGCCAGACGGCGATGATGGCGAGCGTCGCCACTGCCACCATCAGCGCCCAAGGGTTGACCGTGTCGAACGCGTGCACGTACGCGTCCCACTTCGGCAAGAACGCGGAAGGCACCGACGACATCTCGAGACCGAGCAGGTCACGGATCTGGCTCGAGAAGATGATCAACGCGATGCCGCTCGTGAAGCCGATGGTCACCGGATACGGGATGAACTTGATCGCGCCGCCGAGCCGGAATAGCCCGAAGGCCACAAGGATAAAGCCGGCCATGAGCGTGGCGACGACGAGACCATCGACACCGTGCTGCGCCACGATTCCCGAGACGATGACGACGAACGCGCCGGTCGGTCCACCGATCTGGACGCGCGAGCCACCGAGCAGTGAGATGAGAAAGCCGGCGACGATGGCGGTGTAGAGCCCACGCTCAGGACTGAGCCCGCTCGCGATGGCGAAGGCGATGGCGAGCGGCAGTGCGACGATGCCGACGATGACGCCGGCGATCAGATCCCGGGTGAATTGCTCCCGGTTGTAGTCATGGAGGGTCGTGAAAAGCTTGGGGACGAGCACGGCGGCGAGAAGATACTAAATTTGGGCATGCATTTCATCGCCGCACTCAGTCTCCACGCTGTCATGCGATCACGCTGACGCCGGAGCTCAAGGCGCGCCTTGCGCCCGGCCACGACGCGGAGGGCCACGTCGTCGCCAACTGGGATCTCCCGACCCTCGCCGGCGCGGGTGCGTTGCGGTCAACGGTGCACGACCTGCTGATTTTCTCGCGGCGAATCTCGACTCCACCGCGACGCCGCTTTCCCGCACACTACGGCAAACGCACGGCGAGCGGCACGGACGGGCGACTCCCATCTCAAGATCGGACTCGCGTGGCACAACTTGCAGCGTCTGGTCGGGAATCTGATCTGGCACAACGGTGGGACGGGCGGTTACCGGTCGTTCATTGGATTCGACGCGGCGCGGCACATCGGCGTAGTCGTGCTCACCAACGTGAACGTGACAGTCGACGACATCGGCTTTCATCTATTGGACGAGAGCTACCCGTTGCGGCCGCTGCCCAAGCCGCATACCGAAGTCGCCCTCGATTCGACAGTCTTACACCGCTATGTCGGGGAGTACGAGCTCGTGCCGACGTTTCACATCAACGTCACGCGCGC
>DASXTV010000019.1:0-1537 GCA_036505175.1 Gemmatimonadales bacterium
TGGACCCAGCTCTCGCGTCGGCCCACCGGCGGCCGCCCTCCCGTCAATGCCGAGATCACCGCTCTCGTCAGGAAAATGGCCGCGGCGAATCCCTTGTGGGGTGCTCCCCGCATCCACGGGGAACTCCTGAAGCTCGGCATCGATGTCGCCGAGCGCACCGTCTCCCGGCTCATCCCGAAGCGGTGCCCCGAACCCTCTCAGACCTGGCGGACGTTCCTCGCTAACCATGTCCGAGACTTGATCTCGATCGATTTCTTCACGGCTCCCACCGCCGGCCTGCGTGTCCCCTTCGTCCTCGTCGTGCTCGCCCATCACCGCCGGCGCGTCGTCCACTTCAACGTCACCGAGCATCCCACTGCGGCTTGGACGACGCAGCAGATTGTTGACGCGTTCCCCGACGACTCCGCGCCCTCCTATCTCTTACGCGATCGTGACCAGGCCTACGGCCAGCCGTTTCGGCACCGAGTGAAGGGCATGGGGATCGAGGAAGTTCTCGCCGCGCCGCACAGCCCCTGGCAGATAGCTCCCACTCCGCCCACGGCATTGATCGTCATCCGGCGTCCCGTGTTATCAGCGCCCGCGCGTCAGGCGCTCACCGTCTGTCACCGCCAGCGTCCCCAGCAGCGCACCGCGCGCGCTCGGGATGGCGCGCGAGACTTCGGATTCCCTCGTCCGGGTGTTCGCGAGAAACGGCGTCTTGCGGAAACTGCGCATGACGAGATCGAGGTTTGCCGCAGTCGTATAGGCCGTCAAGTGCGCCGTCACGTCGCCGTCCAGCGGCGCGTCGATGTCGAGCATCCTCGCCGGCTGCGTGCACCCCAGATCGAAGGCGGTGAGATCGACGCGACGGATTGCCGCCTGTCCCTCGGTGCGGAAATGAGCGCGCCGTGAGCCGAGCTCGTACACGATGCTCCAGCGCGTTGGTGTCGAGCCGCTCTGACGCACGCGCTCGAGTGTACCGAACGCCTGCGCGATCGGATCGCCGCCTGTCGGCGCCGCGCGGTCAGCGGCAGCGACAACAAAGCGCGCCAGCGACGTGTCGCCAGTCGGCGACACATACGGCAGAGCACCATCGCCACCGAAGCCCTTGTGCCGCGCGAGAGACGCGAGCGAAGCGGCGTACGTGGAGTTGGTCAGCGCGGGAATCGGAAGTTCCGCGCCCGTGCGCGCGCGAAGCTCGCCATCGAGAAACTCGATCACCGCTGCGTTGCCCGCCCGATCGGCGACAAGAAAATGCAGCGGCGGACCCGACCGGATCCGGACCTCGCGCACGGTCTTCAGTACATCGGCGACGGACGCGGCGGTGTCGAGCTGAAGCTGGACCCATTCGAGCGGATTGACCTCGGGACGCGCGTCGACGGCGGGATACTTCCCTTCATCGAGCCACATCTGGGAGACGAACAAACCGGACTCGTTGATGCCGGTCATCGGGAGATCGCGGCCGAACTGATTGAACGTGAGGCTGACGAAGCGCGCGGTCCACGTGTGCGGGTGACCGCGCACGACTGATGCCTTGGTGAGCCCGCGCGGATTCACC
>DASXTV010000020.1:0-10688 GCA_036505175.1 Gemmatimonadales bacterium
GCGCTCGCCGAACTGAGGCGCGTCGAGATCGATCACGTGGCCTGAGGAGGAGGCCGTGGCTTCGGTGAGCAGGGTTTCCCACGCGAGCCCGGGATCGTCGGCCCGCCACTCGCGCAGGCACTCCTCGAGCACCCACATGCCGGTGCGGTTCTTCAAGAAGCGGATCGTGCCGTCGAGCCCCACCTCGTTCGTGAACCCCGCCCGGCGCGCCGCCGCCGTCAATACCGGAGCGCGCAATTCCACGCCGACGAGCGACCACGTGCCCGAGCTGATGTACGCCCAGGGCTCGTCGCCAGCCGCCGGGACGGCGGCGACCGCGGCCGCGGTATCGTGCGAGCACGACGCGACCACGAGAGGAGCGCGCCCCGTGCCGCGGAGCGCGGCGGGCAGCACCTCCGGCAGCACCGGACCGAGGACGGTGCCCGGGCTCACGATCGGCGGCCAACGCGCGGGATTGTCCCCGGCCGCCCGGATCACGTCGTGCGACCACGCGCCGTCCCGCACGTCGAACAGTTGCGTCGTGCTCGCCATCGTCCGTTCGGCGACGCGGCGGCCGCTCAGGCGGTAGAGGACGTAGTCGGCGATGAGCAGTCGCGTCTCGGTTCGCGCCACGACCTCAGGCTCGTCCAGCAGGTCCGATACGACCTGGGGGAGTGTATTGAATTCCAGAAATTGGATCCCGGTCGCGCTGTACAGCGCGTCGGCGTCGATGCGACGCAGCACTTCGGCCAACCGCCCCCGTGTGCGCGGGTCGCGGTACGCGTACGGGAGCCGCAGCGGCGCGCCGTCCGCACCGAGGGGGACGTAGTCGACCGCCCAACTATCGACGGACACCGACTGGAGCGTCGGCGCGATATCGAGCGCCGCAGCGAGCGCGGCGCGCACTTCATCCCACAGCGCGTGGACATCCCAGTAGAGGTGGCCGGCCTGCTCGATCAGCGGCACGGGGAAGCGGTGCACCTCACGGGTCGCGACCCGCCATCCTTCCGGCAGTCGCTCGAGCGTCCCGAGCACCGCCCGGCCGCTCGACGCGCCCAAGTCGATGGCGAGATTCACGACCTACAGGCTCTGCGGCGGGACATACCCGCCGCCGCTGCGTTGTGCCGCCACGCGCGCCCGGTAGCCCGACGCGCGGAATGCGAGTACCGGGTCGAGCGCGGCGCCGGCGCGGCGGCGCGCTTCCGCCACCAGCGGGCGCGCATCCGTCTCGAACGCGTCTTTGAGGGTGCGCTCCGAAAGCATTACGTCGCCGGACTCCTGGTAGGCGGCGAGCGCTGCGTGATCGACCAGCTGCGCCTTCGCGTACGCGAGCTGGAGCTGGTCGACCGTCTGGAGCAGATCCTCGATCGGGTCCTTGGTGTTGTGGCTTTGGTCGATCATGTACGCAGGCCGAAACCCGGCGAGCCGCTCGCGCTCGGCGAGGACCAGCTCGTGGAAGATGAGGAACAGGCCGTACGGCTTGATCGAGCCCGCCGTGAGGTCGTCGTCGCCGTACTTCGAGTCGTTGAAGTGGAAGCCGCCGAGCTTCCCCGCGCCGAGCAGCCGCGCCACCACCAGCTCGATGTTCGTGTTCGGTAGATGGTGCCCGAGGTCCACCAGGCACTGCGCCCGCTCGCCAAGCGCCTGTGCCAGGAGGAGCGACGAGCCCCAGTCCTGCACTACCGTGGCGTAGAAGGCGGGTTCGTAGGGCTTGTGCTCCGTGAACAGCCGCCAGCGGGCGGGGAGCGCGGCGTACACGTCTCGCAGGCAGTCCAGCACGCGCTCGAAGCTCTGACGCAGCGACATTTGCCCCGGGTAGTTCGAGCCGTCGGCGAGCCACACGGTGATCGCGTCGGCGCCGAGCGCCTGCCCCACTTCGATGACGTGCCGATGGTGCTCCACCGCCTGACGTCTCACAGTGGCATCGGCGTGCCTGAAGGAGCCGAGCTTGTAGCTCAGCGGCTGGCCCGGCTGGTCCTGGAAGGTGTTCGAGTTGACCGCGTCGAAGCCGAGGCCGAGCTCGGCGGCGATGGCGCGCAGCGCAGGGACGTCATCGGGTTCGTCCCAGGGGATATGGAGCGAGACGCGCGGCGCGGCCCCGGTGAGGCGGTGAACGACTGCGGCGTCCGCCAGCTTCTCGGCGAGCGTGCGCGGCTCGCCGGGGCCGGGGAAGCGCCCGAACCGGGTCCCGCCTGTGCCGAGCGCCCAGGACGGCAGGGCGACCGCGAAGCGGCCGACTGCCTGCACCACCGTCTCGGCGCGCTGCCCGCGGCGGGCGAGCCGCTCGGCGAGCGCGTCGTAGTCGCGCTCGTGGTCGCGGAGGGCATCCACTCGTTCCAGTATAGCGCCGGGCAAACTTACCGTGGCGGAGGCGTTCGGGCGTTGGACCGCGCGCGGCATAGGGGTCACGGACTTGGCTCCCCGATCGCCGTCGCCAACACCGTCTCCGGCGTCCATTCCGCGATCGGCCTGGCCGCCGACAGCCGTCCCCGGCTCATCACAGCCAAGCGGTCGCACAGCCCGAACAGCTCGGGTAGGTAGGAGCTGACGAGGAGCACCGCCTTCCCCTCCTCGGCACAGCGCGCAATCGTCTCGTAGATCTGCGCCTTGCTCGCGATGTCGATGCCACGCGTGGGCTCATCGAGGAGTAGCAATTCCGCGTCCTGATTGAGCAGCCTCCCGACCGCCACCTTCTGTTGATTGCCGCCGGACAGCGCACGCACCGGCTGGGCCGGATCCTCCGCGCGAATGTGCAGCGCGTCGATCCACGAGCGTGCCGCGGCCCATTGTCGCTTCAGATCGAGCCAGCCCCAGCCCGGCGACACGGCGGCGAGCCGGGTCGCTGTCAAGTTGTCCGCGATCGAGAGCGGCAACGCGAGTCCTTCGCGCTTTCGGTCCTCGCTCAGGTAGCCGAATCCCTGATTCAGGCGCTGCCCGGGTGACGCGCCCTGGACCGCGAGCGCGCGGCCCAACAGCGCGATGCGCCCCGACGCGCCGGGCTCCAGACCGAACAGGGCACGCACCAGCTCCGTCCGGCCCGATCCCATCAGCCCCGCGATCCCGAGGATCTCGCCGCGCCGCAGGTCGAAGCTGGCCTGCTTCAAGGTCGGCGGCGCGGCGACGTCCTGCACGGCGAGGATCACCTCGCCGCCCGCGGCGCGAACGCGCGTAGGAAACAGCTCGCCCATCTCGCGGCCCACCATCTGCGCGATCAGGTGTTCGTTGCTCACGCCATCGATATCGCCCGCGTCCACGCTACGGCCGTCACGGAGTACGGTGTACTGGCCGGCGATCTCGCGAACCTCCTCGAGGAAGTGACTGATGTAAATCACCGCCATCCCTTGCGATGCCACGCGCCGGATCAACGCAAACAAGCGATCGACGTCCTCGCGTTGGAAACTGCTCGTCGGCTCGTCCATCAGGAGAATGCGCGCGTCGGCCGCCAGCGCGCGGCAGATCTCGACCACCTGCTGCGCCGCGATCGGCAGCGCGCTAACGCGCCGGTCGGGGTGGAGCTGCGGGTGGCCGAAATGCTCGAGCAGCGCCAGCGCCTTGCGGCGCGCTGCGTCTCCGTCGATCCATCCCCAGCGCGAGGGCTCGACGCCGAGCAGAATGTTCTCGGCGACGGTGAGGTGGGGACACAGCGAGAGATCCTGATGAATCAGGGCGACACCGCGGCGCCGAGCCTCGAGCGGAGAGCCTGGGGCGTAGCGGCGTCCACCGAGCTCCATCTCGCCCCGATCGGGAGGGAGGCCGCCGGCCAGGACGTTCATGAGGGTACTCTTGCCGGCGCCGTTCTCCCCGATCAGCGCCCGCACCTCGCCCGGCTCGAGCGCGAGATCGACGCCGTCCAGGGCGACCGTGGGCCCGAAGCGCTTCGCGATGCCCCGAATCTCGAGCAGGCTCATTGCTCGGTGAGATAACGCGCGATCGGCGGGTGGATTACGTCTTGCGTGGTCGTAGAATCCAGATTCGCGCCGGTGACCAGGATGACGCCGGTGTCGATGCGCCGCTCGACGGGCTTCCCGCGCAGGTAGTCGGCCATCGTCTTCACGCCGAGGTAGCCCATGCGCATCGGGTTTTGCACCACGATGCCGTCGAGCTGGCCGGTCTTGATCGCCTCCAGCAGGATCCCGCTGGCATCGAAGCCGACGAACCTCACCTTGCCGGCGAGGCCGATGTCCTGAAGCGCGAGCAGCATCCCGATCGTGGAGGACTCGTTGGGCGTGAAGATCCCCTGTAAACCGCTTCCGAACCGGTTCAGCAGGTTCTCGGACGCCCGCTTGGCGGTCTCGCGGGTTGGGCCGGCGTACTGATCCGACGATACGACGCGAATGCCCGGGTACTTCGCCTTGAGCTGCTCGAGAAAGCCCCGCTCGCGCGCCGCCGTGCTGGCCGACCCCTCGGCGTAGCGGAGCAAGAGGACGCCGCCTTTGCCGCCGAGGAGTGAGCCCAGGCGGTCCGCGGCCATCTGGCCGCCCTTGTAGTTGTCGGTGGCTACGAAGCTGACCGTCGAGTCGGTTTGCAGGTCCGAATCGATGATCACGGTGGGGATGCCCGCCCGGCGGGCCTCCTCCACGGGACGCACCAGAGCACGGTCGTCGAGGGGTGCGAGCACGATACCCTGGACCCCCTGACTCGAGAATCCCTCCACCACCTGGACCTGCTGCTCGCGGTCGTCCTCGCGCAGCGGACCTTTCCAGATGATCGTGACGGGCGACCCTTGCGCCGTCAGCTCCTGCGAGGCTTGGACCGCGCCCGCGTGGATGCTCTTCCAGAACTCGTGCGTCGTGCCCTTCGGGATCACGGCGATCGTGAGCCCGTTTTGCCGAGAGCCGGACTTACTGCAGGCGGCGATGCATAGCGCCGCTGCCAGGACGCCGAAAGCCCTCTTCATCTCTATTCCTCCTCGAGGAGCAGAACGTGGACCGTTTGCGGACCGTGCACCCCCACCACCAGCGTAAGCTCGATGTCCGACGTCCGCGAGGGTCCGGTAATCAGCGTGATCGCATGGCTGGTGACATCCACCCGGGCGAGCGCGTCCCCCAGCGAGGCGCAGATACGGTTGGTAGACAGCAAGGCGATATGGATCGGCGGCACGAGCGAGGCGAGCCGGCTCCGCTCGCGCGCCGACTCGAGCACGAGCGTGCCTGTCTCGGCGATGCCCCATTGTGCGGTGGTCACGCCGGCATCGCACGTGAACAGCTCGTCGCGCGAGAGACCCGTGAGACGCCCCGGCAGAACTCGGGCGACGAGGGGTGCGTCTGATCCCGCCACCCGCTTTGCCCCGGCGTCGGACAAGATCCGTCGCAAGGCACGCGCCGCTTCGACCTCGCCGCGCACGAGCGTCCAGTGCGCGCCGACCGCCTCGAGCTGAGACGTGAACCGCTCGACTGCATCGAGGGGCTCGGGGCTCGGGACTCGGGGCTTGGGGGGCGCGTGGTCGCTCGGAGCGTGCGTCACGGCGTCACGCGCGCTTCTCGCCAGGTTCTCACGGATCGAGCGGAGAATCTGGTCGCGTGCGGCGTCCACGCTCCCCGTTCCTTGCTTTGCTTTCTCCACACGCGGAGGTGTCATCCTGAGCGAGCGCGCGGAACGCGCGCGAGCGAAGGGCCTGCTTTTGAGAGGCCGGCTCGCCACTCCTCCCGGAAGCTCCGCGGCGCGAGGGGCCGCAGATCGCGCCACTTCGTCCAGGCACGAAGCGGGGGCATGATGTGCAAGGCGCGCGCGACGCGCATCGTCCACTCGTACAGGCGAGGCCGCGCCATGACGGCGGTGTAGCAACGAAATGCCACGCGCTCGAGGCGGCGACTTTTGCCCGCGTGTTGCTCGATCACCTGCGCGCGCAGATGGAGCAGCACGGCCGGGATATCGATCTTCACGGGACAGACGTCGCGGCAGGCACCGCACAGGCTCGAGGCGTAGGGCAGATGGGCCGATCGCTCGATCCCGATCAGCTGCGGCGTCAAGATCGCGCCGATCGGACCGGGATAGACCGAGCCGTAGGCGTGGCCGCCGATCTGACGGTACACCGGGCACGCGTTGAGGCACGCGCCGCAGCGAATGCAGGCGAGCGATTGCCGCGTGACCGGGGCCGCCAACATGCGGGAGCGCCCGTTGTCGAGCAGCACGATGTGCAGCTCCTCAGGGCCTTCGTCTTCGGGGCGTCGCTTAACGCCGGTGAGCAGTGACTGGTAGGCCGTCAGCACCTGGCCCGTCCCCGATCGCGGCAGCAGCTGCAGAAACACCTCGAGATCGGCAAACTGCGGGATCACCTTCTCGATCCCCATCAGCGCGATGTGCGTGCGCGGGAGACTGGTCGTGAGCCGCGCGTTCCCCTCGTTCTCGAGAATCAGGATCGTTCCCGTCTCGGCCACCGCGAAATTGACGCCGCTGATCCCGACGTCCGCCTCGGCGAAGCGGCGGCGCAGCGCGCGTCGCGCCGCAGCCGTCAACGCCGCGGCATCGTCCGACGGCTCGATGCCGAGCTTGTCCGCGAACAGCGCGGCGATCTGCGCCTTCGTTTTGTGAATCGCTGGCACGACGATGTGGGAGGGCGTCTCCCCAGCGAGCTGGATGATGTACTCGCCCAGATCCGTTTCGATCGGCTCGATGCCGCGGCGCGCCAGCGCGGCGTTCAGGTGAATCTCTTCCGTCGCCATGCTCTTGCTCTTGACGACCGTGCGCGCACCGTGCTGCTCGGCGATCCGCCCGATGAGCTCGCATGCGTCGCCCCCGTCCCGCGCCCAGTGCACCTGCGCGCCGGCGCGCTCGGCATTGGCCGTGAATTGCTCGAGGTAGCGGTCGAGATGGAGCAGCGTCTCGTCCTTGATCGCGCGCGCGCGCTCGCGGGTCGCCTCCCAGTCCGGAATGGAGACGAGCGCCGTTCGCCGCCGGTCGCCGAACAAGGTCGTCGCCTGGCGCAGCGCGCCGCGCAGCTGCACGTCGCCCAGCGCGGCGCGCACGCCGCCGTCAAATGTCATGCGGTGGACGCCAGCACGTCCGCGAGGTGCAGCGCGCGGACTGACGACCCGCGGCGCGACAGCCGGCCGCCGATCTGCATGAGACAGCTCGCGTCCCCCGAGACCACGGCGTCGACTCCGGCCCGCTCGATCGCCTCGACCTTCTCGTCGAGCATTGCCACCGAGATCTCCGGATGCTTGACCGAGAAGGTCCCTCCGAAGCCGCAGCACGATTCGGCGTTGGGCAGCTCGACCAGCTCGGCACCGCGCACGTTGCGCAACAGGCGGCGCGGCTCGTGCTTGACGCCCAGGTCGCGCAGGCCGTGGCAGGCGTCGTGCCAGGTGAGCCGTCCCGCAAAGCTCGCCCCGACGTCGTCCACGCCCAATTGATTGACGAGGAACGCGCTCAGCTCGTGCGTACGCGCGGCCACGGCCTTGGCCCGCGCGCGCCAGGCATCATCCTCGAACAGCTCCGTGTAGTGATGCACCATCGCCGTGCACGAGCCCGACGGGCTGACGATCGCGTCGGCGCCGCCCGCCTCGAAGATCTCGATGAATCGCCGGGCCAGCGCGCGCGCCTCCGCGCGGTACCCGGTGTTGAACGCCGGTTGCCCGCAGCAGGTCTGGCGGTCGTCGAACTCGACACTGCAGCCGACACGTCGCAGCACTCGTACCGCACCGATCGCCGCCGAGGGCCAGATCTGGTCGGCGAGGCACGTGACGAACAGGGAGACCCGCATCACAGCGTGACCACGCCCTTCACGTAGTCGGGTGCGCGGTGCTCGCCCGCGAACACGCGGGTGACGGCATCGAGCGAGGTGTAGCGATGGGTGATCATGGCGGCGACGTCCACCTGTCCCTGCTCGATGAGTCGCAACGCGCGCACGTACGTGGACGGCCGGCCGTCGGCCTCGTGCCCCCCCGAGGCGCCGACGGGGGAGAGCAGGGTAGGCTCGAGGAACTGCAGCGCGTTCAAAACGCTCAAGTCCTCCCCCGCGTGTCCATGTCCGTAGAGTAGTACCGTCGCCTGCTTGCGAATGAGGCTCGGCATCGTGGCGAACGCCGCTCCCGATCCGGTGGCGTCGATCAACAGCTCCGCCCGGCGGCCATGTGTGCGCTCCGCCACGATCTCGACAATGTCGTGCTTGGTGGGGTCGATCGTCTCCGCGCCGAACCGCTCGGCGAGCGCGCGCTTCCTGGCATTGGGCTCGCTGACGAGCAGGACGCCATCGAAGCCGAGCACCTGGCGCAGATACTGGACGAACAACAGGCCCGCGGGACCGGCGCCGAGGATCACGATGCTTCGCGGCCGGGCATATCGCGCCGGCGCTCGCGCCAACACGTCCGACGAGTGCACGACGCAGCCGAGAGGCTCGGTGAGGGCGAGGGCGGCAGGCTCGAGGTCTGACATGACGTGCACAGCGTTCACCGCCGGGATGGTCAGGAACTCGGCGAGTCCGCCGGGGAGGCCGGTGATGCCGTGCTCGCGGTAGAGCTCGCATTGATGCGAGTCGCCGCCGGCGCAGTACTCGCACAACGGCGCGCGCGCTTCGCTCACACAGCTCCGACCCTGGTCGACCACGACGCGGTCGCCCGGCGCAAGATCTCGAACGTTCGTTCCCACGGCCTCGACGACGCCGGCGATCTCGTGCCCCAGGATCTGCGGGGCATCGGCGAGCGGGACGGGGCGTCCCCGGGCGTCGCGGTTGTAATTGGCGTGCCCGGCGACGATATGGAAGTCGGTGCCGCACAGCCCGACCGCCGTGACGCGCACGAGGATCTCGCGGGGCGCCGGACTCTCACAGGCGACCTCACGCACGTCGATCCGGTCCACGCCGACGAGTACTGCGGCGCGCATCCGCACCGCCTGCTCGATCACTGCGCGCCCTGACTCGTCGTCTCGAGCACCAGGACCGACGCGATGCTGCTAGGCGGCACTTTCGGCAGCTGCACGACGAAGCCCGAGTCGGCTTGCTCCACGGTGATCGGCTTCCCGTCGGTGAGCAGGTAAGCGCGCAGCGGCCGGTCTTTTACGCCGGTCAGCGCGAGGCGTCCATCCTTCGGCCACTCGAACACGATGGCGTACGCCTTGCCCCGCTTGGCGGTGTAACGACCCCAGTCCGGCATTCCGTACGGGCTCACCGTAGTGCCGTAGATCGCCTCGCCGTTCACGCGCATCCAATCGCCCATTTCGTGCAGGCGCCACACGATCGGCTGGGGAATCAAGCCCTCGGCCGTCGGCCCGACGTTCAGCAGGAAGTTGCCGCCCTTCGAGGCGACGTCGATGAGCGTGCGGAGCAGGGTGCGCGTGTCTTTCCAGTCGTCGTCGTACGACTTGTAGCCCCAGGTGTCGTTCATCGTCATGCACGTTTCCCAGTCGACACCCGGCAGCCCCTCGGGAGGCACGCGCTGCTCCGGCGTGCCGAAGTCGCCCAGCCCGATCTGGCCTTGCTGATTGAGCCCGGAGAGCCCCTGCCGCGTGTGCCCCACGCGGTTGTTCACGATGAGACTGGGCCGGATGCGGCGGACGAAGTTGTACAGATCGCGGCCCCGATCGTCATTCCAGTCGGCGACCCATTCCCCGTCGAACCAGAGGACGTCGATGTACGGATACTGGGTGAGCAGCTCCTGCAGTTGCGGCTTCATGTACGTCTCGACGTAGCGCCCGAAATTCGGATTGCTCCAGGTGCGCGAATTGTACTCGGGAAAGTTCGGACCCTGCGCGTCGGGGTGGTGCCAATCCATGATCGAGTAATAAACCCCGAACTTGAGGCCGGCCCGGTGGGTCGCCTCCGAGAGCGCCCTGATGGCGTCGCGCTGGTACGGGGTCGCGTCGACGATGTCGTAGCTCGAGACTTTCGAGTCAAAGATGGCGAAGCCGTCGTGATGCTTCGAGGTGATGATGATGTACTTCATCCCCGCGTCCTTGGCGATGCGCACCCACTCGTCGGCGTCGAACTGGACCGGGTTGAAGCGGTGCACGAACTCCTCGTACTGCGCGATCGGGATGTGCCCGCGGCTCATGATCCATTCGCCGATGCCGGCGATGCGCTCGCCCTTGTAGGTGCCGGCGGGGACGGCGTAGGCTCCCCAATGGATGAACATCCCGAACTGCGCATCGCGCCACCAGGCCATGCGGGTGTCGCGCTGCGCCGCGGTTTCCTGGGTGAAGTCCTGGGCCGGGGCGCGACCGGCGGGAGTGACGCACAGTAACAGGGTGACCGCGATGAGTGGGCGAATCAGCATGTCACGCTCCTTTTCTTCCGTTGTTCCCACTCCAAGGAGTGGGCCCGGCGGTGCAGCAGGATCTCTTGGGATCACCGCCACGCCGCCCCATTGGGATACGCATACTTTTTCAAACTTTCCGGCCGCATCGTGATGCTGTAGCCCGGCGCCGTCGGCGGCATGTACCGTCCGCCCTTGATCACCACCGGATCGACAAAGTGCTCGTGCAGGTGGTCCACGTATTCGACGACGCGATCTTCGAGCGAGCCCGAGACGCAGATGTAATCGAAGATCGCCAGGTGCTGCACGTACTCGCACAAGCCGACGCCACCGGCGTGTGGGCAGACGGGGATACCGAACTTCGCGGCGAGCAGCAACACAGCGAGGACCTCGTTCACGCCGCCCAACCGGCAGCTATCGATCTGGCAGAACCGGATCGCGCCCGCCTGCATCAGCTGCTTGAACATCACGCGGTTGTGGCACTGCTCGCCGGTCGCCACGCCGATCGGAGCCACGGCTTTC
>DASXTV010000021.1:0-1877 GCA_036505175.1 Gemmatimonadales bacterium
GAGACAGTCGCTCTTGCCGGTGCTGCCGACTTCCAGGACGGGGCCGACGCACGACGGGCAGCCCCATTCGCAGCCGCAGGTGCGGACGAGTTCTTCAGCGGACGTTATCAACTCGTCGTGGATGCGGAACATGCGCTCGGCGAGGCCCACCCCGCCGGGGGCGCGTTCGTAAAGGTAGATCGTCGGCCGGTTCGTGTGGGGTGAGCGGATCTCGTAGACGCGGCCGAGATCGTTGGGGTCGCACATCAGGTAGAGAGGGGCGATGTTGAGGAGGGCGTGGGAGAGGGCGGCGAGGACGCCTTGGAGGCGCTCATGCGACGAGAAATTAGCAGGGGATTGCCGCGTCGCGCTGCGCCCCTGGCGCGCGCTCCTCGCAATGACATCATCAAGAATCCACCAGGCGGCGGTGGTGTGGATGGTGGTCTCGGGGAGGTTGATCTTGCCCCAGCCGATGTTCTCCTGCGTGTAGAGTTTCAGCTTCTTGAAAATCGTTGGGCGGTAGGTGACGACGACCTCGCCGTGGGCGCGCGGCAGCGCCCCAGACGCGTTTTGCATTTCCTCGAGCACACTGATGCCGACGGCGATCTCGGCCTGCGTGTAGTAGTCGACGTCGACGCGCTTGACGTAGGCCCTGCGCTGCTCCCAATCCAGCCGCTCCACGTGAAACTGCTGCGCGAGGTGCAGGTAGATCGCATCCTCGTGCACGCGCCCGGGGGCCGACGCCAGATCGACCTCGCCGATGACCTCGGGCTTCGGGTCGGTCTCGTCGATGATGATCACGTTCTCCGTGGACGCCGAGCGCAGGCTGACCTCTTCCGCGGGAAACTGCTCGGCGACGTAGTGCCAGCGCGTCCCGTCATCGTGGACGACCTGCTTGCTCTCGAGATGCCGCATCAGGTCCACCGGAATCGTCGCGCCGAACGTCTCGTCATGCTCCAGCGGCAGCTCGAACGCCGCGCACTTCACGTGGCTGGCCAGGATCAGGAGGTTGTCGGCGTTGGACAGCGCCTGCTCCGGCGAGCGTCCGAAAAAGTATTCCGGATGCTGCATGAGGTACTGGTCGATCGGGCTCGACGTCGCGACCAGGAACGCCGCGGCGAGCTCTTCGGTCCGCCCGGCGCGGCCCATCTGCTGCCAGGTCGACGCAATCGTGCCCGGATAGCCGGCCAGGATCGCCGCGCCGAGCTGGCCGATATCGATGCCCAGCTCCAGCGCGTTCGTCGCCGCGACCGCGGTGACCGATCCGTCGCGCAGGCCGCGCTCGATGGCCCGCCGTTCTGAAGGGAGATACCCGGCGCGGTAGCCTTTGACGGCGTCGGTGTCGCGGCCGTGCCGGGCGGCGAGATCTTTCAAGTAGGTGGTCAGCAGCTCGGCCGCGAGCCGGCTGCGGGCGAACGCGATCGTCGGAATGCTGTTGCGGATAAACTCCGACGCCAGCTCGCGGACTTCCATCAGCGTATCCCGGCGGATGCCCAGCTCGCGGTTGACGATGGGTGGATTGATGAACGCGATGACTTTCGCCCCCGCCGGCGCGCCGTTGCGGTCGATCAGCGTGATCGGCTTCCCGGTGACGCGTTCGGCGTGCTCCTGCGGGTTGCCGATGGTCGCGCTGGTGCAGATGAACTGCGGGTCGCTGCCGTAGAACGCGCAGATCCGCCGCAGCCGCCGGATCACATTGGCGACGTGGCTGCCGAAGACGCCCCGGTACTGGTGCAGCTCGTCGATGATGACGTAGCGCAGGTTCTCGAACAGTCGGAGCCACTTCGTGTGATGCGGCAGGATCGCGGTGTGCAGCATGTCGGGGTTGGTGACCACGACGTGCCCGGCGGAGCGGATCGCTCGGCGCGCGGTCGCGGGAGTGTCGCCGTCATAGGTAA
>DASXTV010000022.1:0-2231 GCA_036505175.1 Gemmatimonadales bacterium
GCTCGACATCCCCAACCTGTCGGACGCCTCGCTGGTCGATCTCTATCGCTTCGCGGCCCTCGAGCTGACCGAGGACAAGGCCGAGGGCCACACGGCGTGGCGCGAGAAGCGCAAGCCCGTGTTCCGGGGGCGCTGATCCCGCTCGACAGGGCTCATCCGTCCACCAAGGAGGTGTGCCATGGAGTTCCACGGCGTCGACGTGAACACGCAGTTCAAGCGCATGCGGGAGCTGGCGCCGGAGGCGTATCGCGCCTTCCTCGAGTTCGATCAGAAGGCGTTCAAGGATGGGGCGATCCCCGGCAAGACCAAGGAGCTCATCGCCCTCGGCATCGCGCAGATCACCCAGTGCCCGTGGTGCATCCAGGCCCACACGAGGAAGGCCGCGTCAGCCGGAGCCTCCGACGCCGAGATCGCGGAGACCACCTTCGTCGCGATGGCGATGGCCGCCGGCGCCGCGTGGAGCCACGGCGGCCTCGCGCTGCAGTGTCTTCAAGAGCACAAGGAGCACAAGGCCTGATCCCGGGGCATCAACCGCGAGGCCGCGCTCGCGCGCCCCTTCATCCACCTCAGGCAGCGCTCCAGATATTCTTACTCGTGGGCACCCGCGGCGCGCAGGAGGCCGGCCACCTCGGGTTGGCGCTGCTCGATCGCGATCGCGAGCGCCGTCTTGCCGCGGTCATCCCGCGCGGCCACGTCGGCGCCACGCGCGAGCAGACGCTTCACGTTCTCTGCCTTGCCGTAGGCGGCCGCCCACATCAGCGCCGTGACGTTGTTCGCATAGCGGGCGTTGACGTCGACCCCGGCGTCGAGCAGCAGCTGAACGCACTCCGCGTTGCCGCTGCCGGCGGCGTAGATCATCGCCGTTTTCTGGACGCGGTCGGCAGGTTTGACATCCGCCTTGCGCTCGAGCAGGAGCTTCACGATCTCGACGTGGCCGCCGAACGCCGCGCTCATGAGCGGCGTCACCCGGGCGAGGTTGCCGAGATTCACGTCTGCGCCGCGCTCGACGAGCAGCTTCGCCATCGCAGAATGGCCGCTCCGGGCGGCGGTGTTAAGGGGCGTGTCGCCGAGACGATCGCGAGAGTCGGGATTCGCGCCCTGGTCGAGTAGCGCCCGCACGGCCGTCTCCTTCCCGGCACGGGCGGCGACGAGCAGGTCGAAGTTGATGTTGCGCGCCTGCCCCGCGCCGATAGCCGGGATCATGGCGAGCGCCAAGACGATCAGGGCAACACGGAAGGTCGTGGCCGTTATTGGAGCGATCATCAGGCTTGGCTCTGGTTGCTCCGGGCGAGAGCCCGGCTTATGATACACGTCGGCTTCAACAGAGTCACACACACAGCCACGCCATAGAGACGATGCGTCTTCCAGGTCAAGGGCGACGTCGGTCCGCAAGGGGGCCCGCCTACCCTTCCCTCGCGGGCGCGATCCCGAAGCCGGTCAACCAAAGGAGGCACGCATGAAGAACACGACACCCGCCCCGTCCGTGCAGCTCCTGCTCGCCGCCGCCGCGTTCATCGTGTTCGGAGGCTGTGCCGCGGAAACAATGGGCCAGAAGGGCGTCGCCGTCAGCGCCGTGCCGGAGGTCAGCCAGGCAATGCTCACCGCGGCCGGCAGCCAGTCCCAGAACTGGCTCCATACAAACGGCGACTATTCGCAACTCCGCTACTACCCGGGCGGCCAGATCACCACCGGGAACGTCGGCAAGCTGCGGGTCAAGTTCGTCGTGCAGACCGAAGTCGTCGAGTCGATGGAGACCGCGCCGATCGTCGTCGACGGCATGATGTACCTAACGACCGCGTACAACCACGTGTACGCGGTCGATGCCGACACCGGGAAGGAGCGCTGGCATTACAAGCACAAGATGGGACCGGTCACTACATTCTGCTGCGGGCCGAACAACCGTGGGGTGGCGATCGCTGGCGGGCGACTCTTCATGGGCACCCTCGATGCAAAGCTCGTCGCGCTCGACGCGAAGACCGGCGAGCGCCTGTGGGAAGTGCAGATCGCCGATCCCGAGAAGGGCTATAGCGAGACGATGGCGCCGACCGTTGTCGAAGACAAGGTGCTGGTCGGAACCAACGGCGGCGAGTACGGCATCCGCGGCTTCGTGAAAGCGTTCGCCGCGGCCGACGGCAAGCTGCTCTGGACCTTCTACACGATACCGGAGAAGGGCCACGAAGGCGTCTGGGCCGTGAACGATGCGACCGGGCGCAACATGAAGCGCGACATCG
>DASXTV010000023.1:0-36941 GCA_036505175.1 Gemmatimonadales bacterium
GGCGCCAGCAGCACACCCGCCACGCCGATGAGCGCCGCTACGATCACGCCCAGCGCGATGCCCTGGACCGCCGCTTCGGCCGCGCCTTCGGGATTCTTTTCGCCGATGCGTCGCGCCACCATCGCGGTCACGCCGATGCCGAGCCCCATCGCCGCCGTGTAGGCAACCGTCAACATCGACTCGGTGAGTCCGACCGTGGCCACCGCATCCGGGCTCACGTGCGCGACCCAGAAGATGTCGACGACGGCGAACACGGACTCCATCACCATCTCGAGCACCATCGGCACGGCGAGCAGGATGATCGCGCGGCCGATCGGGCCGGAGGTGTAGTCGTGATGTGTGCCGCGAATGGCGTCGCGAATCGTTTGCCAGAATCCGACTGGCATCTCGATCTGTTGGGGCTGCGTATCGGTCATAGTGATGCGATAAGACGATCGAGGCCGGGATCGCTCCCGGCTTCGATTTCGTCAGGTAGCTCAATTGGTGAGGGTCGGGCGTTTCTCGGTGGGCGAGACCTTGAGCCGAATCCACATCCCCGCCAGTCCGTGGCCCGGCACCGCACAGAAGATCATGTAGGATCCCGCCTTATTCGCCACGAACCGCAGCGAGTCCGCTTCACCAGCGCCGAGGCCCTGCATCAGCCGCACCGTCATGGCGCGCGGAAAGGACGGCGGCTCGACCGGGCCGGCCGGCATCGGCTTCGTCGTATCCACGACTTCGGCCGAATGCGGGAGATTCGCGTCGTGGTTCGTGAAGCGAATCACGACCGTCCAATTGGTGGGAACGGTCAGCGTTAGCTTGCCGTCGTTGAAGCCGTTGAAATTCAGGCCGCCATTCAACTGCGTGAGGCCGGCGCTCAACTGAAAGGTCGCGGTCCTGGCCGTCGAATCGACCGTGAGCCAGCTGGTATCGAGACTTTGTGCCACGCAGACGCGCGGAGAGATCAGCACGGCACTGGCGAGGATCGAAGCGAGTTTGGTCATGGGTCCAAGCTACCTATCGACCCGCTCCGACCGAAAGACCCAAATAAATGTTCCGACCTGGCGCGGGTTCGTAAAACCGATCCCGTGCCGCATTGATGACTACCGAGCTGACGTATAGATGATTGAAGGCGTTGTTGATGCCCAGAAACGGCGCGAGGCGCAGGCCGCCGCTCTTTCCTTCCCACCCTACCCGCACATTTGTCGACCACCACGGCGCGGCCCGGGTGCTCAGCGTATCACTCACGAAGTATCCCGATGAACCAGCATGCTGCAGCTCCGCCCACGCACCGTGGAACGCGGCCGGCTGCGCTCGCAACGTGAGATTGAGCCAGTGTTGCGGGATTCCGGGGAGCGCCCGGCCATCCAGTGTGTGCACGACCGTGTCGCTGACGGTAAACGAGTATCGGCGGTAGCGGTAATCGGCATAGGTCCAGACAGCATTGAGCTGCACGCCGGGCACGATCGCGATATTCCCACTGACCTCGACGCCACGGTGCCGCGTGCTGCCGGCATTGCGATAGTAGAATCGCGGCGCCTGGAGCTCGTACGGGATGAGCGCGTCGCGCACGTCGGCCTGGAACACCGCGACGGTAAATCCGACCTGTTGCCCGACTGATCCGCGCGCCCCGATTTCATAGTTCCACGCGTGCTGCGGCTTGAGATCGGGATTGAACCCCCCAGCGCCCGACGGGGAGTTTGCCAGCTCGGTGGTGGTGGGCGTCTCGAACGACGACCCGATGTTGGCATATAGCGTCGCGGTACTCGATGGATTCACGGCGATTCCCAATGAGCCCGACAGCGCGCGCATCAGACGATCGCCGGAGTCGTCGGGGTTGGGGAGGGGCGGCGTCGTGGTGATGAGCCGATCGTGGACGGCGAATTTCACCCAGTCGTAGCGCACACCCGCGGTGATCGTCGTGCGCGGCGACAGGTCGACCGTGCTCTGGACGAAGGGACCGATCTCCGTGACGTGCTCCAGCTGGTCGAGCGAGCGGACGCTATCGGCTTTGGCGGAGTCGCCGGGCGTGTTGAGATAATTGAAGTTCTTGCGGTCGTCGCGTTGGCGCTGGAAATCGAAGCCCGCCGTGAACCGGTGCAGCGTCACGCTGGCCCGCGCCCCATAGTCGACGCGATCGAGATCGATATACGTCGTCGTGATCGGATTCTTGAGGTCGCGTGTGAGTCCGAAGACCGTGACCGCGGCTTCCCCACCGTTGGTCAGCGTGCGGCGCAACGTGGCACCCGTTTGCAGCTGGGTCACCGCCTTGCCGGCGTTGCGATTGCGGTTCAGCACGGGCACCGTGTCGCGGTTCGCCTGCAGCTCGGCGAGGGTGAGCGAGCCGGGGTTGTCGGCCCGCGGGTTGTCGCCGATATCCGTGACGACCGCGAGCGACCACCCCGTCGCCAGCGGCAGCCGCAGCCGCGCGTTGAGAACGCGCTGGTCCGCGGCGCTGTGGTCGCGCTCTCCTTCGTAATCGAGCCGCGAAACCGTCAGCGCAGCGGTCCCGGCACCGACTCGAACACCGGTCGTCGTCTGCCACTTGTTCCAGGATCGTCCAGACCGCCGACCAAAGTGCCCAGCGACGAAGCGAGCCGCTGCGTCGATGCGCGCGACGTCGTGGGGCGTGGTCCAGATGCTGATCACGCCACCGGAAGCGTTCCCATACAGCGCCGACGCCGATCCGCGCAGCACCTCGATGCGATCTGCCTCGCCCAGCTCAACGTTCGTGAGTTGGCCCTGCCCGTCGGGCAGCGTCTGCGGGATGCCGTCCACCAGGATCTTGATGCCCCGCACGGCGAACGCCGAGCGAGCCCCGAAGCCACGAATCGAAATGCGCTGGTCCTGAGAGAAGTTGTAACGGTTGGCCACGAACACGCCCGGCACGTTCGCGAGCGCTTCGTCGAGCCCCCACGTCGGTTTGCCGCGGCTGATCTGCGCGCGATCGACCGTGTAAATCGAAAGCGGGACCTTGGTCAGCGGCAGCTCGGCGCGCGTGACGGAGACGGTCGTCGGCGGGAGGGTGTAGGGTCTCGTGGTATCGGGCGTCTGGCCGTCGAGCGGCACCAGCGGCACGCACGACATCGCCACGCAGATCGTCCACCGTCCCGAGCCAGTCATGCGTCGGAGGTTTCCGCTGGTGTTAGCGCGGCTCGAGAAAGGCGACGACCGTGCGGGACCGATACTGTTGTCCCGGCCGGAGCAGCGTCGACGGAAAGTTCGCGTGGTTCGGAGAGTCCGGGAAATGCTGCGTTTCAAGACATAACCCGGTGCGATGGCCGTACACGCGACCTCCCTTTCCCTTGATGCTGCCGTCGAGAAAGTTGCCCGAGTAAAACTGGATCCCCGGCTCGGTCGTCGAGATGTCGAGCGTGCGGCCGCTCACGGGATCGGCCAGCCGCGCCGCGTGCGACAGCGCCGTTGTGTCGGCGCGGTCGAGCACCCAATTGTGGTCGTAGCCGCGCCCGAAGCCGAGCTGCTCGTCCTGCGCGTCAATACGGGCGCCGATCGCGGTGGGACGACGGAAGTCGAACGGCGTCGCCGCAACGGATGCGATCTGGCCGGTCGGAATCAGCGTGGAATCGACCGGGGTGAACGCCGCCGCGTCGAGTGTGAGGACGTGATCGAGGATGTCACCGCGACCATCGCCGTGCAGGTTCCAATAGGTGTGCTGCGAGAGGTTGATCGGCGTCGCCTTGTCCGTGAACGCCTCGTAATCGAAGATCAATTCGTCGCGCGCGGTCAATGTATAGGTCACCCGCACCGACACCGTGCCCGGGTAGCCTTCCTCCCCGTCGGGGCTCGTATACCGCAGCGTCAATCCCACGCCACTGTCGTTCTGAAATGGATCCGCGCCCCACAGCACTTTGTCGAAACCCCGCACCCCGCCGTGGAGGCTGTTCGGCCCGTTATTCCGCGCGAGCTGATAGGGGACGCCGTCCACGGTGAAGCGGCCGCGAGCGATGCGGTTCGCATAGCGCCCGACGACGGCGCCAAAATACGGCGAACCGGCGAGGTATCCCGACAGGCTGTCAAAGCCGAGCACGATGTCTTGGAGCCGGCCACCGCGATCGGGCGTACGGATGGACGCGATGATGGCCCCGTACGTCATGGCGCGGACCTCCACACCATGCTCGTTCTTCAGCGTAAACAGCTCCACGCTCCGTCCATCCGGTAATTGACCAAACGGGGCGCGCGTCACGCCACTAGTGGCGGAGCTGCAAGCGGCAAGGCCCACGAGGAGCGCGACGGGAATAGTGAGTCGGTGCGAGAGCATGAGCATCCCTATCGAAGCACGAAGATCACGGTGGGATCGACCGGATAGCGTCCAAAGCGCGCTCCGTAAATCGCGAGGCCTCCGGGCAGCGCGTCATCCACCTCCAGCCGCACGATGATCTCGCCGCTGCCGGCTGCCTGTGCGATGGCGCCCGGCGGCAACGTCACGCGCAGCAGCTGACCGTACGACCCCGCCTCGTACAGGTGGCCGTCGTGCGGTTGGGCGTGCCAGCTGAGAATCCCGCGCGAATCGGCGGGATCGTCGGCGAGATCGTAGCGGCCGGCGACGGCGCCGTTCACCCGCACGGTCACGGCGCTCGGGAACGGCGTCGCGCCGGTCATCGGGTAGCTGTTGGGATTGCGACTGGGATCATGAAACCCGCCGCCCCGCATGTAATCCGAGTTCTCCGCCATCGTAGAATCGCGGTCCTTGCCATTCAATCGTTTCGCTGACGCCTCGACGATGAACGTCGCACTCGTGACCATCCGCGCATCGAGCCCCGCCGGCCACGCGATGCGGTATTCGAAGAAGCCGCTGCCGGCTCCGTTCAGCTTGTGATCGCCGAGTACGGTCCATTGCTTGAGACTCCAGTGAGACTCGCGCACGGCCGTCGCCGCCACATGCACCACGCGCACGCGATGGCCATCCGCCAAGGTTGCTGCCGCCGGCGCATCACCCTCGATCACGAACGTCGTGAAGTTGCGCTGCAGCACGGTCCCGGCGGCATCCTCGAGTCGCACGGTGAGCACGGCCACCGCCGGTTCGTCCGGCATGGTGACAGGCAGCGGCGCGAGCGCCTGCGACATCCAGGGACGGTACGCGATGCGCGCGGCGTACGTACTGTACCGCTTCTCCTCGCCCAGCGAATTCCACCCACACAGCTCGGCCCGCAGTGTGAGCGAGTCGCCATAGGCCGTGTTGCCGGTCAGAAACGAGGCGTAGAGCGGCACCGCTATGCGCTCGCCAGGATGCGCCGTACGACTCAGCTCCGGCTCGCCGGCTGCGATGTACAGCGGGGCGTGCAAATCGCGCAGCGTCATTCCGCTGACCAGCTCCCCGAAGCCGGTCTCTTTCCGGGAGCGGTCGAAGCGCCAGTAGCCGTTCCACTCGTTGATGACGTCGTGGTGCTCGGTGTAAAGCCAGCCTGCGATCTTGGGGTGGCGGCGAAACGCGTCGACGGCCCGATGATAATCCCAGCTCCAATCGACGTCCCCGGTGCTGCCCGCGTACCCCCACACGTTCCCAAACTCCGAATTCAACATCGGCTGGCGCGCCTGCCGCCACGGCTCCACGAAATTCCAGTGCGACCCCGGGTACGTGCTGTCGCTGACGCGCTGGTCGTGCGCCTCCCAGCGCCAGCCGGGAAGATATTCGTGCCAGGAATTGAGATCGGTCTGCGTGTGGCCGCTGCCGCAACAGATGGAATTGTCTTCGACCAGCCGCGTCGAGTCGAGCGACGTCGCCAGCGCGTAATCGTTGGCGACTCGCGCCCTGGTCTCGGGCAGGTAACGCGCGTTGTTTCCCTCGCCGCTGCTCAGCCCCCACGTTTCGTTGAACAGCACCCACGAGAAGATCGCGGGATGGTTGTAATCGCGCTCGATCATTGCGCGCAGCGCAAAGTCGTGCTCGCCGAACGCAGCGGAATCGGGCGGTCCCCACCAGTTCGGCACGTCCGCCATGATCAGGACGCCCAGCCGGTCGGCCCAGTAGAGCTTGCGCGGCGCCTCGATCTTGATGTGCTCACGCAATCCGTTCAGGCCAATTTGCCGAGCCCGCAGGATCTCATCGCGCAGCACGCTGTCGGTGGGGAACGTGTAGTAGCCGCGCGGATGATACGCCTGGTCGAGCGCCAGCTGCAGAAACACCGGCGTCCCATTGATCGCGACATACGGGTAGTTCGTCCCTGGGAGGTCCACGACGCCGATCGTGCGCATCCCGAAGTACGTCTGCACGCGATCTTCGATCAGTCGGTCACCCGTGATGCTCACCGTCACGTTGTGGAGGAAGGGATCATCCAACGACCAGCGGTGCGCGTTTGGCAGCGGGATGTTGAACCGCGCCGTCGTTGCTCCGCGCGCCATGCGCTGTGTGAACGGCGGCCCCCCATCGCGATTCGTAAAGACGAGCCGGACCACGAGCGCGCGGGGCGCCGGCTCGAGCAGTCGAACGTCGACGCGCACGCCCGCGAGGTCGCGCCACGGCGTGAAGTGCACGGACGCGAGCGGGTCGGTGCCGCGTGCTTCCAGATAGACGGTTTGCCACATGCCGCGCGCCGGCCCGTACCCCTGTTTGCCTTCGAGCTTGAACGCATGGGGAGTGTCGTCGACGCGGACAACCAGACGCTGCGCACCGAGCCGCAGCTGCGGCGTCAGCTCGAACGAGAATGGTGTGTACCCGCCCTGGTGCTCGCCCAGCTGCTTCCCGTCGAGCCACGCGGTGGTGCGCCAGTCGGACGCACCGAACACGACGAAGACGCGACGGCCGCGCCAGGCCTCGGGCACCGTGATCGATCGGGCGTACCACCCGACGTCGGCGCTGTCGGGGACGCCGGACAACGGCGCGCCCCAGGAAAACGGCACGAGGATTCTACGCTCGCCGGGCAGCGATCCTCCAGCCCAGCCGAGGCGCTCACCGTCAGCGTGCGGGTCGAATGCGAATTGCCACGGGCCGTTGAGGTTGAGCCATTCCACGCGCTGGAAGTCGGGGCGTGGGTGTTCGGGGAGAGGAATCGAGCCCTGCGCGACGAGCAGCACGACGCTCAGCAGGAGTGTCATGACTCGGTAGACTACGACCGCTCAGCAATCGCGCAAGCGGGCTCTATCGGGTCAACGCGAAGACGACCCCGACGGTTGTGACGATCATGCCGATGACCCGCCACTTCGATTCCGTATCGCGATCTTTCGGAACCTGAATGCGATCTCCGGCGCGGACGCCGAGCTCCTCCAGCGTCGCGCCCCGCGCGATCGCGGCCTGCAGCTGGTTCCCGGCCCACACCGCGGAGTTGCCGCGCACAATGCGCAGCTCGTCAACACGAGCATCCTGCGTCGCGCCACCCGCCAGCATCAAGGCGTCCGCCAACACCAGATCGCTGGGGACGGCGTAGATCCCTGGCCGGGTCACCTGACCGACGACGGAGACGCGGATCAGGGCGTGGGCCTGGACCACGGGATCCTTGATGTACCGGCTCAGCTCGCGGGTCAGATGGGCCTCGAGGTCGGCGCGCTGTACGCCGGCCAGCGAGATTTCGCCGATCGCCGGGAGCCGCAGGGCGGGCCCCGCCACCACTGTGAAGGTGTCCGACAGGGCCGAGTCCCCCTCCACGCGGAGCAGGATGCGATCTCCCACCTGGAACGGAGTGGCGACGCGTGTTTGCGCGGCCATCCCTGTCACGGCGGTGCCGAACAGCGCGGCGGTGGCTATGAGCGACCAAAGCGCATGTCTCACTAGACCACCCTCGGGAGCGACGCGTCGTCGCTCTCGTCCACGGCCTCATAGCCGGGCAGATAGTAGGAGTAATACGCGTAGTAACCGTAGGCGGCACCGCGTGGCACGTCGTTCAACACGGCGCCGAGCAACCGGACCGGCAGACGGTCGAGCACTTCGAGTTTCGCACCGGTGATCTCGCGATGGCTGTGCCCTGTGCGCAACACGAGCAGGAGCGAACCCGTCACCGTTCCCAGGATGAACGGATCGACTCCTGCGGTGAGCGGCGGGCTGTCGACCACGATCACGTCAAACCGCCCGCGCAAGTCGGCGAGCAGCTGGGTCATGGCGGGCGATCCCAGCACCTCGGGAGCGCGCTGCGTGCGCGTACCACAGCCGATGATTGACAGCCGCGGATACGCCGACTGCTGTACGATTTGGTCGAGCCCCGCCTCGCCCTGGAGGAAATCGACCAGGCCGGGCTGGCGGTTGGCGTGGAAGCGGCGATGGAGCACCCCGCGGCGCACGTCGCCGTCCACGAGCAGTGTGCGATGGCCCCCGTCCGCAAACGTCAGGGCGAGATTGGCCGACACGAACGACTTGCCGTCGCCGGGCCCAGGGCTCGTCACCGTCAGGAGCAACGGCGCCGCGGGACCGTACTCGTGGAGCACGTTGAGACGGACGCCACGCAGGGCCTCGACGACTTCGGCCGGTTCTTTGGCGCGGAGATGCGGCAGGGCGCCGAGGATCGGCAGGCCGAGGTCGCGCGAGACCTGCTCCGGGTACCGGACCATGGGGTCCGCGCGGTCGAGCACGATCGCGCCCACGAGGCCCAGCCCGAGGCCGGCCACCAACCCCATGAGCAGGAGGCGTACCTTCGTGTTTTTTATCGGCCGCTGCGGCACGATTGCCGGGTCGAGAACCCGGACATCCGGAACGGTGGACTCCGCGGCAAGCCGGGCCTGATCGTAGCGCTGCTGCAGCGCCGTGTAGGTCTGCTCCTTCAGCTGGGCGTTGCGACTCAACCGCACCTCTTCGATCGCCCGCCCGGGAATCTGGCGCAAATCGCCGGACGCCGCGTCCACCTGTCTCCCCAGCTCCGACCCCCGCGCGGACAGCTGCGCCGAGAGGGCGCGCGCGAGCGTGGGGATCGTCCGTTCCTGGAGCTCCGCGATCTCCGCAACCAGACGCTGCAACGGCGGATAGGCCTCGGAGTAGTGGTACCGCAGCACGCGCAGCTGTGCCTGTTTGTCGCTCAGCTCTTTTAGCGCATTCGACAGCTCGGGCGCCTTCTGCACCGACTCGATGGCAGACAACGCGTCCGTCGGAAGCCCTCCCTCTGCCCCGGTGCCTTTCCCTTGCGCCAACAAGCGCTCGAGCGCATCGCGGTCCCGGCGCAGCTGGTCGCGCTCGACCTGCATCTCGAAGAAGCTCGCGCGGATCGGGTCGCGTGTCTCGGGAGCAGCCTGACCATTCTGCTGATCCGACGGCAGTGTAATCGTGCGCGTGCGGAATCCCCGCAGCGCGTTTTCCGCATCGTCGAGATTGCGTTGCGCGGTCGCCAACTGGTCTTCGAGGATCTTCGTCAGCTCGGTGAGCTTTTCGCGCTTCAGTTGCGCCGCCACCTCGACGTAGCGCTTGGTCACGGCGTTCAGAATGTTGGAAATCAAAACCGGGTTCGTGCCCTGCAGCTCCAGCGCGAGAAAGTTGCCGTTCAAGTCCATCCGGACGTCCAACTGCTCCCCGAGCTGCAGCGCGGCGTCGCGCGGCGGCACGACGGAGAACTCGATGGTGCGCCCGGGCGGCAAGGTTCCCGGCGCGGGGACCCACTGGAACCCGAGACGACTGCCCACGGAATCGCCGACCGTTCCCCGCGCCAGCTCCACGCCATCGGCCGAGGCCAGAGTGTAGTCCCGACCGTCGGCGCTGACGCTCAACCGGTAGTCGCCGGGGCGGAACGCATCGCTCACGCGGAAGTCGGCGAAGCTCGGGCGGTCGGCGGGCCGTTTCACGTTGAGGTACAGACGCAGGTCCCGCACGACCTGGTCCAACACGACGTAGGACCGCATCAACTCGATCCAGGCATCCGCGTCGAGCAAGGCGCCCGGGCGGATCGGCCCGCGCGCATCTGCGGCGGCTTCGCCGCGACGGTCTGGGACATCGACCCAGACGTTCGCCTGTGCTTTGTAGACCGGACGCACCACCCGCGTCGCCGCGAAGGCCGCCCCGAGGCCAAGCGTCACCATGAGGACCACGACCCATTTGAAGCGCAGCAGTGCGCTGACGATGCGCCGCCAATCGGGCCCCGCATCCTCGTCGGGGAGACTCGGCGTGTTGGTAGGGCTGGGCCGCCGCAGTGCCAACGCGGGCTGCTCGCGGATCGCGGGAAGAGAGCGTGGATTCATCAGACGCTCACGGAGCAAGACCTATACCGTACGGACCCCCATCCAGGCCTGAGCCCCGCCATCCGCGCCGTCGCGTCCGTCCAACAGGCGCTGTAATCGCGCGACGTCGCGCCTGGTCCGCGTCTGCGCGGAGGCACAGGCTTTGCGACGTCGGGGGGCATGACGCTGCTTCCACTGCCCGCTCCTTGGTCGCACCGCGACGCGAGTCGCCGCGTGCTCAACGTCGTGATTGCGACGCTGGGCTTGCTGCTCGCGCTGCCGGTGATGGTCATCATCGCGGTCTTGATCAGGCTCACATCCCGTGGCCCGGTGTTGTTCGCGCAGCGGCGCGTCGGCCTCGATCGGCGCGAGCTCGGCCACGAGGGCGGCAACTTCCGGCGCCATGTCGACGACGGCGGCCGGACGTTCATCATGTACAAGTTCCGCACAATGCGAGTGGACGACGGAGATGCGACCGAGGTTTGGGCGCTCCGCGACGATCCGCGGGTGACCCCGTTGGGACGCGTGCTCCGCAAGCTTCGGCTCGACGAGCTCCCCCAGCTCTGGAACGTGCTGGTGGGCGATATGAACGTCGTGGGGCCGCGACCGGAGCAGCCTGCGATCTTCGCAGCGCTGCGCGAACAGATAAAGGAATATCCCGTGCGCCAGCGCGTCCTGCCGGGAATCACCGGATGGGCGCAGATCAACCGGCCGTACGACTGCAGCGTAGACGACGTCCGAGAAAAGCTCAACTACGATCTCGAGTACATCGAGCAGCGCTCGGCGCTCGAGGATTTCAGGATCATGCTGCTCACGCCCGCCGTGATGCTCGGCCGGCGGTACGGCTGGTGAAGTAGCTCAGCTACCACTCCCCCTCCAAGCGACTCAAGAACGCGTTGCCGCCCAGAATGGCGTCCCGGATGTCGGGATGCTTGGCGTGGACCAACGTCCAGTGGTCCACCTGCCGAAAGTAGCAGTGCCGCGCGGACATTTCGCGCACCATGCCGGGCTCCATCCGACCGGACAGCATCGCTACTCCACTACTCCAGGCGTCGGCGAGCAGCGCCTGAAATACTACATCGGCAGCGCCCTTGCGCGCCACCAGCTGGATCACCTCGCCAACGCCACCGCGCTCGAGCAAATACAGGAACCACCCCGCCGCGTCGTGGCGGGCATCGCAGACCAGCCGCCGGCGTAGCACGCGGTGCGGTTCATTCTGGTGCGCCACGCGGAGCAACCACTGCAGCGATCGCTCGTCGTATTCCGGCCGCAACGCGCGTCCGCCGACCAGGTCCGGCAGACGCGCCGCCAGCACGTCCAGCGGGAGGTCTTCGACTGAGTACTCCGTTCCGTTGGGACGGACGCGGCCGCTACCGACGCGTGCCATCAGCGCGTCGGCGACGGATCCGAGCGGCTGCAGACTGTGGGTTATCACGCCAGGCACGCCGCGCGCGCGCAGCCACGCGAGCGAATGGCGTACCGGGCGCACCGGCCGCTGCCATTGGAGGCTGTAGAGCAACGACGTGACGCCTCCGAGTCCCTCCCAGATGCGGCGCCCAGCGTCGTTGCTCAAGTCGGAGAGCACCAAGTCTTGCGGCCCGGCGAACACCCGGCTCATGAGGCGGACGGCCGCCAACGGTCCGGCGGCGGGCGACGCCATCAGCTTCGTGGCGACCGCCGCGCGGAGTGGCCGGCCGCGCCAGTGCAGGCGCCGCGGCTGCACGCCGACGAAGCCGACAATGGAACCGTTGGCATCGAGGTGGACGAAGGATGGCAACGCTTCGTCGTACAATGGACTTTCGAAGAACACGCGCTCGAAGTACGTGTCGAGCCCGGCGGGAACGGTCTTCCCAGTCACGAACGCCGTCTCGAACAGCGCGGCGACTTGCGGAATATCTTCACGCCGGAACGCGCGAATGGTCTCCATCAGACGGGCTTCGGTGCGCCACGCAAGGCGGCGATGTCGTGCTTGCCGCTCGGCAACCGGGGCAGCTCGTCTCGCGCTTCGACTCTCGCGGGTTGCATGTGCCGGGGGAGCTCCACGCCGGCGTAGCGCTTCAATCGCTCGAGCGATCCTCCTCCGGCCAGGACGACGAACGCGACGATGCGCTCCCCGCGCGCTTCGTCCGGCTCGGACGTGATGATGCACTCCGCGACTTCACCCGAGGCGTACAGCACCGTGGCGATCTCGTCCGGACTCACCCGATAGCCCAGCGTCTTGATCATGCGATCACGGCGCCCGACAAAATACAACCAGCCGTCGGCGTCTTGCCGCACCAGGTCGCCCGAAAACACGACCCGCTCGGCGTCCGGAGCGCCGGCGGGTCGAAGCGGATGGGGACGAAAGACGCGGGCGGTAGCCTCAGGATCCTTCCAGTAGCCCAATGTGACCGTCGGCCCGCGATGCACCAGCTCACCCACCTCGCCGGGAGCGCAGGGGGTGAGGTCGTCGCGAAGGACGAGCACTTCTGCGTCGGGGATCGCCCGGCCCATCGAGTCAGGCCGCCGATCCACTTCCTCCGGCGGCAGGAATGTGCTCCGCAATACCTCGGTCAAGCCGTACATGAGGAAGAGGCGCGCGTGCGGCTGAGCCCGACGTACCGCGCGCACGACCGGCACCGGGAGGTGCCCCCCGGCATTTGTCGCGATGCGGAGGGCGGGCAGCGGCTCGTCGCGAAACGACGCCACGGTCAGCAGCTGCTGCCACAGCGGCGGCACGGCCGCCAACACGCTCACCGCGTGCGCGCGCAGGTCGGCAACGAGCTGCGAGGCCAACGGGGAACGCTCCACGACGAGCGCGGCGCCGCTGCCCACTGCGCACAACACCTGACTCATGCCGTACACAAAGCTGAATGGAAGTACGCTCGCGATCCGGTCGGTCGGCGCGATGCCGAGGTAGGCGACCACGGTGTGCGCCGCGGCGAGGAGATTGGCGTGGCTGACAGTCACGCCTTTGGGCAGGCCGGTGGATCCCGATGTGTAGACGATCTGCACGGGATCCATCGCGACGCCCGGCCGGGGCGTCGCGTCTCCGCCCGACACGAGGTCCCGAGCCATGAGCACGCGGCTCCGCGTCTCGAGCGGGCGAGGCTGCCGAGCGATGAGGTCTTCGGACGTAATGAGGGCGACCGCCCCCGCACCCTCGAGCATGTGCTCAACCTGGCGCGGCCGCAGCGACTCGTTGACGACGACGGCGATGCCGCCGGCCGCGGCCACTCCGAAGAACGTCGCAACGGCTTCCGCGCCGCCCTCGAGAAAAATCCCGACCCGATCATGAGTCTGGATTCCCGCGGCCCGCAGGGCGAGCGCGATCTCTGCCGCCCGACGCCGGAGCGACCCGTAATCCGTGGTGCGGCCTGGCTCGATCACCGCGAGTCGCGCAGGATCAGCCTTGGCCGCCTCCCAAAGCAAGCTGGCAACGTTGGTTGTCAGGTCCCACCTCCGCACCGGGCCTCAGCAGCGCATCACCCGTGCCACACAGGGACTAAGCCCTGATCGGGTGCCCGTGTTGCGTGCGCGCGGCAGTGGTTGAACCGCGGCCCCCCCCCGCCCCCCCGCCCCCCCGCCCCCCCGCCCCCGAGGCGGCGCACTCGGCGCCGGTCGGGAAACGAGGGGGACGTCGTGATCTAGTTCACGCCGCTTGTTGCCGACCCCACGATGATGTTGCCGACCGTCTGGTACCCGATGACCTGACCCAGGAGTCCGATAACGGGTTGTTGCAACACCACGTGGATCATGTTCACCGTAATGCCACTGCTCGTCACGCCATCGCCCGTCACGTTCCGCTCGTTCAGCAGGACGTAACCTACGCCGGGCAAGTCCATGCGCGTGTTCGGCGCCGGGTCCGAAATTGCAGTCCCATTGACGAAGAGGTTCGCCAAGCTCGATCCCTCAGCGTCGCTCGCGGCACCAGTCGCGTCGAGCGTGCTGGTCGCGACCGCCACGACTCCATCGGCGGAGATGAGGCCATTGAGGAGGCTCACCGTGCCGAGTGTCGCGCTGCTCACCGCGTTGGAACCATACGAAGGGTCGGCGTCGCCTGAAACGATGGCGAACGCGTCCTGCGCCGTCACGTAATCGCCTAGGGCAACGCTTTGACCCCGATCTATCGTCGTGGCGCCATCCGTTGGAAGGACGGCGTACGGCGACTTCTGGTTGAGGCTCGGTGTATTCACGGCGACGCCGTACGATTCGCCCCTCGCCGCCGCCAACTGCATCTGGGCTGCGATAGAACCCGCCACCCAGGTCATCGGCAGGACGAGTGCGACCAGACACATCGCCCGCCGCATTGTGTCGATATTCATCAGAGTGCCTCCTTGCTGGTTCATGTCGCTAGTGCGTCGGGTGGAACTGTCTGTTCCCGCCCGTCAGGGTGCAGGTCGGTTCCGCCGGCGGCAGGCTCTCGTCCGGACATGCCACCAAATAATCGAGGGCCGGCACGCTGATGGCGAAGCCGTCGTGGCCCGCGCCGGGCTCGCCGTTATCGCAGTCCCATACCGTGAAATCGAGGTCTTCCTGTCCCGTGTTCTGAACCCGCAGCTTCCCACCCCAATGCGCTGCGCCATCCTTGCAGTCGGTGTCTGTGGCCACTTCCGCGAACGTGATTTCCGTGGCGTGCAGGTTGAGAGGACTGCCATTTATGCGCCACTCGGGCCGGTGGTCGATCCACTCCAGGGCACCCTGGTCCGCCAGACAGTTTCCGTTCGCATCCGTCTGACCCGACGCCATGACGTGGGCACCGAACGTCTCGTACTCATGGCTTGCCGGGGGATTCATGTCCGCCGTACCGGGCGGGAAATCGATCCGCCCACCGCCGGTCATCTTGAACGGCGTACACTCAAATACGAAAAAATGCGCCAGTGGCGTACCGATGTTCGGTCCCACGGCATTGGGCTGTCGGTCGCAGCTCCACGCAACTAGCGCGATGGCCGCTGTCGCCGTCAGCACCGCGAGGTTTCTCAGCTTGCTCATGTCGTTCGCCTCCGAGAATGTTGGTTGGCACGAGGCCGAGACGCTCAAAGGCAACTGCGGTGCCAGTCGCGTTGTGGCGTATCTCCTTGTCCCACAATGCAATACAAAGCGTTGCAGGGATGCCGCGCAGCAAGTCCAGTCAACGGGCGCCGCGACCGCGCACCAATCACTCCTTGTTGCGTGCACGCAACGGGACATCGGTGCGCGCTCCGCCCGCCGCCGTAGTGCCACGGCGTCATCCTTGCAGAGCAGCCATTCGGAACGAGGGGGGAGACGTGCGCCTACTCAAGGGGTTACGACTCAATCCGTCGGAAGCGACCGATCAGATCGCCGAGACGCTGCGCCACCAACTGGGCGAGATGCTGAGTCGCCGGGGGCTGGTCGTGGGGATGAGCGGCGGCATCGACAGTTCGGTGTGCGCCGCGCTCGCGGTGCGCGCCGTGGGGCCCGGACACGTCTTCGGGCTGATGATGCCCGAGCGGGAATCCGATCAGCGCAGCACCGAGCTCGCCACGCGGTGGGCGCAGGCGCTCGGCATCGCGTACGCGGTCGAGGATATCACGCCGGCGCTGGCGGCGGTCGGCTGTTACCAGCGGCGCAACGCCGCGATCCGCCGGGTCGTGCCGGAGTTCCAGGATGACTGGCGGTGCAAGGTCGTGCTGTCGGCGGGCGGGGGCGGCCGGCTCGATTCCGATCGCTTGAACGTGTCGTTCCTGGCGATCGAGGTCCCCGGACGGGACGGATCCGTCGAGGTTCGGCACGTGCGGCTGCCGGCCGCCGAATACCGCGAGATCGTCGCGGCGACGAACTTCAAGCAGCGCATCCGGACGATGCTCGAGTACTTCCATGCCGATCGGCTGCACTACGCCGTGGTCGGCACGCCGAACCGGCTCGAGTACGACCAGGGGTTCTTCGTCAAAGGCGGCGACGGGCTCGCCGACGTGAAGCCCATCGCCCATCTCTACAAGACGCAAGTTTATGAGTTGGCCGAGTTCCTCGGCGTGCCCGAAGCGATCCGCTCGCGGCCACCGACTACCGACACCTATTCCTTGCCGCAGACGCAGGAGGAGTTCTACTTCGCCCTCCCGGCTGCCACCCTCGATCTGGTGCTGTACGCGCACAACCTCGGCCGCGATGCCGTTGCCCTTGCGGCGGAGCTGGGACGGACGCCGGACGAGGCGGCGCGGGCCCTGCGCGACATCGATCAGAAGCGCGCCGCGACGCGGTACCTGCACCTCCCGCCGCTGCTCGTTGAACCAGTCCCCGAGGTCGCAACAGACCTCGAGCGGGAGCCGGCCTGATGTGTGGTCTCGCCGGCATCGCACGTCGCGAACCGCGCGACGTGCCGGTCGAGACCCTCGACCGCATGGCCGCAGCGATGCGGCACCGTGGCCCCGACGGTTCCGGGCGTTACGCCGATGCGCAGATCGGTCTCGCGCACGTGCGTTTGAGCATCATCGACGTCGCAGGCGGCGCTCAGCCACTCGGCAACGAAGACGGATCCGTGCTGATCGTTTACAACGGCGAGGTCTACAACTATCTGGAGCTGCGACACGAGCTGGCCGCGGCCGGACATCGGTTCCGCACGCGCTGCGATACCGAAGTGCTCGTGCACGCATACGAGCAGTGGGGGACCGAGATGCTGGGGCGCCTCAACGGGCAGTTCGCGTTCGCGATCTACGATCGTCGCGCGCGAACCGTCCTGCTCGCGCGCGACCGTTTCGGCGTGCGCCCCCTGTTCTATAGCATCGTGCACGGCGACCTGTGGTTCGCCTCCGAGGCGAAGGCCCTGTTCGCGAGCGGTGAGGTGGAGGCCGAGCTCGACCCGGTGGGACTCGACCAGGTGTTTACGTTCTGGGCGGCCCGGCCGCCGCGGACCGTGTTCCGCGGCGTGTACTCCCTCGAGCCGGGAACCTTCGCGGTATGGCGCCAGGGCGTGCTGCGTCACGGTCGCTTCTACGAGCTCGACTATCCTGAGGAGCGCGAGGAATCGTCCGACGCGCTGCCGGCGCTCGGCGGGCTGCTGGACAGCAGCGTCGCGCTGCGCCTGCGCTCCGACGTCCCCGTCGGCGGGTACCTGAGTGGCGGCCTCGATTCGTCGATTACGTGCGCGCTCGCGGCCCGCGCATCGCCGTTTTCGCTGCGGACGTTTTCCGTCACATTCGACGACCCGCAACTCGATGAGCGGGAGTTTCAGCAGCTGGTGGCTCGGCAGCTCCAGAGCCGTCATCACATCCAGGCCATCGGTGCCCACGACGTCGCGTCGGTCTTCCCGGAGGTCGTACGTCACGCCGAGACGCCGCTGGTGCGCACCGCTCCCGCCCCGATGTATCTGCTCGCCCGGCTCGCGCGCGAGCACGACATCAAGGTGGTCCTCACGGGGGAGGGATCGGACGAGCTGTTCCTCGGCTACGACCTGTTCAAAGAGACCGCGCTACGGCTGTTTTGCCTCCGCCAACCGCAATCGCAGCTACGGCCCCGTTTGTTCGATCGGCTGTATCCCTATCTCGATCCCCGCGGCCGCCGCGGTGACTTCTGGCGCCGCTCGTTTCTCGACGCCGGCTCGCCGGACGACCCCCTGTTCTCGCATCTGCCGCGGTTCCTCCTCACCGCGCGGATCAAGGACTTCTACTCGGCCGACCTGCGCACCGCTCTGGCTGGAAGCGCTGCGCTGGAGGAGCTGCGGGCGAGCCTGCCACGGCAGTTCGTCACGTGGTCGCCGCTCAACCGTGCCGCGTATCTCGAGATGGTCACGCTGCTGTCCCCCTATCTCTTGAGCGCGCAGGGCGACCGGATGTCGCTGGCACACGGGGTCGAGGCACGCTACCCCTTCCTCGATCATCGCGTCTTCGAGTTCGCGGCACGCCTGCCGACACAGAGCAAGCTCCGCGGTTTGCGTGAAAAAGCGATGCTGCGCCGCTGGGCGCGCGACGTGGTTCCGCCGGCCGTGCTGCAGCGGCCCAAACAGCCGTATCGCGCGCCCGACGCGCCGGCCTTCTTCACCCCGGCGGCGCCGGATTACGTCGCAGAGCTCCTGGACCCGCGCAGCGTCGCGCGGACCGGCCTGTTCGAGCCCGCGGCGGTGGAGGGCTTGGTTCGACGCTGCCGAGCCGGTGCGCCAATGGGCTTTCGCGAGAATCAGGCGCTGGTCGCCATTCTCTCGACACAGTTGTGGCATCGACACTTCATGGGAAGTGACACCCGCAGCACGGCCCGCTGGACACCCCTCGCAGACCGCGTCGCGGCGGTAGGATGATCGTGAACCCAACGGAGACGCACCCCGCTATGGACGAAGCAGCCATCCTGGCGCGCACGCGCGCGTACGTGCTCGACACCTTCCTGTATATGCGCCCCGGGTTTGCGCTAGGCGATAGCGACCGACTGCTCCAGCGCGGCGTGATCGACTCTATGGGTGTGATGGAACTGATCGGGTTCCTGCGCAGCGAGTTCGGTGTCACCGTCGCGGACGAAGACATCACCGAGCAGAACCTGGGGACGCTGGCGGATATTGCCCGCTACGTCGCGACCAAGCGCCGCAACGGCGGACCGGCGCGAGACTAGCTAGACGGCAATGGGCCGCGGCGCGTAGGCTCCCACACCGGCGCGCGGCGTCCGGCGAGTACCCGCAACCACGCGTGCAGTACCGCCACGTTTCCGGCGACGAGGTACCCTGGCAGCGCCAGCGGGCCCGGTAATGGCGCGCCTTCTGGCAACAGCCACGAGATCCCAGCGAAGGCACCGAGTACCCCACCAGCGGCGAGCAGCTGTCGAGCCCATACCGAAGTGAAGGCCAGGGCCACCAATGTGGCGAGCACCGCCACGAGCGCCCACGGCACGAGCCAGCGGCACACCTTGTGGCTGAACAGCCTCCAGGCAAACGTGCCGTAACGACGTGGGTTCAGCAGCGCCCGCTTGTGCAGCAGCGTGGCCAGACCCCGCGTCACCGTCCGGACCTTCCGTCGATATTCCTGGCGCAGCGACGCGCCGCGGGGCACGTAACAGATCGCCTCGGGAACCGACACCGCCCGCCACCCGTGCTCGCGGGCCGTCAGCGCAGCGGCGAAGTCGCGGCTCAGCCCGACGGGGATGGGATGCGCGTGGAGCTGCGCGCGGATCGCATAGAGGCACCCGGAGGCGCCGACGATGCCGCCGACGGCCGTCTCCATGTCGCGGATCCACATCTCGTACCCGACGTACGCCGCTTCCCCGCGGTTCGTCTGCTCCTCGAGATTCGCCACGCTCACATCGCGCGCCGATGCGACGCCGACAGAGCCATCACCGAATGCGGCAACGAGATGCTTGACGGCGGCGGGATGGATGCGCACCGACGCGTCAGTGTTGACGATGATCTCGCCGGTCAGGAGGCGGCGAGCTGCGTTCTCGACGGCGGTCTTGCCTTGGCGCCGCGGCAGCCGCAACAGCTCGGCCCCGCGATCAGCAAAGCCAGCGACGATCTCGTCGGTCCCGTCCGTCGACGCGTCGGATACCACGAGGATCTGTCGTCGATCGGCCGGATAGTCGATCGCGAGGATCCGCTCGAGCGTCCCCGCGATGACCGTCGCCTCGTTATAGACGGGCAGCACGATACTGATCCGGGGGAAGATCCCCGGCCCGCCCCGCGCGCGCCGCGTCCGGGCTCGCAAGCTGAGCAGCTTCAGGATGGCGGGATAGCCGAGATACGTGTACACGCAGAGGCACACGGCCAACGCGAACACGACGCGGGTCACGAGCGTCACGCCGCCGCCGGAGCCGGGGAGGTGACGCGCTTCCTGACGAGCCGGTAGACGCTGTCGTAGCGATCGCGCCAGGGCGCCACGCCGAAGTCGCGTTCCAGGCGGGCGCGCGCCGCGCTGGCGCGCCGCGCCGCCGCCGCAGGATCCGCGCATGCGCCGCGAATCTCGGCTGCCAGCGCGATGGGGTCATCTGGCGGGACCAGCACACCTTCCGCGGGCGACACCATTTCGGGCACCCCGCCCACCCGGCTCGCGACGATCGGTACGCCGGCCGCCATCGCCTCGAACAGCACGATGGGAGTACCCTCGGTGCGGGAGCTCAGCACGCACAGATCGAAGGCCCGAAACAAGCGGCCAGCGTCCGGGACGGCGCCGTGCCAGCGCACTCGCCCGTCCAGTCCGATGTCATTCGCCTGGGACTGCAGCGCCGCCAGCATATCGCCGCTGCCCACGACAGAGGCGACAAGCGGCATGTCGCCCGCGTAACGCAGCGCGTCGAGCAGCACGTCCGGTCCCTTTTCGTAGCTCAGCCGGCCTACCCACCCGATCACGTACGCGTCTCGCGGAACGCCCAAGGCACGACGCGCGGCCTCGCGGTCGAGGGGAGACGCGATCTGGTCCCACGCGTTCGGCACGCAGTAGACGCGAGACTGATGCACGCCCGCCCGTATCAAGCGCTGCACGAGCGGTCGCGACACCGCCACGACCGCGTCGAAGCGGCGAAACGCCCGGCACTGCAGCCACTCGTAAAAACGGTTCTTCCATCCGCCGCCGGTGAATCCGTGCACCGTCGTGACAACGGGAATACCCAGGCGTCGCACGACGCCCGCATCCAGGACATCCGGCCGATAGCCGTGCGTGTGCACGACATCGGGACACAGGCGGCGGCATAGGTCGCGGATAGCGGCGCGTTCAGACCAGTAGGCACGTCCCGGCACGCCTAGCGCGTGCGTGTGCACGCCTGCGTCCGCCAGTGGCGCCAGGAATGGATCGACGGTCTTCTGATCAGCGGCGACCGCTACAACGTGTACCTCGTGGCCCAAGCCGCTCAGCCCCTTGCACAACATCTGCACCACGCGCTCGAGACCGCCGAACTCTCCAGGCGCGACCAGGTGGACGATCACCATGTGCCGCTCGACACCGTCTCCAGCGTCCAGGTCGCGGCCCCGCGCCCTTCCCGGCGGCGAGCGGGCCGGCCCTCCAGAATGACCACGGCGGCGGCGAGCCCCGGTTGGTGGGTCAGGCTCACATGCGCACTCCGAGCGCCGCAATCTCGCGCACGCTCGGCGAGCGCGCCGGCGAGCCGCAGCTGCGGGGCACCGGATTGCGTGGACAGGATCTCCACGTCGTGCAGCGCGCTCTCGAGGATGCCCGCGCCCAGGGCCTTGAGGCAGGCTTCTTTGGCTGCGAACCGCGCGGCCAGCGCTTGGATCCGGTCCGCCCGGCTCTCGCAGGCCACCAACTCGCGCGTCGTGAAGACCCGCTCCGCAAACCGCCCCTCCGCGGAGCCTAGGGCGCGTGCAAACCGCTCCGTCTCGACGATGTCGAGCCCAATCCCGATGATCATGCCGCTCCCCGACCGCAGGTTGAGTGCCTCACGGAAATGGCTAGGAGCCGACGAGGGAGCACCATGCCCTCCCTACGGGAGCAAGGGCCGCAGGCCGGGGGGGGCGCTGCATCATGGCGTTCGCCACAGCCCGCGCAACAACCGCGGCCCCGTCGGGCGTAAAGTGGTCGTGGTCGTAGTAGTGGTGTAACCCCTGGCTCAACAGCGTTCGCAGGTTCATGTGTTCGACGCCGAACGCGTCGGCGACCTGAATCGCGCGGGCATCGACGAGCCCCAAGAGCCGGTTCACGACGTCCAGACTGAAATAAACGGTGACCGCTTCCTTCCAGGGCTTGCCCACACCGCCATGCCAGAAGCGGGCTGTCTCCTCGGGCGTGTAGTCCTTCTCGAACCACGGCTGTCGCACCACGAGCACGCGGTCGGCATGGGCCAGAGCCCGGCGCAAGACCCGTCGGAAGTGGTGCTCGAAGTGGTCTAGCACGACGGTCGGATCCGGGTGCGTGGTGCGAAGCTCCTTGGCCTGCGCGCGCATCCTCCGCCCCGCCACCAGCCAGCCCCCGGCGTGCTCCTTCACCTCCACGGGATGCAGCCACGCGCGCCGCAGCCGGCGGACCACCTCGATCAGGGCGCACCCACGAAGGGTCCACGTGAAGGGCCGTCCGGGGTGACAGGAGAACAGCAACAGCTCCGGCACCGCCGAAGGGGGCCGCGATGGCTGCGCGCCGTCTTCCAGCCAGTGGTACACCGTGCTGGCGCCAACCATGATGATGATCACATCGAGACGGCGGTACTGAGGAAGCACACGCTCCAGGATGCAGTCCAGATCGGCCGCGCCGACGCCGGAGTGACCGATGTTGCCCACGTGCACGCGGCGGGCTTGCAGGACGTCGAGGCTGTCCGGCTCATTGAGCCGGCGCTCCAGCGCTCCGGGCCAGCTGGTGGGCTGGTCCAGCGCAAAGCACTCGACGGAGCTCCCCCCAGCCACCAGAATCCGATACAACCCGTCCTCGTCACCGCGCACGTCGCCGCCCCGCTCGCCGTCGGTATTGATGTCGAAGCGGACGCGCGGCTCCACCTCCGGAAAGATCTCGGGGTCCTGGCGTATCTCGTAACGCATCCCCGGCGGCCATACGTAATAGCGGCTGCGCCGGCGGATCCACCAGCGGCTTCCTATCTCGGCAGCGATCAAGAGGGCGAACGCCGCGAGTCCGGCGACGACAATCCAGGGCGTCATACGCGCACCAGCGCCCGCAGCCGCGGCAGCAACCCCCGCACATCAACGTACCGGTCGTTCCGATACACGAAGCCCACCCAGGTCACGGCGAACACCAGCACCATGGCGAGTCCCGCCCCGGCCAGCGCGGCCACGCCGCGAACGTCGAGGCCGAGCTTGAACCACAGGAGCAGCGCCAGGACCGGCAACGCCCCCAGCACGGCTCGCGGCACGACGTAGCGGAGGAACGGAACCACCGAGACATCCAGCTCGTGGCACGCTTGCAGGAACACGGCGCCGGCGAACAGCACATTCGGGATGGCGGTGCCGAGCGCGACTCCGGCCAGCCCGAGCGGACGTACCAAAAGGATGCTCAGGCCGAGGTTCAAGACGCCGGCGACGAGGAAGCCGATCGTCGACAGGCCCGCCTTGCCCAGCCCCATGAGAATCGGGAGGGCGACGCCGCGCACGGGCAGGAAGATGAGGTACGATAGCATCAGGATCTGAAGCACCTGGCCCGAGGGCTGCTCGAAGGTCGGGTCGACCCACCACGCAATGAATCTCGGTCCCAGCACGATGAGGAACAGGCCCGCCGCCATGGTCAAGGACAACGCGATCTTGGACCACTTGAAAAAGATCTCCCGCAGCGCCGCGCTGTTCCCCTGGGTTTGCAGCCGGGTGGCGGTCGGCATCACGACCGCGGCGATCGCAATCAGAAACTCCATGAGGTAGATGATGAAGCTGTTGGCGACGGTGAAGTACGGAATCGAGCCGACGTCCATGTACCGTCCGATCACGAGGGAGTCGGTCTCAAACGAGAGCCGGGCGCCGGCGTTCAACACCAGGACGTAGAGACTGAACGCGAAGATCGCGCGCGTCATCCCCCAGTCGAAGTCCGCCAGCCGCATGCGCGTCGCCGGGTACTTGCGCCGCACCAATAACCAGCACAGGACAAAGTCGAACACCATGCAGGACAGCTGCACGATGGCCACCACGGTCAGCGACGCCTGCAGCGACAGCAGCCCGAATGTGAGCCCGAGCCGGAGCAACACGCCCCACAGCCGGACGATATTGCGCGGCACAAAGTCGTCGTGTGCCGCCAGGACGGCGTTGGGCAGGAGCCCCACGAACCCGAGGGACACGAACACCACCGTCACCGCAAAGGCCGACCTCGCGTCGGCATGCAGGTTCGTGGGGATGTTGTAGGCGTGGGTGAAAAAGAAGTACATCCCGGCGCCCACCACGAACGCGATCCCGCCGAGCACCAGATACAACGCCGTGCAGCTGCCGATCGCTTGGTTCAGCTTGCGCGTGTCGCCGTTGGCAACGTGTTGGGCGAAATAACGAACCGACGCCATCGGCACGCCCGCCACGAGCAGTCCCAAGTACCCGGTGATCGAATTGATGAGATTCCAGGTCCCGTAGCCGGCGTCGCCGAGTTTATGGATGGTGAACGGCGTGAGGAAATAGACCGCGACGACCGTCACCACGGTCACAATCCAGTTGCTGCCGACGTTCTTAATCACTGATCACCACCCGGAGTGAGGGACGGCTCCCGCAACTGTCCCGCCGGACCGCACGTGTTGTGCCAACGCGGTGTTGCGTCACCCCAACACGGCGGCGGCCTCGCTGAGCGTGGCGAACGTGAGCCGGGTCATCCGCGACAGGCCCTCTAGATACGCCTCTACCGCGGCGTACAAGCGCGCGACATCCGCGGCCGTGGCAGCGAAGGGGCTCAGGCCCGGCTTGAGGCTGGGGGTGTGCCAGGACAGCTGCAGGTAGGGAACTCCCCGCTCGAGTAGCCGCCGCGACAGCGTCAGCATGTCGGCCACCGAGTGGAGCTCGGGGCTCAACGACACGCGTCTGAGCAGGCCTGTACGGTGCGCGATCCCGGCCAGCTGCAGCCACCGGAAAGGCGCCGCCTCGACTAGGCGACGCGCCGGATCCCAGAAGCCGAACGGGTTGCGGGTGAACCCGTAGGAGAGCGGAATCTCGAGCACCGGCCCACCGGGGTCGGGCTGCCGGACATCGCGGTCCGGCCCGAGCCGATACGGCGTGATCGGCGCCCCCACGAACGACGGGCCGTCGTCCATCCTCTCCAAGTTCATGAACGGGCTGACACTGCTGTCCGAGGAGTATCCGCATGCCACTAGCGACGCGACTGTGTCGGGCCCTATACCGTACCGCCCGGCGCGAAACGATTGCGGCGCGCGACCGAACGCCTGCTGCAGCGCCGCCGTGAGTTCCCGCAGCTTGGCCAGCTGCAGCTCGGCCGGCAGGTTCTTGACCATCGAGTTCCGGGGAACGAACGCTTCGGTGAGGGGAGGAGTATTCCACGGGTGCAGGTGGGCCCCGATCTCGCCACGGCCCCCGTCACAGACCTCGCGCAGCACGTCGGCGGCCCGCGGCTCCGTGGCAACCTGATAAGTCGTGAAGTAAGTCGGCCGCACGCCGAGGCGGTCGAACAGCGCTGCCAGGCGGCGGAGCTCGCAGATGTTCTCGACCGTGACGTCGTCGCGGCTGCGATGCCAGTTGTCCTCCTCGGCGTCGAGCGACACGAGGAGCAGGATGCCGTCCTCACGCATCGTCCGGCCCGCTCCCGCGCACCGCCGCCACGGCGTCGAGCGCGCGCAGCCAACGGCCCCCCCATCCTGATCGGAAGACCACTGTCTCTCGGGTCTTACGCCGGGACGACGTCCACTGCTGCTTGTACGGGTCGTCCCCGCGGAGGAAGTTGAACGCGCGGTACCCCCGCTCGATCGCGCGCCGAATCATGATACCCATCAATACGAGGCCGACGCTTTCCTTCTCCCAGCGCGGGTCGCGTCCGCCCTGGTAGAAGTACACGGTGTCACCCGACGCAAAGCCGTACCACGCCGCCACGGGCTGCCCGTCCAGGTCCAGCGTGGTGAGCCACAGCTGCTGTCGCTCCGCCATGGCGCGCGCGAACTGGAGCTGCAGGCGCGCGCTGCGCGGATCACGAAAGGCGCCTCCTCCCGCACCTTCCCAGCGCTGCTGGTGCAACGCCATCAGGTGAGCCCACCCCTCGTCGAGCCGATCCGCCCCATAGTCGGTGACGGCGAACGCATGACTGCCGCGCAGGCTGCGCTCTTTGCGCCGCACGATCTGGCGGCGATTGGCGCTGAGCGTCGCGAGGTAAGCCTCCCACGAGGCGGGAAGATCGAGCTGCGGGCAGATCCACAGCGGACGCTGTCGCGCCGCGTGTCCGCGTCCGACCAGGGCGGCGCTCAACCGCTCCGCGTTCAGCGCGCCTGCTGCGAGGTTACTCAAGATGATGACCTGCCACGGCAGGCCGTCGAGCGCCGCCGCAAGCGCGGGCCAATCGGCGCTGGCGAGGCCGGGCACGTCGAGCTCGTCGGGACAGCCCGTATCCGCGATCGCCCACGTCAGGGCCCGCACCAAAACGCGACGAAACCGCACGCGGCCGAGGCGGACGGGCAGTAGGGCCTCGAGCGATCCCCCCGGGCCGTTGAGCACCAGAACCTCGCTCGCATGCACCTCGTCCGGCGCGGCGGAGTCCGCCCACGCGCGGTGCCACGCCCACGTCATGAACGGCGAGGGCGACGCGGAACGCGCCTGCAGGCCGTCCCAGGCGGCGGGGCCAAGCGCGAGGGCGTCCGAAAGCGACATCCGCATCACGCCAACTCGGGAGCTGATCCCAGGGTACTCGGCGCGACGGACGTCGCCCCCCGCAGCAGCGAGCCCCATCATCAGCGGCATACCTTCCACACCCACCTTACCTCCCCGATCGATTCCGGCGTGATGACATCCGGCTATCGCAAGAGCCACGCCGCGCTACATGTGTTGCGCCAACGCCTCACCCTCCGTGGCAACAGTCTTGCTCCCGAACTGCGCGATATGTGCGGCATTGCGGGCATCGTGTACCGCGACCGGGAGCGTCCCGTGTCCGAGTCGCTGGTGCGTCGGATGTGTACCGCCCTGCGGCAGCGTGGCCCTGACGACGAGGGACTCCACGTGGCCGGAGCGGTCGGGCTGGGAATGCGGCGCCTCAGCATCATCGACTTGAGCGGCGGCAGGCAACCGATCTTCAACGAAGACGGCTCGAAGGTGATTGTCTTCAACGGGGAGATCTACAACTACCGGGACCTGCGCCGCGGCCTCGTGGAGCGCGGCCATACGGTCCGCTCGTCGGGCGACACCGAGACCGTGCTGCACCTGTACGAGGAGCATGGCGCCGACTGCGTCACGGCTTTGCGCGGGATGTTCGCGTGCGCCATCTGGGACGCGCGCGCGGAGACGCTCTTCCTGGCCCGCGACCGCTTCGGGATCAAGCCGCTCTACGTCGTCACCGCCGCGTGGGGCATCGCGTTCGCCTCCGAGCTCAAGGCGCTGCACGCGGCCGAATTGACATCCCGCGAGCTCGATTGGGAGGCGCTCGACGCGTACTTCCAGCTCGGGTACATCCCCGCCCCCGCATCCCCGTTCGTCGACGTGCGCAAGCTCGAGCCCGGGCACACGCTCGTCTGGCAGCGGCACGGGGGCGGAGGCATTACCACGCGCCGTTACTGGCAATTCCCGCCGCACGATCTGCCCTGCCCGCCCGATCCCGAGCGACGCGTTCGGGAGCTGCTCGACGAATCGGTCGCGGCGCACATGGTGAGCGACGTGCCTGTGGCCGCGTTCTTGAGCGGCGGCCTCGATTCTTCTGGGGTCGTGGCGAGCATGGCGCTCGCGGGGGACACGCCGCACGCTTTCACGGCGCGATACTCGGGATCGGGGGCGACGACGGCCGACGAGACGGATCTCGCCCGCGCCCTGGCGGCGCGGCACGGCGCGGAACTCACGGTGATCGACATCCACCCGGACATTCGGGACACTTTCGAGCCGATCGTCAGAGCCCTCGACGAACCCCACGCCGATGACTCCGCGATCCCGACTTGGCTACTCTCGCAGGCCGTGGCCAGCCGCTACAAGGTGGCGTTGACCGGCATCGGGGGCGACGAGTTGTTCGCCGGATACCGGCGCCACATTGGTCTCCTTGCCGCCGAACACTACGCCAAGCTGCCGATGGGGCTGCGGCGACTCGCCGGTGCCGCCAGCCGGCTGATCCCCGAGCCGCGGAACGGGACGCTCGGCGTCGACCGTCTGAAGCGTTTCCTCCGCACCGGCAACGGCGCCGTGCCGGACCGATTCCTCGGCATGATGAGCCGGCTCTCGAACGGTGAGCGTCTGTCGCTCTACAGCTCGGGGCTGCGGGCACGGATCACCGGCGGCGCGGCCACCGCCCGCTTCCGCGACCTGTTCAGCGCCCAGGGCACATACACCGGGCTGGCCGCCGGCTTGTACCTGGACTACACGACGTTTCTCCCCGACGACATCCTCTCGCTCAGCGACCGGCTGGCGATGGCACATTCGCTCGAGGTGCGCGTGCCGTTCGTCGACCATGTCCTGATCGAGGCCATCTTCCCGATTCCTCAGCACGTGAAGATCGGCACATGGTGGCAGGGCAAGCGGCTGCTGCGACGCGCCTTGCGCCCCCGGCTGCCGGCTCCCCTGTTCCGGGCGCCCAAGCGTGGGTTTGTGGGCCCGACGTCTTCGTGGCTGCGGCACGAGCTGCGCGACATGCTGGCGGACGAGCTCTCACACACGCGGCAGCGCCGCCTGGGCTACTTCGAGCCGTCCGAGGTGGACGCCTTACTCCAGCAGCACCTCACAGGACGCCAGAATCAGGAGCGGATTCTATGGGCGCTGCTCTGTTTCTCGACTTGGCATCGCCTGTACGTGGAGTGAGCACACCGAGCCGCTGCAGGGTCTCCACGATGAACGGTGCCGGATCACGCCAGCGCCAGACCTCGCTGCGGTCCCGGCGGGAAACACGGAGGAATGCAAGCAGCGCCTGGAGGCGCGAGCCCACGCCCGCCCCGTCGCGCACGCGCAGATACAGATGGTCCACATCGCCCCAAAACCAGCGACTCCGAACGCCTATGCGGTAGGGACCGGGGTCGGGAACCGTTTCCCCCGCAGCGCAGCGCACCAGCAACGCGGGGAAGTCGACCCCCGCATCAATGGCCAGCTGCAGCGAGCCCCAGAATCGACCGTTCACCTCCATGATGATCTGGCGGCCCGTGACCGCGTCCCGCTTGCACTCGATCATGGCGACACCCTGCCACCCGAGCTCGTCGAGGAGGCGGAGTCCGGGACCGGCCAATGCCTCATCGAGGGGAATGCTTTCGCGGTAGACGCTGACGCCGCCCGAGGGCGGCTTTTCCCGCAAGCGCCGATGGGCGAAGGTAGCGACCGTCCGCCCGCCCCAGCGCAGCGCGAACAACCCTTCGCCGGTACCCGCGACCCACCGCTGCAGCAAAACCGGGAACGCCGCCGCCGGAAGCGCGGCCAGCGCGTGGCGGCAGGCAGCGACATCGGCGACGGGCGTTACGACGAGTTTACGCCGCGTGCGGCCGGCGGTGACGACAGAGCGGTGGGGCTTCACGACCGCGGGGAAGAAGGCGGCCTCGGGAAGCGCGCTCCCCGGCCCCGAGAGGATCCGCGTCTCGGGCACGCCGAACCCGCACTCCCTCGCCAGGGCGAGCACCCGCTCCTTGTCGGACGCGGCCCGGTAGGTGGAGAGATCGGCAAACGGCAAAGCGACGCCCGCGGGCAAAGTCGCCCGGTGCTCGAGCACCGCCTCGAGTGATGGGTCGGTGATCGGCAGCAGAAGGTCCGCGCCCTCCCGCGCGACGAGCCGGCCCACTGCCGCCGCGTAACCCGCCGGGTCTGTGAGGGGATCGGTCGCGAGCCGTACGGGTCGCGCGGCACGCGAGGCGCCCGCGAGGGACACCCGCGTCGGAGCGGCGACGCAGACGTCGTGTCCCGCCCGTACCAGGGATCGAGCGGCGGCGAGGGCCGCCCGCTCGTTCCCGTCGGTGATCAGGATGCGCATGACTGTCCCTCCACCGGTGCAACATGCGGGCCGGTCCGGCCTTGGGCCTCTCCTGACGCCGGCAGCCGGGCCGGGGGGGGGGAGCATGGCGACGACGCAACAGGTCGCGCCGCTCCAGGCGCATCCCCCCGCTCTGTGCTGTGGCGCCAGTCTTGCACGGGGGAAGTCCCATGACCGGCATCCGCGGCTCTCGGCCGCTGCGAATCGCATTCATCGGCGCCGGCGCGATGGCGGGCCACCATCTCCAGGCGTTGCGGCGCGTCCCGACGGCGCACACGGTTGTGGGCGTTCATGACGTGAGGGACGGTGCGGCCAAGGCCTTTGCACGGCGTGCCGGTGCTCGCGCCTACGCCACCGTGTCCGACCTCCTCGACGAAGCGCGGCCGGACCTCGTGCACATCTGCACACCGGCAGGCACGCACTTCGAGCCGGCGCGGCAGGCCCTCCTGGCCGGCGCGCACGTGTACGTCGAGAAGCCGTTCGTCGAGACGCCCCAGGAAGCCGAGACGCTCCTCGCGCTCGCGCAGGAACGGGGGCTGCTCATCTGCGCCGGGCACCAACTGGTCCGGGACCCCGCGTTCCGCCGGCTGATCCGAGACGCCGCGGCGCTGCAGCCCGTCACGCTCGTCGACAGCACCTTTGCGTTCCGGCCGCCGCGCCTCGATCCCTACCAGTCGACGGGTCGCGCCCTCGCTGAACAGCTGCTGGACGTGCTCCCCCACCCGCTCTACAGCTTGGTGGCGGTGCTCGAGACCTTCGGCGACGCGACGGCGCTGGAGATCGTCAACGTCACGGCGACGCCGACGGCGCTGTACGCGCTGCTCCGGGCGGGCGTCGTGACCGGCCGCCTGTGCATCAGCCTGCGCGCGCGTCCGGTCGCGTCGACGCTCACCATCGTCGGGGCGCAGGGGTCGCTCACGGCCGACTTCGTCCGCGCGATCGTGCTCGGCGCGGCGAACGAGGGCACCAGCCCTATTGAGAAGATCGTCAACCCGTTCGTCGAAGCGGCGCAGCTCGCGTGGCGCAGCGCGGCGAGCCTCACGAGGCGGCTGGTTCGCGGCGCCGACTATCCGGGGCTCGTGGAGCTGCTCGGGGATTTCTACGCCGCCGCCGCCGCGGGCGACCCCTCGCCGCTCGCTGTCGATCATCTCCGGCGCGTGACGGCCGTGTATGAGCAGTTGGCGGTGAATCTCCGAGGTGCCGTCACGGTCCCCTCCCCTGCGGCGGCTCCCTCTGGCCGGCTCGCCGTGGTCACGGGGGCCGCCGGGTTCTTCGGCCGCGCCATCAGTCGTGAGCTCGTGCGGCGCGGCTTCCGCGTCCGTGGCATCGGTCGGTCGGAACGGCCCGACGATCCGCACGTGCACGAGTGGGTCCGCGCCGACCTGGCCGACGGGATCAAGCCAAGCGCCCTCGCCGGCGCGGCAGTCGTCGTGCACGCCGCGGCGGAGACCGCCGGCGGGTTCGACGCGCACGAGCGCAACACGGTGGGCGCGACCCGCCAGCTGTTGCGTGCCATGGTGGCCGCCGACGTTCGCCAGCTGGTCCACGTGAGCAGCATTTCCGTGCTCCGCCCGCCGCGCCCGTTCTGGGAGCGGCAGACGGAGCAGACGCCCCGGGCGGCTCGCGCCGAGCGGCTCGGCCCGTACACCTGGGGAAAGTGCGTCGCCGAAGAGCTGGTCGCCGCTGCGCAGGCGCGGGGCGAGATTCGCGCGCGCATAATTCGTCCGGCCGCGTTGATTGACTTGGAGCACATCGAGCTGCCGGGCCTGATCGGACGTCGCCTCTTCGGTCGCTGGCATCTGGGACTCGGTCGCCCCGGAGTGCCCTTCGCAGCGTGCGAGGTGCGGAAGGCGGGCGCCGCGGTCGCCTGGTACGCCGACCACTTTGCGGAAGCACCCCCGATCGTCAACCTGCTCGATCCGGCCATCCGCACCCGCGGGCAGCTGCTACGCCGGTTCCGGCGCCACGGCTGGCGCGGACGCGTGCTGTGGGTGCCGATCAGCTTCTTGGCCACCGCCGTCAGCGTGCTGCGCGTGGTCGTGGCCCTCGCCCGCCGTGAGCGGGCACACCCCCTGGCCGTGTGGTCCGTCCTGCGGCCGCGCCGCTACGATCCCGGCGTGGCCACCGCGGTCCTCGCGGCCGCGGCCGAGGATCCAGAGCCCGTGCAGCCGGTGCTCCGCCCGATCGCCGCCAGCATGAGCCGGGCGTATGGCTGACGCGCTGCGCCCGACTCACGACGTCAACCGCTCGCCGGAGGCGGCTGCGGGTTGGATTTCCGCGCCGGCCCGAGGTGCGAAGGTCGCCGGATGGGATGCGTTACTCGTGTGCGTGGCGGTACACATCGCCAACTACGTTGGCCGCGTGCCACAGCTGTTCCCGGTGCTGACCCCCCTGAGGGTCGCGCTATTGGCCAAGGTACTGGCGATTGGCCTATACCTGCTCTACCAGTCCGGTCGGCGGCGCATCGGTCACCTCAACTCGCCCACGACGGCCTGCGTGCTCGGGCTGCTGCTGTGGAGCGCCCTCTCCGTCCCCGGCGCGCTGTACCAAGGGCTCGCGTTTCACGCCTTGACGGACTTCGCTTGGACCGTCGCGATGTGCCTCGTGCTCGCCGGCAGTGCCCGCAGCGTGCGCGATGTCGAGCGATTGGTCCTCGTCTACTTCAGCGTGACCGTCCTGCACGTGGCCGTGGTGCTTTCGCGGTTCCAACTCAGCGCCGACAATTGGCGCCTCGGCGACCTCTACTACTACGACGCGAACGATCTGGCGACCTTGATCGTCAGCGCGATGCCCTTCGGGCTGTACAGCGTGCTGGGGCAACGCCGCCCCGCCGTGCGCGCGCTCGCCGCTCTCGGGCTCGCCGTCCTGGCGGTGGGCCTGACCCGCTCGGGCTCGCGCGGCGGGTTCCTTGCCTTCCTGGCTGTCGTGGCGTTCGTGCTGCTGGGCTTCACGACGATACCGGCGCGCTCGCGGTTGGTGGGGCTGGTGGTGGTCCTCGCCATCGTCTTCGCCACTGCGAGTAATCGGTACTGGACGCAGATGCAGACGATCCTCAACCCCCATCAAGATTACAATGCGAGCTCCGAGGAGGGCCGTCTGAAGGTCTGGGAGCGCGGTCTCGGCTACCTTGCGCAGCGCCCTGTGTTCGGCGTCGGGGTGAGCAACTTCCAGGTGGCCGAGGGCACGATCTCGCCCCTGGCCAAGCGCCAGGAGCGCGGGCTCGCCGTCTATTGGACGGCGCCCCACAACACGTTCATTCAGGCGGGCGCCGAACTCGGCGTGCCGGGCTTGCTGCTCTTCATCGGGCTGTTCGTAACTGCGTTCGCGTCCCTGCGTCGCGTTGCGCGATACGCTCGCAGCCTCAGTCCGCCCGCCCGGGACCTGTCGCGCCTCGCGCAGACCCTCATGGCCGCGCTGGTCGGGTTCGTCGTCGGGGCCTTCTTTTTGTCGCTCGCGTACACGGACATGCTGTACACGCTCGCGGCGTTTGTACTCGCGCTCGGGAAAGTCGCCCGCGCGCGGGGCGCCGACGCGCTGCCGGCGCGAGGCCGCGCCGGCCACTGGGCCCCCGGCCGGTGGCGCACGGTATGATGGCGCTCTCCCTCGCTCTCGGACTCCCCGTGGGCGTCGCGACCTGCGCCCTGCTGCTGCCGACGCTCTCGGACTTCATGAGCGTCCTCAGGGTGCTCGGGGGCCGAGCGCCGCAGCGCAGCGGGGCTGCGGGCGAGCTACCGCGCCTCTTGGTCCTCGTGCCGGCGCACAACGAGGAAATGATGGTCGCCGCCTGCGTCCAGTCGCTCCTGCGGATGCGGTACCCGCGGCAGTTCTGCACGGTGACCGTGATCGCCGACAATTGCAGCGATCGCACGGCGGAGGTCGCCCGAGCGGCCGGCGCCCGCTGTCTCGAGCGCCGGGACCTGCTCCACCCCGGAAAACCGCGCGCGATCGCCTGGGCACTCGAACACCTGTCGTGGGATAGGTATGACGCCATCGTCGTGGTGGACGCGGACACGGTAGTCGCACCCGACTTCGCGGCCGCGCTGGGCCGCGCCGCGCCGCTGAACGCGAAGGCAGTGCAGGCGTATTTCGACGTGGACAACCGCACCGAAAGCGCGCTCACCCGCATGGCGACCGTCTACGCCGCCGCCAGCCACCAGTTCGCGTACCCGCTCAAGCAGCGAGCCGCCCTGAACACCCCATTGGTGGGCAACGGCATGTGTATCGGGACCCAGGTCCTCCGGACCTACGGCTGGACGGCCTTCTCGATCACTGAAGACTGGGAGTTGTACGCCCAGTTCACGGAGCGGGGCGTCCGGATCGAATCCGCGCCGCAGGCGCGGCTGTACGCCCAGGAGACGCACACGCTGCGTCACAGCCTGAGCCAGCGTGAGCGGTGGACGGCAGGGAAACTCACGGTGCTCGCCCGCTACGGGCTGCCGCTGCTGCGCAGTCGGCGCGTCAGCCTGCGGCAGAAGCTCGACGCCATCGCGGAGCTGAGCGCTCCGGGCCCCGCTTTGCACCTGGCCCTCGCCCTACTCGGCAGCGCGGTTGTCCTACTGCTGCGCTTGCCGCCGGCGATCGCGCTGCTATTGCTCGCGTCGCTCCTGCGTCCCCTGGTGTACGCAGCCCTCGCCCTGCGGGCGCAGCCTGACCCCGTCAGGGCGGTCGCCGCGTTCGCCTTCCTGCCCCTGTACGCGTTCTGGCGTGTCGGCGCGGCCGCGTCGGCACTCCGGATGCTGGGAGACAAGCCCTGGGTGCGAACTCAGCGCCACCGGCACGGCTGACCGGTGCCGGTTCGGTCAGGTGGCCGTGACGTTCGACTGCGACAGGTCTGGCAGGCGTAGCCGAGGAGGCCCGCACGCGGCCGTTATGGGCCGGGCCACCAGTCGGTGCGGATCTGCAGGCCGGCGAAATACCAGGGGAGCCGCGTGTCGATCGCACCCTTTTGCCCATTGTTCCCCATCCCGAAACTCGTCATGGGACCCGGCTTTACGCAGAACCTGTGGCCGACACTGTAAAGGGACGCGAGCGTCCAGTCGCTGCGCCCATTCCAGACCGCGCTGCCATAGCCGCTTTGCCGGAAATCGGCATCCTTGAGAATCAGCGTGCCGCGCGCGTCGTAAACCCGGGGGTGCACCTGCACGTGCGTCGGATCGACGAAGTCCACAAAGTACTCGAACCGGTACCAGACCCCGCGACTCAAAGTCACGTCCGGCCCCAAGTGTTGCAGGGGATAGTCTGAGTCGCAGCCGTACAGGCTGATGACGAACGTCCAGCCCCTGGTGCCGCTCGACTTCCGCATGTAGGTGAGGTTCCAATACTCGTCAATGCCCGATACGACGATGTGATCAGCCGATGCGGAGGTGTCGTCGTTCCGCATGTAGAACCGCACATAGAAGTCTGTCGAGGGTGGTACGACCTTGTTCTGCTGCAGGTCTGCGGCGAGCCGCTCGCCCCCCTGCACCACCTTCAAGGCGTTGCGGCCGCCGGGGCCGCCGGGCACGACCGACAGCAACTGCACGGCGGCGCCGTTGTTGAATTCCCAGTAGTTCTTCCAGCGGCCGCCGTCCGTCACGGCGCGGCGTGAGGTACCGGTGTCCGTACTCCAGTCGCTCTCAAAGACCACGTTGGGACCGGATGGGCCCGAGAACGCCAGACCGCACGTCATGCGGACGAGGGCGGCGGCGGCACCCAAGAGGAGCCCGGCTTTGAGCAGCGCCCGACTCCGCCATCGCGGTGAGGACCGGGTAGTACGCAGCACGTGCACGACCATGACGCCATCCGCCGCAAACCTCGTGCACGCGCGTCCAGCCTCCAGCGTCCATGTGGAGATCCTGCCTCTCGTTGCGCAGATGCTACAGACCGGCGTCCGCCGATACAGTGACGTCGTGTGGCAAAGCGGCACACATCCTGCGAACCTTGGTGTTCCCGTGCCGCACGCCGCCCGAATCAAGCGATTGTTGCTGACTACCGCGCAGTATGGCGGCATCGTGCTCGCCACGCTGCTCGCTATAGACGTCGCGTGCATCACGCTCGGCCTGTTTCCCCCGACGTACGAGTACGGCGAACCCGATGTCGGATGGGTGTCGGCGCCGCCGACCGGGGCCATGCGCGAAGATCGGTGCACCGAGTTCTCCACCGGCACGACTTACACCTACGCGCGCAACGAGGACGGCGTCCGCACGGATCGCCGCGCCGCCGAGCTGCAGGCCGACAGCCAGGCGTACCTCGTCGCCGTGACGGGCGACTCGCAAACCGACCTGTGCGCGCCCAACGCGCAGACCCATGCGGGCGTGCTCGAGACCACGCTGAACGCGAGCGGATTGCGTGCCGTCGTGCTGCCGTACGGGGCCGGACGGTATTCGCCGGTCCAGGATTACGTTGTGTTCAAGAAGGTGCTGCTGAAGTACCACCCTGACGCGTTCGTACTCAATCTCTACACTGGCAACGACTTCTACGATATCCTGCGCGTGGACGACCGCCCGCACTTCGTTCGTACCGACAGTGGATACACAATCGCCCCGCCGGTCTGGTACCTGTACGACCCGCCGGGGATGCGGCGGCGCAGCCGTGTCCTGTTTGCGCTTCGCTCCATCGCCAAGCGTACGGGCGTTCAGGGATTCATCCAGCGCATTCGGCTGCTACACGCCGAGGCGGCCGAGCAGGGGAAAGGGCTCGGCACTGTCCTGGCTTACATGAACGACCTGCGCAAGTCGACGGAACCCAGCGTCGGTTATCCCGCCGCGTTTTCCGCTCAGATGCTCAACCAGCAGCTCTTCTTCTATCGGTTCCCCGAGAGCCGCGCCGAGTCCATGCGGCGAGTTCGCGCCCTGCTCCAACTGATCCGCCGCGAAAACCCGGGTCTGGTTCTGCTACTCAGCCCGCTGCCCTCGTACGAGTTGGTGCAGCAGCAACCCGTCGACAGTGCGCTGTTCCGCGCCCTCGCCCGGCTGCCCGTCACCTACGAAGGCGGCCTGCGGGAGGAACGGGCGCTGTACGACACCCTGCAGGCGCTGGCGCGCGACACGGGCTGGCTCTTCGTCGACAACCTGCGCGCGCTCCAGGCCTACAAAGGGTCCGATCGGCTCTACAACAACTTCGACTACCACCTGCTCCCGCCCGCCAGCGAAATCATCGGGCGGGCGCAGGCGGCAGTGCTCCTCCAGGGACGGGCCAGGCCCCGTCGTTGACCGTCACGGGCCCGGCCAGCGGTCGGTGCGAATCTGCACGCCGGCGAAGTACCAGGAGAGACCCGTGTCAAACGAGTTCGCCTGCCCGTTGTTCCCCACCGCGAAGCTGGTCAGGGCGTCGGGCACGACGGCGTAGGCAAAGCCCGTCGCGTACAACCGGTCGAGCGTCCAGTCGCTGCGGCCGTTCCAACTCGCCATCCCATAGTCGCTTTGGCGGAAGTCGGCATCACTGAGGATCAGCGTCCCCGCTGCGTCGTAGACGCGCGGATGCACCTGCACG
>DASXTV010000024.1:0-213252 GCA_036505175.1 Gemmatimonadales bacterium
CGTGAATCGCACCTGCTGCGGCCCGATCGGATAAAACCGGGTGATAAAAGGGCGCGTCATGTTGGGATTCGTGTAGTTGATGACGTGCAGCGCGTACCCCGGCTCGGTTTCCCAGGCGAACGCTTCGACGATGCCGTCGCCCGCGATGGTCACCGGCCCGGGGACTTCGTGGAGCAGCCACCGCACGGTGTTCTGCAACACGCGGGCGAGATCCGGGTGGCCCGAGCGCCAGAACGTACGATCGACGTCGCCCGCAAAGTACGCGATACGCGATCCACCCTGCTCCCGCAGCACTACCGCGGGCTCCGTGGTACGCGGCGTCCGCGGGAAAACCATTTCCGGCGGAAACGCCGGATAGTTGGGCACCACCGTCAGCGGCGCGGTGTGGGGGCCGCTCGCACGGAGGGGCACTCGGTTCTCGGGGCCCGGGAGGAGAGCCGTTCGCTCGATGCCGGCGAGGATCTGATGGGACTCCTCGATACGCATGTAGCTGTTCGGCAGGGGCCCGATCGTCGCGCCGGCGGCGGTCACGCCGAGCAAGTCGGCCAGGCCGAAGTCGCTGCGGAGATCGCCCCAGCCCGTGTAGCGCGACGTCTCGAAGGTAGCCAGCAGGGAGCCGCCTGCGGCGACGTACTCCCGGATCCGGCGGCAGTGCTCGTCCTCCAAGTACGCGGCGTTGGGAACGAGCAGCGCGCGGTAGCGGCGCGCCGTGTCGGCGCCAAGCGCATCCTCGTGCACAAAGTCGAACAGGAAGCGCCCGTCGAGCAGCGCGTAGTACAGGCCCTGAAGGTAGTCGGACGTCCCCCCGCCGCCTTGACCCGATCGATAGAACGCGATCGTGCGCTGGGGATAGAGCACCGCGAGATCGGCGATCGAGCGGCGATTCCGGAAGTGGCGCTCGTGGCGCGCGAGCCAGCGATAGTAGTCGCGGCCGACGGCTCGCCACCGATTGTCCTCCGGCGCACCGCCCAGCCAATGAAACCACGGCACCATGCCGCTCGCGGTCGTCTGCGCCATCCACAAAGTCGCTTCCGCCGCGGGCTTCGCCACATGGCGCCAGGTGATCCGGCTGTTCGCGTACGAGCCGGTGACGTTCGTGATGGTCCGGCCGCCCATCACGGCCTGGGCGACGCGCCCCTGTTGGGCGCAATCCCAGATCGGCGTGTCGCCGGAGCGCCCCTGATGATCGGCGTTGAACCACGCCGCCACCTCGCCGAGGCGTTTCACGTTCTTCACGGTGCGGATGCCGCCGCCGAGATTGCCGACATAGACGGAGGGACGCCCACCCTCGGTCACGACCGCCTGCCACGACCTCCAAATCTCGAGCACGCGGTCCATGTAGACGTCGTAGTACTTGCGGTACAGCGGGCTCGAGGCGTCGGTCTCCTCGGGTGGCACACCGCCGACCAGCTCGCGAAACACCCGCTGGCAGCTCCCGCAGTAGCAGACGGTGAGCGCGCCGGTGCTCGGCCAGCCGTTCGTGAAAAAGCCGGCGACCTGATAGCGCGCGTTGATTTCGCGGTAGATGGCAGGCATCTGCTCGGCGAAATAGGGGCTGAACATGCACGTCTTGAACAGCCACGTTGACTCACCGTGCGGCCGGGGCGAGCCGTCGCGGTTGCGTTCGAACCATTCGGGGTGCGCCTGGACCGCGTTTTCATAGGCGTAGTTGCAATCCATCCGGGCTACGACTCGAATGTCCCGGGCTGTTGCGGCCGTGACCAATTCGCCGAACAGGTCGCGCGTTCCCAGAAACTCGCTCTTGTGGTGATACGGGATGTCGGTGGGGTAAAACGCGACGATGCCGCCGCCGTTCAGGAGCAGCGCGTCGAGCTCGAGCGAGGCCCAATAGTCGATCCACGACGTGACATCGAGCGTGAGGGGATCGCGCTCATTCAGGTTGAGCTGGCCACAGCGACGCATCGTCGCGTACCAGGGCTCAGTGCCCGGCCGAAGGAGCCACGCTCCCATTGGGCTGCGGCCCGTCGATCCGGCGAGCGCCGCGGCGGAACCGGCGAGAAACTGCCGACGGGTGAGGGACATGGGCGCGGGTCGCTGGCCTAGAGCGCGGCCTTCGCGCGGTCCGGGTGCTTCCAGAGGTCGATCGGCCTGGCGATCCCTTTCGCGCGGAAAGGCAGCATGATCTTTTGGCCCAGTCCGGCCGATGCGTACGCGGCGTAGAGGACTTCCTGCACCACCCGTCCGGTTTCGCCGTCGGCGATCGGTGTCTCTTTGCCGCGCACGCAGCGCGCGAAATGCCGCATCTCCTGCGGGAAACCGTAGTTCCAGTGCTCCTCGAACACGGGATACGACCAACCCCTGGTCGTCGCCGCCTTCTCGACGGCGTACCCGAAGCCGACTTCCGAATAGGTGGGCAGCGCGTTGCCCATCAGCATGTCGGCGTACGTCTGGCCCTTGTCGCCGAAGACTTCGATGGAGTCATCCATGCCACCGGGCCGGTTCCAGCTGTTCTCGACGACGCCGAGCGCGCCGTTCTCGAATTCGACGATCGTGACGGCTTCGTCTTCGCCCTGTGTGCGATCGCGATGTACCTGCTGCGACATCTGTGAATACACACTTTTGACGTTCGGCTTGCCCAGAAACCACCAGCAGAAGGCGATGCCGTGGCAGCCGAGGTCCATGACCGCTCCACCGCCCGACTGCTCGACGTCCCAGAACCAGGGCGAATGGGGGCCCGAGTGTTTCTCGCCTTGCTTCACGAGGTGGACACGGCCGAACGCGCCTTCGTCGGCCATCTGTTTCGCTTTCACGTACTTCGGCGCGAAGCACAGCTCCTCGGCGTAGAGCAGCAGCACGCCCGCCCGCTTGCAGGCGTCGATCATCGCATCCGCATCCTCGAGCGTGATGCACAGCGGTTTCTCGCACAGGACGTGCTTCCCGGCCTTGGCGGCGTCGATGGTGATCTGTGCATGCAGGTTGTTCGGTGCGGTGATCGAGATCAGCTCGACGTGGGGATCGCGCAGGAGATCGCGGTAGTCGGTGTAGGCCTGCGGGATCGCATGGCGCTTGGCGAATTCTGTCGCGTGCCCTTTGGTCGGCGAGGCGACGGCAACGAGCTCGGCCTCTTCGGGGATGGCTTTCACGGCGCTCGCAATGCAGTCGGCCTGAAAGCGGGAGCCGACGATACCGACTTTTACTTTGGACATGGCGCTATTCTAGCGCGCCATTCTGCCGACCGCGACGCGGCGCACGAGGCGACGCGGGCGCCTGTGGATCCCACACCGCGACGCCCACGCGAGAGTCGGCCGTCCCGTAGTAGATGTACCATCGCCCTCGGAACGGCACCAACCCTTCGACGAATGTCGTTCCCGCGGTGTACTGCCCCGTCCGCTCGTAGATCTCCGTTGGCTTGATGAACGCGCTGTCCGACCGTGCAATCACCCTGGTGGGATCCCGCGCATCGAACAGCGCCTGGCCCGCGGAATAGGTGCGCGAGGGGAGGCTGCCCGCGTTGTACAGCACCAGGATCCCAGCCCGAGTGAGGAGCGCGGGCGGGCCCGCCTCGACCAGCCAGGAATCGAAATAGCCGGGACGCGCCGACAGGACTTTGACCGCCTGCCCGCTCGAGTCCTCCACGGGCGTCCAGTCCAGCAAGTTCTCGGAGGTCGCGATTCGTAGGTCGGGCACGCCGAAGTACATCCAGTACTTCCCGTTCACGCGCGTGGCAATGATTCGATCGCGCTCGATTCGGCTGAGAATCGCTCCTGACTTCGATTCGGTACGCAAATACTTTCCACCGGCCACACGTGCGAAGGCAGGGCCGTGCTTGGCCCACGTGATCAGATCGCGCGAGGTTGCGACCGCGAGCCGCGGCACGTCGCGGTTCCACTGCGTGTAAGTGAGGATGTAGGTGCCGTCTTCCGATTCCACGATGCGGGGATCTTCGACGCCCCCGGGCCACTCGTTCTGCCGCTGCGCATCGCTATCGGGATACAGCACCGGGGTGGCTCGCCGCGTGAAATGCAGACCATCCGTGCTCTCCGCCAGCCCCAACCGCGACGTATGCCCACCAATCTCCTGCCTGCCCGTCGCATCCTCGGCGCGATACAGAAGAAATATCTTGCCGTCTTTCACGACGGCCGCGGGATTGAACGTGGCGTAGGCTTCCCACGCGACGGCGGGGTTCGGCGTGATCACCGGATTGACCTGCGGCGGCTTGGTAAACGGTCCAAACATCCACGGCTGCTGCGGCTGCCCGCCCTGTATGGCCAGCAGCAGAGCAAGGCTCCCCCCTCGCCGGCTGGACAGGCTCATCACTGCACCCCGAGCACCCGCAGCGCCAATCCGGCGAGAACGCCGCCGAGCAGGGGCCCGACGACCGGGATCGACGCGTAGTTCCAGTCCGACGAAGCCTTGCCGGCGACCGGCAGCAGCGCATGAGCGATGCGCGGCCCCAGGTCGCGCGCCGGGTTGATCGCGTAGCCCGTCGTGCCACCAAGCGAGAGTCCGATGCCCCAGACGAGGCTCCCCACGAGGTAGGCGCCGAGGCCGGAGGCCGGTCCGGTCGTGGCGACGGCTTTCGAGAAGATCGCACCCACGACAAAGACGAGCACAAACGTCCCAATCACTTCACTCGCCAAATTCGGGATGAATTCGCGGATGGCAGGGGCGGTGCAAAAACAGGCGCGTTTGAGAACGCCATCCGGCGTCGCCTTCCAGTGCGGCAGATAGTGGAGCCACACCAGCGTGCCGCCGGCGATCCCGCCGAGGAGCTGCGCGACGAAATAGGGAGCGAACTTCGAGAAGTCGCCGGCGCGCGCCGCAAACCCGAGAGTCACGGCGGGATTCAGATGCGCATCGCTGCTGCCGCACGCGATCGCGGTGAATACGCCGGCCATCACCGCAAACGCCCAGCCGGAGGTGATCACGATCCAGCCGCTGCCCTCGGCCTTCGTGCCTTTCAAGAGCACGCCGGCGACGACACCATTGCCCAGCAGAATGAGGACCATCGTGCCGAGAAATTCACCCAGCAGTGGTGATGTCATGAAGTCCCTTTGTCCGCTCTTGGACCGAGCATGATGAGCAACGAACCGCCAATGAACACGATTACGACGACTGCCGCGACCGCGTAGGTGAGAGTGCCTAGACCATATTCGTCAAGCAATGCGCTCCAGACACCGATCAGCACCACATCGATCACGAGCAGGATGCACCCGGGTTTCTGCCATCGCCACGATGGTGGCGGCGGGCCGGCCCGCTGTGGCGCGAGGCGAGCGACGATCGCCTGCGCTCTGGCGAGATCGCCGTCGTCGAGCACGGCCACGCGCACACGACCTGGCGCTCCCAGCGCACTTCGGTCGAACTCGTCGAGGATGGCGGCCCGAATCCCGTCGGCTTCGAGCGCTACCAGTATTCCCCGGGCCCACGCAATCGAGTGCGTCTGAAGCAGGTTCTTCATCGACGTTACGCCGCAGCTCAACGACACAACCGAAATGCTCCGATCCTCGTCGAGTAGGTCGTCGCATCCTTCTTGAGGTAATCGCCCACGTACCAGATCGTGCAGTCGTCGCTCGGGTCGACGGCGGTCTGCGTGTAGTCCTCCCACCGCATCGTGTTGATCTGCGGAGCCTCGCCGGTCGCAAGCACAGACTCGTGCAGCGTGAGAACGCCGAGCGGATCGCCGGCGAGCCGCGCCGCGAACCGCTGTCCCGCATAATTGGGTGTGCCACCGAACGAATACCCGATCCCGATGTTGCCCTGGCTGTCGATGGCCGGACTCGCCATCCAGCGATAGTAGCCGTCCGGCGCGTACGTCCCCTGCTGGCGCAACCGGAGCGTTCGGTCCGGGGCAATGGTGAACTCGTACCACCGCACGCCACCGCCGAACACGGCGGTGTTCACCGAATGCACCGCGACGATCAATTCGCGCCCGTTGACGTTCCGGTACACCACGCGCGCCATGAGCTTGTCGCCTTGCGCGTCGAGATGCTGGTCGGTCCCGGGTTGGCGGACGCAGGTCGTGAGCTGGCCGTCGCACAGGTAATGGTACGGCGCGACGGCGATCTTCTCGGGGCCGGTGAGCCGCGTGTTGGCGGGGTCGTTCCAGTCCACCGAGAACCGCCACGCGTAGATGCTGTCGTCGTCGAAGTCGCCACGTAGCTGCGTGCCGCCGGCGGCGAGCACGACGTTCGGGGCGCCGACGGGCGGCAGGGTCTTCCCGTCCAGATCAGCGTTGTTCAGGAAGTTCACGCTGTCGACGACCATGCACTGCTCAGTGGCCGGTTGGCCGAGCAGCATGTGCCGCCGCTCGACAGCGCAGGTGTGTTTTTGGATGACATCGTCGCCGGTGCTGGTGGGCACGTAGTACCCGTCCGGCCACACCGCGGGGCGTGGGTAATCGGGGAAGAGTGGCCGCAGGAATTCGTAGCGGTAATAGGAGCCCAGGGGATCGGGGCTCGTGCTCACCGCGTAACACATCGAGAACGGACCCTTCTCCTCCGGTGGGCGAGGTGGGCGGAGACGCTGGGTCGTGTCGGGCCGTTCGGGAGGCGCCGGTGGTACGATCGGGGGAACGAAGAGTGGCGCCGCGGGACCCGGTTGGTCCGGCACACCCGGCGGACTGACATACGCGCGGTCTCTTGCCTTCCACACCTCCGGTTGGTCCGACCGCTCTTTGCTCCGCGTGAAGACCGGCATCACGATGAGCCAGCGGTCGGCCAGCTGATCGTAACGGACGACTGCGTCACCGTTGTTGTGCGCTTCGCACGCTCCGCCGAAGCCTTTGAATAGCGTGTTCGTGGGCACTGGGCCGTAAACGATCTCGCCGTTCTTCCGGAACACCGCCATACGGGTGTTCACGATCTGGAAGACGTAGTCCCGTCCCACGGCGAGCGAGTTGTCGGAAGGATTGCGTACTTCCCAGCGGCCATGCGGGCCCTGCAGTCCGACGCCAAGACCGTCGAAGCTCGCGACAAGGGTCGCCGGCGGCCGGGTCCCCTGCTCTGTCTGCTCGACAGCCGCACCGGGTAAGAGCGTAGCTCGAGGCAATTGCGTGCACGCCGCGAGCGCGACCGCACCGAGGACTGCAAGTCGCATCCCGACCATCGAGGGCTCCTTATTGCAGCCGTTGCTGAACGTTTCGGACCATCAGCGCCACAGCTTTGTGAGCTTCCCCCTTGGTGAGCCAGGAGACCGCAAACGCGATGATCGCGATGGACTCGGGAAGAAATATGGGCGCCTTGGTGACCATGCCGCTGGCTGCCCAGAGCACGCTGATGATCATGACGATCCCGCAGGCAAGACAGATGTCATCGCGGCGCCGCTTTTCGAGGGGCCGATTACGCCGCTCGGGAATGTTGGACTTTCGAAACAGCCACATGGCAAAGAGGATGAACGTCACGAAGAGGGCGATGGCCGAGACGTAGTGGATGACGGCCATGTTGGGACGCCACCATGATGGCGCGTGCAGGCCGCCGGGTGCTGAAGTTGGAAACAGCGTTACGAGGATGGCAGCCAGACCGCCCAGCCGTCCGACAACGCGATCCGCGGCGACATCCTTGTATCCGGGATACGTGAGCAGGAAGAGCGCCAAGGTGAACAGCACGCCGATAAACACACTCACGGCGCCGGTATAGTAGTAGACGCTTACAGAGTGCAGAGTCTTCCAACGTGGCAGTCCGGCGGTGGGGAGCAGGCCCGCCAGGATAAAAAGGAGGACAGGCAACAACAGGCCCAGGATGCCGATCAGCCGGCGATGAGCTTGTTGTGACAGACTTCTGCTCCCTGGGTTCGGATCAGGCCTTAATCTACACGAATTGAATCACGCTCTAGGATTCGGGGCGAACTCGGTGGGGGTCTGGTCTCTGGGCCAACATCCGCTCGGCAAAGTCCAGGCGCTCCTGCGTTTCGATCAACTCCTGCCGCAGCTTGATCATCTCGCCTTCGAGCCTCTCGATGGCGTCGGACGATTCGAGGGAAGTACTCCGCTGCCGCCCCAACCGCTGCGCCCACAACCCGAACGCCACGGCGAGCGCCGCGTGGGTCGTGGCATGGACGGCCCCGCTCGCAAACCCAACGCCGATCACGTTGGCGATGCTGAGCAGGATGGCAATTGGGTACCAGGTCGCAGGCTTGAACGTCATGCGTTCATCCGAGCTGCCGGCACGGCGGCACCCTTGACGATCAGCCACATGGCGACGACCAGCTCGAACACCGCCACCGGTATCCACATGAGTTGAGTCGCCATGCTCGGGAAAGCAAGCGCGAGAGAGAGGAGGTACGTGATGCCGGCGATTGTCGCGTTCGTTCTGCGCGTCATCGTGATCTCGGTCGCTCGGGAGGGACACGGACCGGACGGAGCGCGGCCGAAGCAGGTTTCAAACGGCGACGCACGCTCGGCCTTGGTGATGCCGACAGCACCACCCAAATCGAGATCCGGTGGCCCTCGGGTGAGCTGGAGACCCTCCGGGGCGCCAAGGCTGGGCAGACTATCGACGTCGTCGAGCCTTAGCCATAATCTGGTCCCATGAACGATGGGGACCTTACCCGCCGCAGCTTCGTAAAACAGTCGGCCCTGGCGGCGGTCACCACGCTGCCGCTCGCATCCACTCCTGCCGAATCCCGGGCGGCCAGCCTGAAAATCGTCTGTGTCGGCGCGCATCCGGACGATCCAGAGTCCGGGTGCGGCGGCACCCTGGCGCGCTACGCCGCGCTGGGGCACGCGGTGACGATCGTCTACCTGACGCGTGGCGAGCGCGGCATCGCGGGCAAGTCGCTGGACGAAGCGGCGCGGATTCGCACCGCCGAGTGCGAGGCAGCGTGTCGAATCATCGGCGCCAAACCGGTTTACTTTGGGCAAATCGACGGCGCGACCGAAGTCACTCGCGCCCAGGTCGACGCGATGCAGCGACTGCTCGCCGCCCAAACGCCCGACGTGCTGTTCACACACTGGCCGGTAGACACGCACATGGATCATCAGGTCGCGAGCATGCTGACGATCCGCGCCTGGATGGGCCTGCGAGCGTCACTCCTGTACTTCTTCGAAGTCGACACGGGGAGTCAGACGGAAGGGTTCCTGCCAAACACCTACGTGGACGTGTCGCTGGTGCTCGAGCAGAAAAGGCGTGCCCTGTTCGCGCACATCAGCCAGGACGGCCAGGGGATTTGGCGGGAGCATCACGAGGTCATGGCGCAGTGGCGTGGACGTGAGGTCGGCGTCGCTGCTGCCGAAGCGTTTGTGCATCTCAACCGCGATCAGGCAGCGAGACTGCCCGGCCTATGAAAAAATCCATCGGCGACAACATGATTCCAAAGGACTGGGGATTCGAACGCGGCCTCGAGCTTGTCAAGAAAGCCGGATTCGACGGCATCGAGCTGTGGCTGGGCGATGTGCCCTGGTTCCAAATGACTACCACCGACGCGCAAGTGCGCGACCTGCGGCGCAAGATCGACAATGCGGGCCTCGTCGTCTCCAACGTCTCGACCGGATTGCATTGGGCAGCGCCGCTGTCTGCGCGCGATCCCGCCGTGCGGGCGCAGGCCGCGCACATCGTCGAACGCCAAATCGAGACCGCGGTGCTGCTCGGCACCGACGCGATTCTGGTCGTTGCCGGCCTCGTGACTGAAGAGGTTCCCTACAACGAGGTCTATCAGCGTTGCGTCGAGGCCCTCAGGCCGCTGGGCGACAAGGCCGCGCGCGCGGGCGTCAAGATCGGCTGCGAGAACTGCAACTCCGAACAGCGCTTTCTCATCAGTCCACGTGAGTTCGCGCAATTTCTCACCGACGTGAACAACGCGGCCGTCGGCATTCATCTCGACGTCGGCAACATCCACGACACAGGATTTGCCGAGCAGTGGATCGAGATCCACGGGCCGAGGATCACGCGGATTCATCTGAAGGACGTGCTGAAGCACCGCGGGCGCAGCGGCGACCAAAGCGTGTACACGAATCTGTTTCTCGGCGACAACAACTGGCCCGCTATCCGCGCCGCGATGACGAAGGTAGGCTACGACGGCTGGTTGATCGCAGAAATGGAAGCCCGTTACCGCTACGCGCCGGACCAGCAGTTCTACGACACGTCGCAGGCGATGGACCGGCTGATCTCGGGACGGCTGTGAGATGGTGATCGGCCGCCGGCAGTTCCTGGGCTACGCCGCGACCGCGCTGACGGTGGCGTTACGCACCGATGGCTCGGGCAGTGAGCCATCTGTGGTGTCCGTGCTCGACCTGAAGGAGCACTGCTCGTTGCGCGAATCGTTGGCGGGATACGAGCGCGCGTCCGCCGGCTGCGTGACGCGCCGGCCCCTGCTGATCGTCCCGGCAGCACTGGCGCTGCCGGCGGCGGCGACCGGCGCGATGGCGAATTGTTTGCGCAGGGGCGGGACGGTGCTGCTCGAGTCCGGCGCGGGCTACGCCGCCGAATCGGATTGTCGAGTCCATCGCGAGGCGCTGCGCAACCGGTTGCAGGTTCGGGTCGCAGCCGCGCGGTTCAAGTCGCGACGCGTACCGTACGTCGATTACGCGTGGCCGTCACCCACCAAGATTCGCGACTTCAGCCGCGTTGTGCCGCTCGCCGAACACCAGTCTGGCGAAATCATCGCGTGGGCGGACGGCTTCCCGGTGGCCCTGAAGCGCCGGATCGGCAGCGGGACGCTCATTTACGTCGGCTCACCGCTCGGGCCGGCGCTGTGGGCCGGAGACACCGAAGCTCGGCAATGGTTGTCGCGTTTGTTCTCGCTGTAACCCTCGCGGCGCAGGGAGGGGGCACAAACCCTCGCGCGCTCGTGTGGGGCGGCGATGCCGAGGGCGGCGCGCCGTTCGTGGAAGCCGATCCCGCCGATCCCTCCCGCGTGCGGGGCTTCGACGTCGAGGTCGCCGAGCGCATCGCGCAAGGCCTCGGCAGTGGCCGCAGCGCGCGGTTCCAGCAGGTCCAATGGTCCGACATCGACCAGTCGGTCGAACGCGGTGACTTCGCCATCGGCCTCTCCGGAGTGGAGGACACCCCGGCGCGCCGTGCTCGCCACGCCGTCACGCTGCCCTACTTCGAGTTCCGCGAGGTGCTCGCGGTGCGACCCACGGACGCGAGCGGAATCCACAGCCTCGCGGATTTGCGCGGCCGTCGTGTGGCGACACTGGGCGCCACCATCGCCTACGAGCTGCTGATCGGCGCGCGTGAATCAACCGGAGTGATCCCCATCTCCTACGACGACGACGTCCACCCCTACGCCGACCTGGTCACGGGGCGGGTGGACGCAGTGCTGCTCGACCACATCATCGCGCAACGCGCCCTGCGCCGGCGGGGTGGAACCGGATTCGTCATCCTCGACCAACCCGTGGCCGTCGGGCATTACGTCGGCGTGCTCGCGCACACGAACACGGCGCTGCGCGACTCCGTGGATGCGGTGCTCCGTGAGTCGATGCGCGACGGGTCGCTGGAGCAAATCTTCCGCCGCTGGAGTGTGTGGGACCCGACCCAGGGCGTCTTGTTCGATCGTGTGCTGCGGTCCAGCGCGGCCGCGACACCGGCCGGGGCAGCATCGACGGGGCAGGCGCTCGCCTACGCCCCTTCCCTGGCCCGCGCTGCTGTCGTGACGCTGCTCGTGTCGGTGCTCTCGATGGCGCTCGCGGTCTTCGTCGGACTCGCGCTGGCATCAGGGCGTGTGTACGGATCGACGGTGCTGCGTCTGGCGACGACCGTGTACATCGAAATCATCCGCGGGACGCCGCTGCTGCTGCAACTGTTCGTCATCTACTACGGATTGGCCGGCGTCGTTCGGCTGCCCGCGTTTCTCGCCGCGGTGCTGGCACTGGGCTTGAACTACGCGGCGTACGAGGCCGAGATCTATCGAGGCGCGCTCGAGGCCGTGCCGCGCATCCAGCTCGAGGCCGCGCGCACACTCGGCCTGTCCGAGGTGCAGATCCTGAGGCTGGTGCGCGGGCCGCAGGCGCTGCGCTACGCGCTTGCGCCGATGACCAACGACTTCGTCGCGCTGCTCAAAGATTCCGCGCTCGTCTCGGTCATCACCGTCGTCGAGCTGACGAAGCAAACCGCGATCTACGCGACCAACGTGGGGAGCTGGGCTGTTCCGGGGGCGCTGTGCGCCGTCGTATACCTCGCGATGTCGCTGCCGCTGGCGCGGCTCGCCCGCCGGCTCGAGCGCCGCTGGAGGCCCGCGGCGTGAGCGCGCTCCTCGTCGTCGAACGGCTCTCGGTTCGGTACGACTCGCGACACGTGCTGCGAGCGCTGTCGCTCGAGGTCGCGCGGGGCGAAATCGTGGCGTTGATGGGTCCGTCGGGCGTGGGGAAGTCGACCGCCCTGCGGGCGGTGGCCGCGCTGCAGCCGTTCGATGAGGGCCGGATCGTCGTCGATGGCTTCGCGCTGGCGCCGGGGCCGGTGCCGCCCGAGTCGCGGTTGGTGCCGCTGCGGCGCCGCGTGGGGCTCGTGTTCCAAGCGCACGCGTTGTTCGAGCACCTCCGTGCACGCGACAATGTCACGCTCGCGCTGCGGCACGTCCTGGGTCAAAGCCGCGTCCAGGCGGAGGCGGTTGCGACGGAGCTGCTGGCGTCGCTGGACGTCGGCACGCGCGCGGGAGCGTGGCCGAGTCAGCTCTCGGGCGGCGAGGCGCAGCGGGTCGCGATCGCACGCGCACTCGCGCCGAATCCGCCGCTGCTGCTGATGGATGAGCCCACGGCGGCGCTCGACCCCGCGCGCCGCAGCGCGCTGGGAGCGACGTTGCGTCGTCTGAGCCAGCAGGGGCGAGGGTTGCTCGTCGCCACGCACGACGCCGAGTTTGCGCGGGCACATGCGGATCGCGTAGTACACCTTGACGGTCGGACGGCCTGACGGCCGGACGGGCCTTTACAGCTCGATGAGGCGCGCAATCAACCGGACGGGATAATGGCCGTCAGGCCGTCTCGGCCGTCCGACCGTCGTCGCCGCGCTCATAGACCGCAAATGCCCAGTGTCGTGCCCGCGGAAATCGCGGACCGGTCCACCCCGCCCTGCGGAGCTGCCGCGCAATCAGGATGTTCATGAGGCCGTGGCCCATCAGGACAACCGCGCCGCACGCCTTGGCGTGCGAAGCCAGGACCATCGCGGCTTGCGAGGCACGCGCGCGCGCCGCCGTGAAGCTTTCGACGCCAGTTGACCAGCCGCAAAACCAGGCCGACCGCGCGAGCCATGCCCATAGCTCCGGGCGCAAGCGCAGGCGGGACCGGATGGCGCACGGCAACTCAGCCTCTCGAAAGCAGGGATCGATCAGCGGCGCCGTGGACGGCGCCAGGAGGTCTACCGAATCCCGCGACCTCCGGAGCGGACTCGTGACGAGGCATTTCGCCATCCGAATGAGCTGTTCGAGCTCTGCGCTGGGCCGGGGGGACGAGTCGAGCGGCGCGTTCGCTTCGCCTCGGAACCAATCGGCGAACGCGTGTCCAGGGATCGGCGTCCGAAAGTCCCAGGCCGGCCTGCCGTGTCGCGCGAGAACGATCGTCATCACACAGCCGGCACCACTCGCGCGCGGCGCAATCTGAAGCCGAGCCACCCGAGCAGCACCGCTGGGAGAAACACCACGAGGGCTTCCTGCCTGAGTTGACCAGCCAACGTTCCGGCCGGATCTCCGAGCGGTGTCCAAGGAAAGCGGTACCGCTGCTCGGAGAATGGCGCGAAAAACTCCACGCCGAACGAATACGTAGACAACGCATCAAGCAAGGCGTGCGACAGTAGCGCCAGGCCGAGGATAAGGGCTATGCGAGCACGCTGCCGCGTCCATTGCGGGCCACGGAAGAAGATGAATGTCGCCACGACGGCGCCGACGACTGCGAACGCGAGCGAATGCGTGATCGCGCGGTGCGCGACGGGCCACTCGAAATAATCGATATCGGGCAGGGCGGCGCAGGCCGCGGCGACCAGGCACACCCGCCGCATCGGCGGTCGCTGTTGTGTCCAGGCAGCGATCGCAACGCCAACGGCAGCATGTGAGATCGGTGTTGGCACGGTGTTCTCAGCGACGCCCCGCACCGAAGCCGTCGATCGAGACGGCGAAGCTACTGACTCGAACCTTTGGCATGATTCAGCGAGGCAAGAGCGGGGCGAGCGGCTGCGCAACCCCAGGGCATTCACCCGCGGCCCTCGGCCGAACCTCGAGGATCTGACGCACCTGTAAGAAGCGTTGTCCGCCGTAAATGCTGCCCTCGTGTCCCCTCACGCCCACCAGCCGCACGAAAACCGGCTCGTTGGCGGCGGCAGTGCTGCGGTATCTCCTGCTCAGCGCTGAATCCTGCACGATGATCCCGACCTTCGGGTCATCGCAGGGAAAGAGAAACCCCGAGCTGTCGCCGTTGATGTACATGCCGGCGACTTCGGAGGGACGGTGACAGCCGGCGAGAACGGCACAGGCAAGCAGAGCAATGTGTGGGCGCATGAGCTGCATTCCTTAATATCGGCTATAAGCCATGATTGCCAACCCGAGCGCGGCCTGCGCCGTCGTCTTCCGCCAGCCGCCGGGCCGCCCGCTTGACCGCCGGCGGCACCCACCGAGGGAAGGGCACGAGCCGTTCTTCGTGCTGGCCACGGGCCATGTGGACTTCCTGCACCGCCGCGAGATCGCGCGGGGCGAAACTGCGCGCCAGCCGGACGAGTGCCGGCCACAAGCGCCGATGTACGTAGGTGATCTTCCCACCGACGAGCCGGCAGACTAACACATCGGCCGAGTCGCGGACCGCACGCGTCAACGAGAAGATCTGCTTTCCCTTGGCGTGACCCCACCAGCTCCCGCGTATGCGTCTTCCGACGACGGCATCCGCGAGATTCGGTACGGGGCCTCGTGCGCTTTCGAGGACGATGCCTTGGCGCTTGACGAATGCGAGGGCGGAACGACGAGTCACACAGCGCGCCACCACGCGGCGAAGCTGGGCCGTGGTGCGGTCGCGCGGCGCCAGTTGAGCCAGATGAACAGGGGGATACCGAAGGCCAACGTGCCCCCGAGTGACAGGACGAGGAACCACGGCCACTTGACCGGGCCGAGTGGCTTGCGGGCAAAGAGATAGCTCAGCAGGAAGGTGGAGATCACTAAATCGACAAAGAACGCGACCGCCATCTTGTCGGAAAGAGCAGCCGAGAGAGATGAATAGTCGGTGACAAGCCAATACAGAAAGAGTCCATTGGGAGCGAGCAGGCCGATGATGGCGAGGAAGACCAGCCACATGTTAGGGAGCTCCAATGACAATGAAATTGTACCGGCCCGAGCCGACCTCCACGACCACGTCGTTGCCGCGTTGGCGTGCCGACCGAACGCCGTCCACGGCGTTCACAGGGCGTCCGCCTTCCCGCACATCGGCGACGCGGGCATCCCACAAGGTGACTGCCGCGGAGGTGTTCGGCGGGACCGTGACGTCGAGCACGAATCGCCCCCCCCCCTCGAGTCGCCATGCCGACTGCAGCGTCCCGTAAGCGGTTTCGTGGGACGCGCTCGCGCTCGTTAGGCCCGCACCGGGGCGTGGCGCGATGCGTGCGTGCCGGTACCCCGGTGCGGACGGATCCACATCGATGCCGCCGATATTCTGGTACATCCAGTCGCCGACCGCGCCGAACGCATAATGATTGAAGGAGTTCATCCCGGGATCTTCGAAGGAGCTGTCGGGGCGAATGCCGTCCCAGCGCTCCCACATCGTCGTCGCGCCCCTGGTGATCGGATATAGCCACGACGGGTAGGTGCGCTGCATGACCAATTGGTACGCGAGCGCGACATGCCCCGTGGCGCCGAGCACATGCAGGAGATACGGCGTCCCGAGAAAGCCGGTGGTGAGATGCTCGCGCGCTTCCACATCCTGCGCGAGGCGCCTCGCCGCCGCCGCCACGAGCGAATCCGGCATCAGGCCGAAAGCGAGTGCCAGCGTGTAGGCCGTTTGGGTGTTCTCCCCCACTCGACCCGTCGTCGAGACGAACTCTCGACTGAAGGCCTCACGTACCGCACGGAACACCGCACTGTACGCAGCCGCGTCGTCACGACGACCGAGCACCGTCGCCGTCCGCGACACCAGATCTGCGGAGTGAGCCAGGAACGCTGTCGCGATCAAGTCCGTACCCGTCGTCGCGCCGGGGTAGGAGGGATCGTCGCTGTGGAGCGCAAGCCAGTCGCCAAACTGCCATCCCGGTTTCCAGATCAGATCCGTCCCCGCGCGGCGGCGCGCGTAATCGACCCACGCGCGCATGCTCCCATACTGGCGCTCCAGCACCCGCCGATCGCCGTACGCGAGATACATCGTCCAGGGAATGATGACGGCGGCATCGGACCAGCCCGCGGTGCCTGCGAAGTGGGTCGAGTCCCCGCCGAGGGGATTCGGGATCACCCACGGGACACTCCCGCTCTTGTCCTGATCCGCCGCCACATCCGACAGCCATTTCGCGAAGAAGCCCGCGACGTCCATGTTGAACCCGGCGGTCCGCGCGAACACCTGCGCATCTCCGGTCCAACCCAGTCGCTCGTCGCGCTGCGGGCAGTCAGTCGGAACGTCGAGGAAGTTGCTGCGTTGGCCCCAAACGATGTTCTGCTGCAGCCGGTTGAGCAGCGAGTCCGACGTTACGAGAGTGCCCGTCTGGGAGAGATCGGACGACACCGCGATACCCGTGATCGTCGACGAATCCGCCGGACCAGGGAGCCCGGCAACGGCGACATACCGAAAGCCGTGAAAGGTGAAATGCGGCTCGTACACCTCCCGCGGTCCCCCACGGAGAATGTACCGGTCCGTCTGGCTGGCGCCGCGCAGGTTGGCAGTGTACAGATTGCCCTCCCGATCGAGCACTTCGCCGAAACGCAATGTGACCGTCGTACCGGCGGGCCCAAGGACTTGGAGACGCGCCCAGCCCGTGAAGTTTTGTCCGAGGTCGAACAACGTTTCGCCCGACGGCGCTCGCCCGATCTTCACCGGGCGCAGCTCGCGCACGCGACGCACGGGTGCGGACAGGGCCGCGACCAGCACCGCCGGCGGCGGATCGAGGAGGGCAACGGCTCCCCAATCGCGGTCGTCGTACGGCGTTGCAGCCCCCGCCCAGCCGCTCAGCTCCCGCCGCGCGTCGTAGGTCTCGCCGCCGTAGATGTCCGATGCGAGAACCGGGCCCGTAGTTGTCTTCCAGTCGGCATCCGTCACGACGCGCTCGCTGCGTCCGCTCGCGTACTGGATCTCGAGCTGCGCGCGCAAGGCCAGCCGCTGGCCGTACAGATTCCGCTTTCCGAAGAACCCCAGATTGCCGCGGTACCAGCCATCGCCGAGCATCGCGCCGACGGCGTTCGCGCCCGGCCGCAGCAGCGCGGTGACATCGTACGTCTGGTACTGCAGCCGGCGGTGGTACGATGTCCAGCCGGGCGTGAAGACCTGATCGCCGACCCGCTGTCCGTTGAGATACAGTTCGTACAGGCCGAGGCTGGTCACGTAGAGACGAGCCGAGCGCACGGCGTCGGCGACACGGAAGACGCGCCGCAACAGCGGCGATGGCGAGGGGAGGCTATCTGCCGAGGTCGACGGCGGGCCGATCCATCGAGCCGCCCAATCCCCAGACTGCAGCAATCCCGTTTCCCAGTACGCGATCGGGCTCCACGGAGAGACGCGGCCGTTCGTGTCCCACACGCGCACGCGCCAGTAGTACCGTGTCCGCGACACTGTAGCCGGACCGGCATAATCGACGAAGACCGACGCGTCGGAAGGCACCCTCCCGGAATCCCACAGGAGATCCGTCCCGCGCGTGAGGCTCGCGTCGCTGGTCCCGACCTGCAGCTGATACGCGCCCTGCATCGTGTTGCGTCGAGTACTGGCGATCCGCCAGCTCAGCCTCGGCTGCACCACGTCGATGCCGATCGGGTTGCTGAGGTATTCGACGCGCAGTCCTGCGACGGTAGGAGTAGCCTGAGAGCGCGCGGGCGCCGGTGCAAGCGCCGCCAGCAGCAGGACGATTATGGTCGCCCGCTGGATCAGTGCAATGGGAGGGAGGATCAGACGACTGCCGGTGGCGGCGTTCATGTGTCAGCGTCAGGCGCTGGCGAGGCTGCCCTCCTCGCGATACTTCACGTAGACGGTTCTGCCGGGAGGCAGCGCGCAGAGCTCCTTCATGCCGATCTTCGTCGCAATCGAACGCGCCCCCTCGTTGTGGTCATCGATGCATGCGATGACGCGTTCGACTTTGGCGGTCTCGAACGCCCACCGGAGAATGAGTTCGCAGGCGCGTCGCGCGAGTCCCCGGCGTTGGGCTTCCGATCGCATCGCGCACAACACCTCGAAGTCTTTTCCATCGAAGGCCTGCGATCTGATCAACCCGCCGATTCCGAGAGGCACCTGCCCCTCCATGACGACAAAGAGGCGGTGCGCATCGCCTTCCCCCGGCTCGGGCAGCGGTCCGACGAACTCCCAGACATCATCCTGCACCTGCAGGGAGCGGAGCAGGGCGTCGTGAGAAGCGTTGAGGGGCAGCAGCTCCATTGCTCGGTCCCGATGGTCAGATACGCTAAAGACTACCACAGAATCATGTCGAGTGCTTGACGTGTGTTCCTTAAAGTCCCAAGGAGCCACGTAAACATCACATATGAAATCTTACCATAAACACGCCGGGCCGTCGGCCGCATTACCGTTGCGGCAGTTCCCTCCGAACCGGCTTCACGGCGACTGAAACTCCGGATAGACCTTGATCCAGTGGGTGCGCACTTGCGGGCGCAATTGACGGCCGAGGGAGTTGGAAAAGAGTATCCGTGACGTCTGCAGCGGCATGTGACAGTCCACGCACCGGCCCAGCAGCCGATCCCCATGGCGCGGAAAAAGTCCACAGCGCTGGACGGTGTGACAGGTGAGACAGCGCCCCGAGAGCGCGACGACGTCCCGCTGCTCGCGGTGCACATCGTGGCAGGTGGCGCAGGTCATTTGCGACGAACGAAAGCACGCGCTGCGCTCCAGCAGCGCCACCTGGTTGCCGTGCACGTCGGCCACGCCCGTGTCCGGTGGATTCGACAAGTCAAACCGTTGCTCGAGACGCTGTCCCGGGACGAATGCGAACGGCGCCGACCGGAGCGGCGCCGTCCCGCTGTGACACAAGGCGCACGCGTCCATTTGTCGCGCGCGAGGCAGGCGCGCCGGGTTCACGATCGCGCCGCGCCGTAAACCGGACAGCAGCGAGCGTTCGCGCACGACATGGTCCCGGCCCGAGCCATGACAGACTTCGCAGGTTATCCCCAGGATCGCACCGGTGGGTTGATACCGATTCACGACATTGGAGTCAGGCACCGACTGGAACCAGGATGAGTGACACTCCAGACATCGCGGACGAATGGGGCGATCGAAGTTGACTATTCCATCCGGGTACCCCGGACTGTTCGTCCATCCCACCCCGACCCAATGCGACACCGGATGCTGATCCAGCCGGTCGCCGCGCCAGTAGAGATAGGACTGACCCTTCCGCACGCCGGTGACGATGTCAATGCGCTCGCGCCGTGTCGACGTATCGGGCGCGCGACCCAGGACCGCGCTTTCATAGAACCCCGCCGCCGTGGAGTCCATCCGGAAGTACAGATTTGGATTCGCGGTCCGGAGCACATTCTCGCCGCGGTTGAAGCGGCCCATGATCGACGCGCGCGCCGGCAGAGTCGAGGTCAAGCGATGAGCGGTCCGCTCGAAGCTCGCCATCTCCTGGTGACAGCCCAGGCAGGCCGAGTCTCCCACGGCGTTATCCGCGCGCACCGGCTCGGTGTGATGCCTCGCCGCGACGAGTCCGATAGTGATCCCTGCGGCACCGAGCAGCACGTATCCGGCGATCGTCTGCCAGCGAAGCTTCACGCGGCTACCTTGCGCCGCAGATCCCACCACATCGCCAGCGGCCCCACCATCGCCAGCGCCAGAATCGGCGGCGACACGTAGAACGGGCGCAGCAGCGGCAACTGATAATCGCCCGCCAGGCGAATGAGTGTCTCGACCAGCGCGACGATCGCCACCACGATCATCCGGCCGCGCCGCGTGCTCACCGTCGTGCGCGGATCGGTGACCATGAAAAACACGAATAGCTGATACATCGGTCCCGTAATCGGCGCGAGCTCGGCGAACAACGGGCCACCGACGATGAAATGCCGCAGCACTGCAAACCCGAGGAAGCACGCCACGTACGTCAGGGTGACGTGCAACACGCGCGCGCGCCACGCGATCGCCAGACCAAATGCCCAAATCACGAGGTTGGTGCCGAGGTCGTTGCCCCACTGATGGCTGAGAATCGCCACTGAATCGGCCGCGACCAGCACGAGCAGCGCGATCGCGAAGTTACTGGGATTCCACAGGTGACGGCCCCGATAGGTCAGGACATATTTCGACGCGATCGCGATGAAAGCGCCCAGCGCGAACGGCCACAGAATGTTCGCCTGCGGCTTGATCAGCAGCGCCAGACTGATCCCCGTGATGTACGCGCTCGCCACATTCGCCACTCGACCCCGCAGCCACCGCGACAACACCAGCTCCGTCGCCACACACACGCCCAGCGTCGTCGCCAGACGCTGGTAACCGCCGAGGATGCTGTAGCGCGCCTCCCCCACGACCAGCACCAGCGTGATGAGACAGACGATCAGATACTTGGGATCGATGGCGATCGCGACCAAACTGCGGGCAGGTGCCTGGGCCGGCGCCGTCGTCACTCAGGCTCCGTGATCACGTGCAGCTGATCGATCGTCAGACCGTTCACCACCTGCTCTTTCCCTGACGGCCACCGAATCGTGACGCTGCCGAGCCGATGATCGCCCAGGCCGAAGTGCAGCCGCCGGTCGTTTTGGCTGCAGAACCCCGACCCACCATCCACCACCTGACGCTGCCTCCCACCGCCCGACCCCATTTCCACCGTCACCTCGGCGCCGATCGCGCTCCTATTGCTGCGCGTGCCGACGAGCTTGAACTCGACCCAGTGTGCGTTCCCCCTCTCCCGACGGGAGAGGGGGTCAGGGGGTGAGGACGCGATGTTGCGGTAGAGCAACGCCCTGCCCTTTTCGTTCGCAATCACCACGTCGAGCAGACCCCGATGGAAGAGATCGGCCATCGCGACCGCCCGGCCATCGAGCAGATCGGTCACTCCCGCCTCCCGCGCGACGTCGACAAATCCTGCCTGGCCGCGATTCAATAGCACGCGCGAGCGCTCGTAGCCGGAGAGACTGGCGCCGCCGATCGGCGGCCAGTTCTTCGCGTCCTCGAAGATGTTGCCCTGCGCCCCCGCGATTTTCGACATCGCATACCAGTAGTCCCGCCCTGAGTCAGCCGAGATGAAGCCGTTCGCCACGATCAGATCGAGCAACCCATCGTTGTTCAGGTCGCCGAACTGCGCGCCCCACGCCCACCCCGCATCCGCGACGACGCCGGTCGCGACTTCATCGAACCGGCCGAGCTGCTTGAGGAAATTCAGCCGCAGGTTGTTGCCCTGGAACAGAAACCCCTTTTCGGAGATGTTCGTGACGAAGACGTCGTGCTCGCCGCGGTTGTAGACGTCGCCCAGCGCGACGGCCATGCCGCTCTTGGAGTCATCCTCGAGCCCTGCGCGCGCGAGCTCGAAGCGCTTGCCCTCGTGGTTCAGAAACAGCTCTTCCGGTCCGTAGTCGTTGGCGAGGTAGAGGTCGGGCCAGCCGTCATCGTTGAAATCGGCCGCCGCGGCTGCCAGCGTCCAGCGCGTGCTGCCCACGCCCATCGAGTCTGTCACGTCTTTGAAATGGCCGTTGCCCAAGTTCTTGAACAGCAGATTCTTGCCGCCGTTCGACGCGAACTCCCAGCTGTGCTGCATGATGCGCGTCGTCTTGAGATGCCAGAAATCGAGGTCGGAGCGGAAATAGCCCGTGATATAGAGGTCGAGCAAGCCGTCGCGATCAAAATCGAACCAGACGGCGCCATTGGAATTCATCCACGTTCGCAAGCCCGATTGCGCCGTCACATCTTCGAAGTGCCCGTTGCCAAGGTTATGGAAGAGCTGCGGGTAGCCCCACTTGTAGACGAGCAGGTCTTCGAAGCCGTCGTTGTCGTAATCGCCCCACACGGCGCCCATCGACACCCCTTCGCCGGCGCGATTCACCGCCGCGACGCCCGCCGCGGCTGCCACGTCGCGGAACGTGCCATCCTTCTGATTCAGGTACAGCGCGTTGGCTGCCCCGAAGCGCGAGCTCGTGAAGTAGAGGTCGGGCCAGCCGTCGTTGTTCACGTCCGCCACGGAGACGCAGGCGCCGAGGGCCGCGATGTGGGCGGCGATGTGATTCACTTTCGGATCGAGCGTGGGCGATTGATGCACGAAGTCGATGCCGCTCGCGTGCGCGACTTCACTCAGGTGGATGGTTTCACTCGCGCTCGCCCCGCTGCCCGCGGCGCGCGCGTTGAGGACGATGACGGCGATGATCGCGGCCACGAAGGCCGCCGTCACAATGAAACGACGCCACGCAAGCATGGCCTGAACGATATCCGGCCCGGCAAGGGTGCGTTAGCTTCCGGGTCCGTGTTTCGCGCGTCTACCTCCTCGATGGAAATGCTGCTGCTGCTCGCCGTGGCGAGCTGCGGCGGCGAAGCGGCCGCGCCGGTCTTCACGCTGCTCTCCCCGGGGCAGACCGGCGTCACGTTCGCGAACACGATCACCACCGACGATTCCTTCAACATTCAGACGAACGTCTATGTCTATAACGGCGCGGGCGTAGCTGCCGGCGACATCGACAACGACGGCCTCCCCGACTTGTTCTTCAGCGGCAACATGGTGTCGAGCCGGCTGTACCTGAACAAGGGCAACATGCACTTCGAAGACATCACCGAGCGCGCGGGGGTCAAGACCAACCGGTGGTGTACGGCTGCGACGATGGTGGACATCAACAACGATGGGTTGCTGGACATCTACGTCTCCGTCTCCGGTCCCGGAGCCGGGTCCAAAGGGGTCGATCGCGCCAACCTGTTGTTCATCAACAACGGCAATGGCACGTTCACCGAAGCCGCGCACCAATATGGGATCGCCGACACCGGCTTCACGACGCACGCCGTCTTCCTCGATTACAACGACGACGGCTACCTCGACCTCTTCCTGCTGAACAACTCTCCGAAGGACTTCGCGCGCGGGGCTGCCGATGCGCATCCGCTCGGCGTGCGCGCCATCAGCCCCGCGAGCTACAACACGCTCTATCGCAACAACGGCGACGGCACGTTTACGGACGTCTCCGAGCAGGCGGGCATGCTGCGGCAAATCGGGTACGGGCTCGGCGTAGTCGTGGCCGACGTGAACCGGGACGGCCGGCCCGACATCTATGTGTCGAACGACGTCTCCCCCAACGACGTGCTCTACATCAACACCGGCAAGGGTACGTTCGTCGATCAGGCCGCGGCGTCGCTGAAGCACACGAGCATCGCCGGGATGGGAGTCGACGTCGCCGATTTCAACAACGACGGCTGGCCCGACATCGTCCAGATGGACATGCTGCCTGCCTCCCCCGAACAGCGCAAACGCATGAGCGGCTATCTCACCAATGCCAGGCGCACGGAGCAGCGGAGCCGGGGGTTTCGGGACGACTACGACGCCAATGCGCTGCAGCTGAGCAACGGCATGACACCGAGCGGCGAAGTCGTCTTCAGCGAGATCGCGAATTTCGCCGGGACCGCCGCCACGGATTGGAGCTGGAGCGCCTTGTTCGCCGATTTCGACAACGACGGACGCAAGGACATTTTCGTCACGAACGGCTATCCCAAAGCGCCCAACGATCTCGACTACCAGGCGGCGGTGCTCGCGGCGCGCCGGTCGAACAATCACGCGGCGGCGCTCCAGCACCTGCGCGAGCTGCGCAGCTACCGGGTGCCGAACTACCTGTTTCGCAATAACGGTGACCTGACATTCAGCGATGTGAGCAGGCAGTGGGGGATGACCGAACCGCGATACTCCTACGGCGCGGCCTATGTCGATCTCAACAACGACGGCAAGCTGGATCTCGTCGTCAACAACATCGACGCCCCGGCGTCGATCCACGAGAATGTGCAGCGGGACACCACCGCGCACTTCCTCACCGTCATACTCGAGGGCGAACCACCGAACCGACGTGGGCTCGGCGCATCCCTCATGCTGACGGCTGACGGCAGACGGCAGTATTTGTATCACTCGCCCTACCACGGCTTCATGTCGACGATGGACGACCGCGAGCACTTCGGCCTGGGAAGAAGCACGATTGTCGATAGTCTGGAGATCATTTGGCCGGATAGGCGGTCTCAGGTACTCACCAAAGTCGTTGTCGATCGCACGATCACCGTGCGTCAGCGCGATGCCTCCACCAACCTCCACCAACCTTCACCAACCTCCACCACGTTCTTCCAGCCTGTGCCAGCCCCGCGCTACACCCAGGCCCTGCCAGCCTCACCCGACTACGAAGTCCAACCTCTTCTCCCCTACGAGCCATCCCGGCAGGGACCCGCGATTGCGGTGGGCGACGTGAACGGCGACGGTCTCGACGACGTCTTTGTCGGCGGGACGGCCGGCGTGCCGGGCAAGCTCTTTCTGCAAAACAAAGACGGCAGCTTCGTCGAGTCGGCCGTAGGACAGCCGTGGGCGGCAGACAAGGCCTACGAGGACTGGGGCGCGGTGTTCTTCGACGCCAATGGCGACGGCCGGCCCGATCTCTACGTGGCCAGCTGCGGCTATCAGCACACGCCGGTGTCGCGGCTGCTGCAGGACCGGCTCTACATCAATCAGGGCGGTGGGAAGTTCGTGCGCGATGTGCAGGCGCTTCCGGAGATGATCACGTGCACCGCGAGCGTCGCCGCGGGCGATTTCAACGGGGACGGCAAGCCCGATCTGTTCGTCGGCGGCCGGCTGACGCCCCGAGACTATCCATACCCGACCCGCAGCTATCTGCTACGGAACGACGGCCGCCACTTCACGGATGTCACGACCGAGGTCGCGCCGCCGCTGGCGCAGCCGGTCGGCATGGTTACCGCGGCGGTCTGGGTCGATTTCGACGGCGACGGGCGGCTCGATCTCGTGACGGCCGGCGAATGGATGCCGCTCGAGTTTTGGCACAATGACGGCAAGAAACTCGTGAAGGTCTCGGTGGGATTGCCGCCGACGCGCGGCTGGTGGTGGAGCCTCGCGGCCGGCGACTTCAATCAGGACGGCCGTCCCGACCTCGTGGCGGGCAACGTGGGGCTGAACTTCATGTATCAGACGTCGCCCCAGAATCCGTTCGGCGTGTACGCGGCCGACTTCAGCGGCAACCACGGGACCGACATCGTCCTGACACAGGAGATCGATGGGAAGGAGTATCCATTCTTCGGCCGCGCAAAGCTGGGCGCGACGATCTATCCCCTCGCGCTGCGCATGCCGCGCTATGCGACGTTTGCGGCCGCGACGGTCGGGCAGCTGTTCGGCGCCGCGCCGCTGCAGCGCGCGCTGCACTATCAGGCGGATACGTTCGCGAGCCTGTATCTGCAGAACAACGGCAACGGCACGTTCACGGTGGCGAAGCTACCGAATATCACGCAGATCTCCCCCATCCGCGGCATCGTGGCGCGCGATGTCGATGGAGATGGGAACCTCGACCTGATCGTCGCGGGCAATCTGACGGAGATGGAGCCGAACACGACGCCGCCCGATGCGGGCAACGGGCTCTGGCTCAAGGGCGATGGCCGAGGACACTTCATGCCGGTCTCGCCGTTCGAGAGCGGCTTCCTCGCGCCACGGGGCGTGTCAGGATTGGCGCTCATGAAAATGCCTGCAGGGAGCGCCGTGCTCGTGGCGAACACGGGCGACTCCCTGCAGGCGTTTACGCTGCTGCGCCAGCGCTAGCTCGCGCTGTCTACTGGCAGGCTCCCCAACCGGGATTCTGCTGCAGCTGGCATTGCCCGCCCACCTTGCTCAACTCGACTTGCACCGACGGGATCGGATAGAAGGCATACTTCGGCAATGTGAACGTACCCGACGCACCGGCAAGGTATGCGATTCGCGCTGCCTCAGATGCCACGTAGTTGTTGACCGCAGTATCGGCAATCGCCCAACGGCGCAGGTCGAAGAACCGTTGGCCCTCCATTGCCAACTCGAGCCGCCGCTCCGCGCGCACCGCGTTCCGCGCGTACGCCTGTAGACCGGTCCAGGGCGTCGTATAGAGCCCGATCTTGTAGAAGGCCCACGCGGTCTGGAGCGAGTCGACCGTGCCCGTCAGATTCGCGTGCATCGAGTCCACCATGGCCTGGTTGCCCGTGCAGAACGCCGTATAACGGCCCAACACCTCGCCGTCCGGGCCGCACCCCTGCGCTGCGACGCCCGCGCGCGCACGGATCTGATTCACGATCGTCCGGGCGGCTTCCAGGTTGCCCAGCTCGACCTCCGCTTCGGCGTCCAGCAGCAGCATGTCGGCGTACCGGAAAATGTGGATCGGCACGTTGTTGGTCTGTGTCGCGACCCAGCCGACGTTATCCTCGGCCTCGGGGAAAGCCGCCTCATGGATGTTTTTCTTCGGACTGTATGGCCCGCTGTACGAGGCGTCCCGGATCCAGGAACGCGCGTGCAGATTCCAGTCCTTGTAGGGTACGCCGTCACGGCCTACGCTCCAATCGAGCCGCGGATCGACCGCCCGCATGATACCGGCGTGGAAGTTCTGACCTTTCCAGACCTGCGCCGTGTCGGAGGCCGGGACCAGCGAGTCGGGCTCGGCCGTCGGGCTATTCCAGGTGGCGCTGCTCACCGCCAACGGCAACCCCGCGCCGTCGACCTGGAAGAAGTTGACCAGATTGAACGACGGCTGATGGAAGCCGCAGCAGGTGAAATGGTTGGCTTCCGAGTAGGGGAAGTTCAACCGCTCCCCCCAGTTCGAGTTCCAGCCGTCCGGCTCGCCGTCCCCTGCCGAGGCCTGGAACGCGAGGATCGTCTCCTTCCCATTCCGGTAAGCTGGATCGGCGGTCCAGACGCGATTGAAGCCGGCTTCCAGGCCGTACACGCCACTCGCCTTCACCGAATCGAACGTCGCTTTCGCCGCCGCCCAGTAGGCGGGGTTCAGCGCCGCGCCGTATACCTGCACGCGACCCTTGTAGGCCATCGCGGTATAGCGGCTCACGCGTCCCTTTTCGCCGTTGCGCGGTGCGTCCGGGAGCAACGTTTCCGCCGTCGACAGATCGGCGATGATCAGCTTGACGATCGAGTCGAGCGACAGGTCATTGGGTTTGCGGTACCCGCCCTTCGCGACCTCGAGCGAGTCTGCTTCGAAGTAATACGGAATGTGACCCCACATCCGGTACGCTTCGAAATGATAGTGAGCCCGGAGGAACAGGGCTTCACCGCGAATGCTCTCCTGATCCGGCAGGGGGATCTCATTGGGGAGCGCCGCCACCACTCCATTCAGCAGGCGCAGGGTCGCATTGGCACGGAACACCCCTTCATAGACCTGCGCCCACTTCTGGTTCAAGTAGCCGTCGGCGTCGCCGAGATTCCACTGCATGATCTCGATGCTGTGGATGGGATTCTGGTCCCCGAGGTCGGAGCCCTTGTACGCGTCATTGCTGGTGACGCTTCCCCACACCCAGTTGCTGGCGGCGCAGCCCCACGACCCCGCGGAGCTCGCCTCGCAGTCCAGCGCGCGGTAGGCGGCGATCAGCGAACCTTCCACCCCAACCTTGTTCATGAGCGTCGCCTGATCGACCGTGCCCTGCGCGGGCTGGTCCAGGAAGTCTTTGCAGGCGTACGTGACGCCGGCGATGACCACCAGTCCCGCCACGCTGTACAGCAGTCGCTGCCACATGTGTCTGTTCATCGTCTTCGTCCCTCTCAGTAAAGACGCGTGCGTTAGAAGGTGGTCGAAATCCCGATCGTAATGATCTTGTTGCTCGGATACACGCCCTGGTCGATGCCACGGGATTCATCCCGAATATCCCGTCCGTCGTTCGTGACAGAGGCGGCGACGGGCAGCGAGGGATCGAGCCCGGAGTAGCCGCTGATCGTGAACAGGTTCTCCGCCTGCAGGTACACGCGGGCCGCCGGAATCCACCGGACGATAGCCGGCGGCAGGTTATACGCGATCTGCAACGTGCGCAGCCGCACGTACGAGCCGTCCTCCACCCAATAGCTGCTGAACTGCCGGCTGAAGTCGTCACTGTTGTCGAGTCTGGGATACTTGGCGTCCGGATTCTTCAGCCGACCCGTGCAGCCATTGGTCGGATCGCACGGTCCGTCGAGCTGCGCCGAATTGGTCAGCATGTCCTTGGCCACGTTCGTCTGGAAGTACCGGAACGCATACCAGTACTTCTGTGTGTTGAAGATCTGGCCGCCGAACGTGCCGAACACCGTGGCGCTCGCCTCCCAGTTGCCGCGCCGCACCACCAGATCGAGCCCGGCGGTGAAGTCGGGGTGCGGGTTGCCGATGTACGTGCGGTCGGCCGCGGTGATCTGGCCGTCGCCGTCCAGATCCTTGAACTTGATGCGACCGGGACGCGCGCCTTGTGCCCAGTACGGCGCCGCATCCAGCGAATCCACGTAGTAACCCTCGGCGATCAGGCCGTAAAACGAGCCGAGCGGGTGGCCGAGGTCGTTGCGCACGGCATTCTGCTCCCGGACCACGGAGCGGCCGCGGCCCAAGAAGAACGTCTGCACGCCGTCGATCTTGGTGATTTCGTTCTTGTAGTGGCTGCCGTTGAACGACACGCTCCAGATCGTGCTTCCAGTCGTGCCGCGATACCCGACCGAGAAGTCGACACCGGTGTTCCGCATGCTGCCGATGTTGAGGATCGGCGGCGCCGCCGACCCGCCTGCCGCTGGCTGTGGCGCGTCGAACAGCAGCTTGTCCGTGTTGCGGCGATAGACGTCCACGCTGAAGTTGCCGCGGCTGTTCAGGAACTCGAAATCGAGCCCGACGTTGGTGGAGTGATTCTCTTCCCACTTGAGCGTCGTGTTGCCGAGCGCGGTCGTCTTGAACCCCGGCTGAATCGTGGCGCCGGTGCCGCCAATGTCGTAGAAGGTGTCGCCGCGGCCGCCGCCGTATGTATTGAAGATCCGGTACGGAATGTTTTGGTTGCCGGTCACGCCCCAGCCGAATCGCAGCATGATGTTCTGGATCGGCAGACTCGGGAAGAACGATTCACGCGAGAGCCGCCAGCCGGCGCCGAACGCCGGGAAAGTCCCCCAGCGGTTCGCCGGCCCGAACGTGGACGACCCGTCGCGCCGCATCGTCACGTTGAGATAGTACCGATCGGCGTAGGCGTAGTCCGCCTTGCCGAAGAACGACAGCAATGCCCGTTTGCTACCGGAGCTGAAGACGTTCTTGGAGTTCGGATCGCACAGGGCGTCGTCGATGTACCGCGAGTCGACGTCGTTCTTGCGCAGGCTGGCGCAGTGGCCCTCCTCAAACCGGCGATTGCTCTTGATCGCTTCCTGCCCCAGCAACACGGTGACACTGTGTTGGTTCATCGTCCGCGAATAGTTCAGCGTATTGGTCCAAGTCAACTCTGAGAACACGTCGTAGTTCTCGGTGATGCCGTCGATGTTCGTCGGCTCGTGATCCTCGGGCGTCGCGGGTGTGTACCCGTGGTAGGAGCCCTGGAGGAGATTGAAGCCGAACTTGGTCTTCAGGGACAGTGCATGGCCGGCATCGACGGTCCCGAAGATGTTGCCGAACATGCGGTCGCCCGTCGCGATGTTGTTCCGCGCAAAGTAGTTGATCTTGGCGGGGTTGGACTGGTTGCCGAGCGTCAGCGACTTGCCGGAGGCCCAGTTGCCGCCGATGTCGTGGACCGGGATCACGGGCTGCATGAAGATGTTCTTGCCGACGATGCCGCCTTCGCCGACCTCGTCGGTGGTCAACCCTTCCGCGCCATGATGCTGCTCGCGCGAGACGGAGATGTTCTCCCCGATGCTGGCGCGGCCCATGTTGAACGTCGTATTGATTCGTGCACCGCCCCGCTGGAATCGCGTGTACCGCGCCGTGCCTTCCTGGTCGAGGTAGTTCAACGATACATGGTACGCGTTGTTATCCCCGCCGCCTGATACCGCCAGGTTCGCGTCGCGATATTGGCCCGTGCCGAAGACCGCCTTCCACCAGTTGGTCCCGGGACTACCCGGCATGATCAGGTTGTTCGGGTAGGCGTAGGTGGTCGAATCCACGGCCATCGTGCAGCTCCCACCGAGCGTGTTGCAGCTCTGGCCCACGCCGTCGTTTGGCCAGATGTAGGGGGGCACGCTGGGACTATTGGGATCGCCGTAGATGTTCCTCGGGACCCCCGTCCCGGCGTTGACATACGACGTCTTCACAACCTGGAAGTACTCGAGCGAATTCTGCATCAGAATGTCGTCATAGCCGTGCGTCGGCGTGGCGACACCGGTCCGGACGTCCAGCGTCACTTGCTGCTGGCCCTGCCGGCCCTTCCTGGTCTCGATGATGATCACACCGTTGCTCGCGCGCGACCCGTAGATCGACGCCGCCGAGCCGTCCTTCAGGACCTGCATGGAGGCGATGTCGTCCGGGTTCAGGAAGTTGAGGTACGACTCCGTCACGGGCGTCCCGTCCACGACGTACAGCGGGTCGTTGTTCTGGAACCCGGTGACGCCGCGGATGCGCACGGTGGAGCGCGAGCCCGGGGCACCGCCAGCATCGACCGTCACCCCCGGCACCCGGCCGTCGAGCCGCTGCAGCACGCTGGTCGACGTCTGCTGCTGCGTGCCCTCGACGTTGACCGAGGACACCGAGCCTGTGATGTCGGCGCGGCGCTGGGCGGTGTAGCCGGTCACGATCACCGGCTCCAGTACGGCGACCGCCGACTCGAGGGCGATATCGATCTGGGGACGCCCGGCGATGGTGCGCGCGGCGCCCTTGTAGCCGATCAGCGCGAACAGGAGCACGCCATCGCTTGGAGCCGTAATGGTGTACTTCCCGTTGGCGTCGGTCGTGGTCGTGGTATTCGTCCCACGCACCTGGACCGTGACGCCGGGCAACCGCTCCCCAGTGATCGAGCTGATGGTGCCGGAGACTTGCGTCTCCTGCGCGTAGGCCGTGCCGGTCAGGGTGACCGCGAGCAGCAGGGCCGTTCCGAGTGTCGCAACAGCACGAATGGTTTTCTTTTCCATGAATCCCTCCGCCTCCCTCATTCGACGGGTCTCCGCATGGACTGCAAGCCTTCCCGGGCGATCACATCTCGATACGTCAGCAGTACCACATGGCGCGCCTTGAGGGCCGCGCTGAAGCGCTGCGACGTCAGGGCCGTCAACTCGCCCTGACGGTTCTTGCTCATGTCGGGTAGCGGGTCGTCGGTGTTCATGTCGAGCAGCGCGCCCAGCTCGGCGTCATCGATGCCCACGTGCGTGACGACGAGGTTGAGCCCGGGCTTGAGCCGATCGATCATCGCGACCAGGCTGTCCGCCTTCTTGGCCGGCGCCGCGGCGTATTGCGGCGCGTCTCCCGCCTCCCCGAAGTACTCCGACATCCCCAGGCCATACTCTTTGGCCAGCCGTTCCGTGACCTCGCGCAGCTCCGGATAGCGCGTCACGGTGCCCATGTGATAGTCGACGTAGTCGATCTTCACCCCAGCGCGCAGCGCCCGGTCGATCTGGGCCCGCAATTCCTTTTCGACTTCGGCGACGTTGGGATTGTGCTGGTGCAGCGCTTCGGAGCTGGGAAAGAAATAGCCGTTCTCATCGACCAACGACGGAACGGCTTGACTGCCCGCGACCGGACCCCACCGATAATTCTTCCACTCCGAATTCAACGCCAGATGGATGCCGACGGCCACGTTGGGATGCTGCTTCAGAATCTCCACGGCTTCCTGATACCACGGGCAGACGAACAGCACCGAAACCGAAATCGGCATGCCGGTCGAGACGAGCTTCTGCATCGCCATGTTGACGCTGTGGCTCATGCCGATGTCGTCGGTGCGGATGATCAGCGAAACAGGTTGGGTACCAGCGGTTTGCGCGGACACGAACGTCACCGAGCTGGCCGACAGCATCCAGCCGAGAAAGGTGACTGTTCGAATCAGGCACATAGACGGCGGCTCCCCGTTGGCGAACGGTCTCGAACGTGTAACGATTGCCTAACATGTCCCTGCAGGATGGAACGACAAGACCCCCAACCCGGGTCACCTGATCAGGCTACAACGCGCGGTGCCTGGTGTCCTGCTTTTTTCGCCCGGTGATCGAGCGCTTCGGGAGAGAACGGAATTCGGCGAAGACGCGCACCAGCAATTCCTCGCGGCTCTGCACGTGGAGCTTGCGATAGATGCGCCACAGATAGGTGTGCACGGTGTGGGGTGAGAGCCCGAGCCGCTCGGCGGTGTCCTTCTCGGAATTGCCGTCGAACACGGCACGGACGATGCCGCATTCCCGCGGCGAGAGGCCGAGACACGAGGCGAGCGAGCGCCACTCGCCCGGAACGAACACTGCCTGGCCGGTCCCGCTCATGACGGTCTCTCTCATGGAGTTCCAATATGGTGCGCGCTTCGTTCCCACCGCCAGACCGGACCGTCCTCGGGGTCGACGACGGAGCCGATGTGCGCGAAGCCACACTTCGTGAGGACGCGCGTGGAGGCATTGGGCTCGGGTTTCGTGTGCGCCCGGATCGTGCGCACGCGGGCGTCCCCCGCGGCGAAGTGAATCAGGGCGCGGGCGGCCTCGGTAGCGTATCCCCGGCCCTCGCGAGACGGCACGACGCCGTACGCGATCTCCACCATGCCCACTGCGTCCGGCGCGCCCTTGAATCCCGCCCCGCCGACGATCTCGCCGCTCGCCTTTTCGATGATGAAGAAGCCGTGCCGCCACGGATTGGGCCCCTGCCCCTTGGCGCCGCGCAACGCCTCGAGCCACTGCGGCGACACCTCGCCGGAGACGTAAAACCCCCGCAGTCCATCCGCGGGGGTGAGGGCGGCGATCTCCTCGAATTGGTCCGGCTGCTCGATCAGCGCGAGTAGCTGCTCGGGGGTGTAGGCGAGCAGCGTCAGGCGCGGCGTGTCGAGCTCTGTGCGCTCAAGTAGCATCGTAGCCGGCGTAGTCTCCCGGTTGAATGACGTTGCCCTTGTACTGCTGATCGTCGTGAATGCCGATCTTCGACGTGTAGTACGCGCGAATCGTCGCACTCTTGATCTGCCGGAAAAACTTCTCGGGCTCGGTTTTTGGATCCGATTCCGCCGCGGCGATGCGCGTGAGCAACGCCAGCCGCTGCGCGGGCGTCGATCCCATGAACGGCTTGGCGTGCATCTCCTGCGACAGCGCTTCCACCGCCTGGATCCCGGCGCGCCAGCGCTGCGGCTCGTCCCGCTCGAACGCCTCGGCGAGCCGCCCGTCGATGTAGACGGCCACGCCCGCGGCGCGCGCCCCGCCGGACTGCTGATCGGTCGGAATGATCATGTCGCTCAGCTCATCCACCACCGCAAACTCGCTGGGCGTGAAGAACTTGGGGCTCGGGGCTCGAGATTCGGGACTCGGAACGACGTTCGCCAGGGGCAGCGACGCCGCCGCGGCCGCAGCCGCGGTGCGCCGGAGCATTTCGCGCCGAGAGATCGTCATACGTTCCCCCTCTTGAATTCGTCGGCGAGGTGCTCGCAGGAGCGCCACGCCAGCGCCATGATCGTCCACGTCGGATTCTGACACGACGCGCTCACGTGACTCGAGCCGTCCACCACGAGCAGATTCTTCACGTCGTGCGATTGCTGGAACTGGTTCAGCACACTCGTCTTGGGATCGTTGCCCATCCGCGCCGTGCCCAGCTCGTGGATCGACCACCCTTCGGTGAGAATGTTCTTGTCCACGCCGACGACTTCGATACCCGCCGCCTCGAACATTTCCTTGCCGGCGCTCGCCATGTCCTCGCACATCTTTTTCTCGTTGTCGCCGAACTGATAGTTGAAGCGCAGCACCGGAATCCCCCAGGCGTCTTTCTCCACGGGGTCCAGATCCACGTAATTCTCGTAGCGAGCGAGCACTTCGCCGAAGCCGCCCATACTAATGAAGGCCCCCGCATGCTCGCGCACCGATTTCTTGAACTGGCCCCCGAACCCCGGCGTGTCCCACGCGCTGTCGGGGAAGATCGAGAAACCGGAGCCGCCCTCGAAGCCGTAGCCGCGGATGAACCCCGGCTGCTTGTCCTGCAGGTTCCGGAAGCGCGGCACGTAGAACCCGCCCGGCTTGCCGTCGTCCAGTGTGGGAGGCGCGCCCACCATCTCCTTCACCAGCCCCGTGACGCCCGGTCCCATCACGTGCTCGCAGAAGTTGTGGCCGACGTGCCCGCTCGAATTGCCGATGCCGTTGGGATGTTGCCGTGATTTCGATAACAGCAACAATCTGGCGCTCTCCAACGTCGACGCCGCCAGGATTACGACCTTGGCCTTTGCTTCGTAGGTCTTGTGATTCACCGCATCGACGAAGGAAACCCCGCGTGCTTTGCCAGTGTTCGGGTCGACCAGCACTTCATGCGCAATCGAATTGGTCCGCAGCGTGAGATTCCCCGTGTCCATCGCGGGATAGATGAGCCCGGTCGGCGAATCGAACGCGGCATGAATGTCGCAACCACCCGGCCGCCGGCCGCAGGCGCCGCGACCGAAACATTTGCTGCGATACTTGTTCTTCACGCCGTCCGTCGTCACGCCGGCGCGATAGGGCGTCAACGTGCGTCCCATCGTCGCGAGACTCTTGCGGAGCTTCACTTCAGAAGCCGTCAGCTTGTTCGGCCGCTGGAACAGGCTGTCGGGTAAATGCGGCAGATTCTCTTTGTGGCCGGAGATGCCAAGGTAGAGGTCGACCTTGTCGTAGTACGGCTCGAGGTCGGCATACGAAATGGGCCAGTCTTCGCCGTAGCCGTCGTGCGTCTTGCCCTTGAAGTCGTAATCAGAGAGCCGCAGCGCCAGCCGGCCCCAGATATTGGTCTTGCCGCCCAGCAGCCGCGCCCGCACCCATGCGTACTTGGTGCCCGTGTACGGATGGTCCTTCTCGTCTACCAGAATGTTTTTGACATAGTCGGATCCGCCCCAGCCGCCGACGTAGGAGAACACGTGCTTGAAGGCGGAGCCTTTGGCGTAGGGCGGCTTGCGAACGTTGTACTCGTTGAAGCGGATCGCATGGTATCCCGGCGGCGCCTCGCCGCGGCGGGGGTGATCGTACGGCCATTCCATCGACCGCAACTCTGCATTGATGTCGATCTTCTTGCCCGCCTCGAGCAGCAGCACCTTCATCCCCTGGGACGTGAGGACGTGCGCAGCCATCCCGCCCGCCGCGCCGGAGCCCACCACGACGGCGTCGTAGGTGACGGACAGATCGGCATCTTGCACCTGCGAAGCTCGGAATCGAATCAGCGTCATCGGCGTTCCTTATTCATGCGGTACACAGTGAACATGCCCTCAGAACTCAAGTCCGCGCAGGTATTGATAGTTCGCGCGCGCCGCGTCGAGCTCGCCGCCCGGCGTCGCCGCCCCCTCCTGCTCGACATAGGCCGGCTTTTGCTCGAGCGCCGGCACCGCCGCCAAGAAGCGCTTGAAATCGAAGATTCCCTTGCCGAGGCCTGTGTCGCTGGAGCGGTCGGCAACCGCGTCCTTCAAGTGGAAGGTCCAGAAGCGATCGGGATACTTCTGCAGATACTGCATGGGATCGCCGCCACCGATGAGCATGTTGCCGACGTCGAGCTGGAGTCGTGTGACCGCGGGGTCGAGGCGCGCGATGAAGACGTCGAGCGGTACCTGCCCGTCGATCGGCTTTTGGTGATAGGGCTCGTTGTGGAAGGCGAGCCAGATGCCTGCTTTCCTGGCGACGGCGCCCGTGGTGTTGAAGCGGTCGGCCCACTCGCGCCAGTTGTCCAGCGTCTGCTTGGTCCAGTCCTCGAAATCAGGCACGATCAGATACTCGTGGCCGAGCAGTTTCGCCGTCTCGAGGCTGCGTTCCCAGCCGACGAAGATCGTCTCGGCGGACATGTGGCACGACGGCGCGCGCAGTCCTTCGTTCTTGAGCGTCGCGGCGACCTGCGCCGGCGTGCGTCCGAACAGGTTGAACGACCACAGCAGCTCGACGTCGTTGTAGCCGATCGCGCGGATGGCGGCGAGGGTGCGGTCAGGATCCTGCGCCATCGCGTGGCGGCAGGAGTACGTCTCCAGGCCGATGCGATCCATGCGCTTGGCTGAACCCAGGGGAACGCGCGCGAGCATGCCGCTCGCCGCAGCCGCTCCCATTGTGTGAAGAAAGTCGCGCCGTTTCACAGTGTCCCTCATCTGAAAGTTGCGGAAGGTAGGGGCGCAGCATGCTGCGCCCTACACCACAGATCGACAGAATCTACCGTTCGCCGAACGTCTCAGCGAGCGATATCCTATCCGCATGATCAACCTCCTCACGCTGCTCGCGCTCGCCGCCGGTGTCCAGGACACCACGCTCTCCGTCGTTCCCCGCCCAGTTCTCCTGACGCGTGGCACGGGGACTTTCCTGCTCACACCGGCTACAGTCGTGGTCACCGATCGCGCGACGCGTGACATCGGGTATCAACTGGCCGATTGGATACGACCGGCCACGGGCTATCGGCTATCGGTGGGAGGAAGTGCAGGCACCGCGGCACGAACGATCTCGCTCCGCCTCGATCCGACGCTCTCGCGCCTGGGCGAAGAAGGATATCGCCTCTCGGTGGCGGGGACGCGCATCACGATTCGAGCCTACCGGCCGGCGGGGGTGTTCTACGGTGTCGAGACGCTACGGCAGCTGCTCCCGCCGGCGGTCTTTCGCGAGGCGCGGGTCACCGGCGTGACCTGGACCGTTCCAGCCGTGGACATCGAGGACGTGCCGCGCTTCCAATGGCGCGGCGCGCATCTCGACGTGTCGCGCTCATTCATGCCCAAGGAATTCGTCAAGAAGTACATCGACCTGCTGGCGCTCCACAAACTGAACCGCTTCCACTGGCACCTCACCGACGATCAGGGCTGGCGCATCGAGATCGAGAAGTACCCGTTGCTCACCTCCATCGGCGCGTGGCGCCGCCAGTCGCTCGTCGGCGTGCAGCGCGGTTATGCCGATACGACCCAATGGGTCTACGACAACATCCCGCACGGCGGCTTCTACACCCAGGACGACGTCCGCGAGGTCGTCGCGTACGCGCAAGCGCGCTTCATCACCGTCGTTCCCGAAATCGAGATGCCGGGCCACGCCCAGGCCGCCATCGCCGCCTATCCCTGGCTCGGCAACACCGGCCAGCAGCTCGAGGTCCTCACGCACTGGGGCGTCGATCAGAACATCCTGAACCCGTCAGACTCGGCGATTCAGTTCATGCAGGATGTGCTGACCGAGGTGCTGGCGCTGTTCCCGAGTCACTGGATCCATACCGGCGGCGACGAAGCGCCGAAGCAGCAGTGGCAGGCGAGCCCGGTGGCACAGGCGCGGATTAAAGAGCTCGGGTTGCATAGCGAGAACGAGCTGCAGAGCTGGATGACGGCGCAGATGAGCCAATGGCTCGCCGCGCGTGGCCGCGCGCTGATCGGCTGGGACGAGATCCTGGAAGGCGGCACCGAGGGCCTCGCACCGAATGCCGTGGTAATGTCGTGGCGCGGGATGGACGGCGGCATCGCGGCGGCGCAGGCGGGCCACGACGTCGTCATGACGCCGACGTCGAACACCTACTTCGATTACTACCAGTCGCAGAACACGGTGAGCGGGCCGCTGGCGATCGGCGGCTTCCTGCCGCTGGACACCGTCTATGCGTTCGAGCCCGTGCCCGCGTCATTCGATGGCGCGCAAGCGGCCCACATCCTCGGCACGCAGGGACAGATCTGGACGGAGTACCAGCGCACGCCAAAAAACGTCGAGTACATGGTGTTTCCGCGGCTAGTCGCGCTCGCCGAGGTGGCGTGGACCCCACGCGCGCTGAAGAACTTTGCTGACTTCAGCGCGCGGCTCGCGAAGCATCTCACGCGCCTGAGCATTCTGGACGTAAACTACCGAAAACCGGATTGAGGCCGTCACGTCGTACGGTACACCCGCACGTAATCGACGAGCATCGTGGCTGGAAAGATCGTATCGGACTGCGGGTTGCCGTCGAAGTGACCGCCGACGGCAAGATTCAGGATGAGGAAGAAGGGCTGATCGAACACCCAGTTGCCGTACTGCGCCACGTGGGCACGCGTGACGACATAGTGCTCGTTACCGTCGACGGAAAAACGGATCGATTGAGCGTCCCATTCGACCCTATAGACGTGGAAATCGGTCGTTGTAACAGGACCGTACACGTTGACCAGGGGTGTGTTGCCCGAGTATCCCGGCCCGTGCACTGCCGAGCTCGTGAAGTTGGTCTGGCTCCCCTTGTTCTCCATGATGTCCAGCTCGCCGCAGGTCGGCCACCCGACGGTGCCGATGTTATTCCCCAGCATCCAGAAGGCCGGCCACAGGCCCTGCCCCGCCGCCAGCTTGATCCGCGCTTCGATGCGTCCGTAGTTGGGCAGGATCTTCCCCTGCGTTGTGATCTTCGCGGATGTGTAGGCACACGTCCCGTAATAACAGTGAAGACTCGTGTCCTGTGACACGCGCGCGACGATCTGGAGCTGTCCCAGGCCGTTCTGCTGGATGTTCGAGGTGTCCGAGCGGTAAGACTCTCGCTCGCTGTTGCCCCAGCCGCAGACACCGGGACACCCGTCGCCGATGTCGTAGCGCCAAGAGGCCGTATCAATCGGCGAGCCGGCGGGCCCGTTGAATTCATCGCTCCACGCCAGCACCCAAACGGGGGGCGGCGGCGGAGGAGGCGGTGGCGGCGGCGGGCCAACGGCGCCCCCCGACGCGCACGCGAGGGCCGCGCCAACGACCGCGAGGGCGAATCTGCTGCTAAAGGTGTGCGGCACGGCGCCACTGCTCGGCGATGACGGCATGACCGGCCGGCGTGGGATGGACGCCGTCGGCGGCCCAGTATTCGGGCGGTGCGGTGCGGGCCCGCTGATCGAAGATCGTCTGCAGCGCGACGAAGGTCGCGCGCGCTTTGCGGGCGACGCGCGCCGCGGCCGCGCGACGCTGATCGAACTCCGGGAACCAGCGCGCGTCCACCGCGCCGGTGCGCAGCACGAACGGTTCGAGCACGATGAGATGCACGCGGGGCAAAGCATGGCGCGTCTCGTCGAGCAGCGCCGTGTACTGCTGCTCGTAGTCCTGTACGGTGCCGTTGTATCCGTGGTCGAGCTTGTGCCAGAAATCGTTCACGCCGATCAGGATGCTCAGGACGTCCGGTTGCAGATCGAGTGTGTCTGTGGTCCAGCGCTGCTCGAGATCCGGGACTTTGTTGCCGCTGATGCCGCGATTGTAGAACCGCAGCCCGCTCGTTGCGCGCGCCGCCAGCACCGCCGATGCCACGAGCAACGGATAGCCGTTGCCGAGCGCCCCCGCACTGTTCGCGTCGGCCGAGGCGCGGTTGCGGCCGGTGTCGGTGATCGAGTCGCCCTGAAACAGGACGACCGTGCCCTTCGACGGCGCCTGGTTCGTAACCGCACCGATGGGGAGCTGCGACACTGCCGCCATCGTCGCCGTCGCCGCGAGAAAATCGCGGCGGCTGATATCGTTCGTCATGTCACCTCCGCGAACGGCCAGGTCCGTTGTTTCCACGACCACAGTCCAAAGCACAACACGCCGAGCAGCAACGCGCCGAGGCCGAACGCAATCACGAGCGGCGGCGTCGTGGCAAAGATGAAGATCCATCCGAGGAGCGCAACCAGACTAGGGAGCGGATAGAGCCACATGCGATAGGGCCGCGGCATATCGGGCGCGCGCCGCCGCAGCAGCGTCACCGCGCCGATCTGCCCGATGAACTGTACGAGAATTCGCGTGGTGAGCAGCGCGTCGATCACCATGCCGAGCGATACGAACCCCGCGACGATCGCGAGCACGCCGAGCACCACCAGCGACACGTACGGGAAGCCCTGGGACGGATGCAGCCGCGCAAACACCTTGAAGAAATAGCCGTCTCGCGCCGCCGCGTAGGGCACGCGTGAGTAACCCAGGAGCAGCGCGAAGACCGATCCGAACGCCGTCCACAGGATCATCGCCGTGAGGATCGTGGCGACGCCGGAGCCGTAGATCCGCTCCATGAAAATCGAGACGACGAAGTCCGCCTGCGGGTGCGACTCGACGGGGACGAACTCACGCCACGGGACGACGCCGATGATCGAGAAGTTGATCGCGATGTAGATCAGCGCCACCGCGATCGTGCTGATGAGAATCGACCGCGGGATCACACGGCCCGGATTCTCCACTTCGTCGCCGATATAGCAGACGTCGTAGTAGCCGAGGTAATCGTACGCGCCCACGCGGGACGCAGTGCCAAGGCCGAGCAGGAAGCCGAGCGAGAAGGTGAAGGCGCCGGGCGGGAAATCGAAGGCGACCTTGGCGTCGAAGTGCATCGCCCCCGTGACGATCACGGCGACGACGGTCACGATCGTGCCGATCCAGAGCGTGACCGTGATCGCCGCGATCGATTTGATCCGCCGGTAGAGCAGCGCGAGGTTGACGAGGCCGATGATCGTAATCACGAGCATCGTCTGCCCTGGCGTGATCCCTTTCCAAATGTATCCCAGATAGTGCGAGAACCCGATGTATCCGGACGCGATCTCGAGGGGCCCACTGAGCACGAACTGCCATACAAAGAGAAAGCCCATCAGGCGGCCGACCTTCTCCGCCCCGTAGCCCTGGCGCAGGTAGCCGAACGAGCCGCCCGAGCCCGGCATCGCGGCGCCGAGCTCGCTCCAGACGGTACTGTCGCACAGGACGGTGATCAACGCGACGACCCAGCCGAGCATTGCCTGCGGGCCGCCGAGCGCGGACATGAGCAGTGGGATCGTGATGAACGGACCGATCCCGATCATGTTCGTCATGTTGAGCGCCGTGGCGTGCGTCAGGCCGAAGCGCCGGTCCATCGCCTAGCGTCCGGACCAGAGCGTGAAACTCACCTTGAGGACGACAGACCACTCGAAGTCTTGAAAGGGCTGAACGGCGGGAATCGCGACCAGCGCGGTGCGCCGTATCGGCAGCGGCACGACGACGGTACTGATGATGGCCGGATAGGGCCGGTACTCGTTGCCCGCGAACCACAGCAGCCCGGCTCCCACATCGATGGCGATCGCCTTGGAATCGATGATCGAGCGTTCAGCCTCGGTGATGACGGCCGGCTTGGCGCTCTTGTCGCTCCACGCCAGGGTGAGCTCCGCGCGGATCGCGTGCCACGGCGGGCTGTCGACATGGAGATCGAAATCCGGCTCCGAGGCAAAATCACTGAGCACCATTCCGGCACCGAGGAAGACGCGTTGCGCGCCGGCGGCGGCGGGAAGCGTCGTGCTGATGAGCGCAAGCATGCGAACAGTGCGAAGCACTTATGAATCCTGGTGCCGGCTGAGCCGCAGCTCGAGGTGGCGTTTCACGTCCGGCCATTCGGCCGCGAGAATACTGTACATCACCACGTCACGCGCGCTGCCGTCCCGGCGGATGCCGTAATGGCGAATCACGCCGTCCTTCTTGGCGCCGAGCGCTTCGATGGCTCGCTGCGACCGAAAATTGAAGTTGTCGGTCCTGAGCCCCACGACCTCGCAGCCGAGCGTGTCGAACGCGTGGCCGAGCAGCAGCAGTTTGCAGGTGGTATTGACGTGCGTGCGCTGCCGGCTGTGGCCGTACCAGGTGTGCCCGATTTCCACGCGGTCGATCGCCGGGACGATGTCGTGATAGCGAGTCGAGCCGATGACGGCGCCGCTCGACGCATCGCGCACGATCCACGGCAGCATATGCCCGTCGCGCTGGCCCTTGAGGGCGTCCGCGACGTACGCCCGCATGCCGTCGGGCGGCGGAACCGCGACGAACCACAGCTCCCACAGGCGACCATCGCCTGCGGCCGCGGCCAGCGCGTCACGGTGCTCTTCGGTCAGCGGCTCGAGCCGGATGCCGTGACCTTCGAGCACTACCGGTTGGGGGGCAATCACGCCCGAGAAGCTACGCCCTTTCGGGACCCTCGACGAGCTTCAGGGCGCGACGTAGTCCTGCGCGGCCACAATCTGCCACTGCCCACCGCGCTTGACCCACGTATCGGTGAACCGGTAGCGGCGACGGAATTCACCACTCGCGCCACGACCTCCAACGACCAGCCACCCCGTCACAACGGCCGACACCGGCCCGTAGCGGTGCACGACCATCCCTTCGTTGCGCGCCGCTACGACCGTATCTAATCCAGCGACCACAGAGTTCAGCACCGTGGCGCGATCCATCATCTGGTCGTTTTCCGTATAGACAAAGCCGTCGGCCAGCAGCCGTTCGAACACGACCCGGTCGCGCTTCACCAAGGCGCTCGCCCAATCGTCCTCCAGCTGCAGCAACGCGCGCGAGTCCGCATCCTGCACGTTGACGGCGAGTAATAAGGCGAGAAGCAATGTGGTCATGATCATTCTCCCAGGACTTTGATAATCACCCGTTTTTTTCGCTGGCCGTCCCACTCGCCATAAAACACCCGCTGCCACGGTCCAAAGTCCAGCTTCCCCGCGGTGATCGGCACGATCACCTCGTGCCCGATCGTGAGACTGCGCAGATGCGCCGCGGCGTTGTCCTCCCCGGTCTCATTGTGGCGATACCGCGGCGGATCCCACGGGGCGATCGTCCCTTCCAGCCACTTCAGGATGTCGTCCCAGAGTCCCGATTCGTGGTCGTTCACAAACACCGATGCGGAGATATGCATGGCGCTCACCAACACGAATCCCTCGCGCACGCCGCTCTTCTCGACCTCACCCGACACCGTGTCGGTGATATCGATGATCTCCTGACGCCGCTTCGTGTTGAACCAGAGGTAGTGTGTGTGGGATTTCACGAGGATTCCTCACGTGCGTAGTGCGTGGTGCGTGGTTTGCCACTCCACGCACAACGTACCACGCACCACGCACCGTTGTTGACCGTGTCGATTTGTCACAGGCAAGCCAATTCTCTAGATTCGGCCACATATGGCGCTTCCATTCAGGCGGCGAATTTTCGCCATCCTCGTCGTCATGACCGTGGTGCCGACGGTGCTCGCCGTCGCCGGCTGGGTCTTCTCGGTGCGCCGCCTGCTGCCCGCCGCCGGCGCTCGCGCCTCCACCGAACGCGTCGCCGCGACCGCCCGCTCGCTGCTCGAGGGAGTGGACACGCTGCACCTCAACGCGCGCGAGCGCGTGCTGCTCCGCGACCACCTGAACGAAGTCTCGGCCTCCGTAAGCCTGGCGCGCCGCGCCGAAACGTTCCTGCGCTACTACACGGCCGGCTTTGCTCTGGTCATCCTGCTGCTCGGCGCCGGGGTCCTGTACGCCGCCGTCAACCTGGCGGGGCACCTCTCGCGCCAACTCTCGCGTCCAATCGACGAGCTGGTCGGCTGGACACAGCTGATCCGCCGGAACGAGCCGTTGCCCGGCGGCCCGCCGACGCGCGGTGCGCCGGAGTTCGAGGCGCTGCGGCAGGCCCTGCGCGAGCTGGGCAGCGCGCTCGCCGCAGCTCGAGAGCGCGAGCTCGAAGCCGAGCGGCTGCGCGCGTTCCGCGAAGTCGCGCGCCGTGTCGCGCACGAAATCAAGAATCCCCTGACGTCGATGCGGATTGCGGTAGATCAACTGGGGCGGTTGGGCGGTTTGGCGGATCGGCGGATGGACATCGCCTTGCAGGTCCTGGGTGCCGAGACGGATCGGCTCGAGCGCCTGGCAAAAGAGTTCGCGGAATTCGGCCGGCTGCCCGAAGGACCGCAGAGCGAGGTCGATCTCGTCGAGCTGTTGGAAGAGTTGGGACGAACCGGTGTCCCCGAAGGCGTGCGCGTCAGCGTGCACGCGAACGGCGGACCGCGCACGCTGTTGGGCCATTACGAGCCGCTGCGGCGCGCGTTTGCCAACCTGTATCGCAATGCCGCGGAAGCGATGCAGGGGCGCGGCGCGATCGACGTGCGCGTGACGGGCGACGGCTCCGGCCTGGCGGTTACGATCGCCGACCATGGTCCCGGCATTCCCGCGGAGCTGCGCCAGCGCGTGTTCGAGCCGTACTTCACGACCAAAGATGACGGCACGGGCCTCGGCCTCGCGCTGGTGCGCGTGACGCTGGAGGTGCATCACGGCACGATCAGCGTGAGCGAAACACCGGGCGGTGGAGCGACGTTCGCGATCGTCTTTCCTGCACCATCCTTCACCAACCTCCACCAGCCTTCACCATCCTCCTCGTGACCCCGCGAGTCCTCCTCGTCGACGACGAAGCCAACATCCGCCGCATGGTGGGCGCGTTGCTCGAATCCGAAGGCTTCGAAACCGTCGAAGCGCCCGACGGCAACGCGGCGTTGGTACGGCTCGTCGATGACGCCCCCGACGTCGTGCTCCTCGACCTGATGATGCCGCCGGGTCCAGACGGGCTGGCGACGCTGGAACAGATTCGCAAGCGCGCCCCACACGTGCCCGTCGTCATGATGAGCGGCAAGGCCAATCTCGCCGACGCGGTCCGCGCGACAAAGCTCGGTGCCTTTCAATTCCTCGAGAAGCCGCTCACGCCGGAAGGCGTGCTGGTGGCGCTGCGCAGCGCCCTCGAGCTCGGCCGCACCCTTGCCGAGAACAAGCGGCTGCACGAGCAGCTCGGTCACGCCGATCCCCTGGTCGGGACAAGCAGCGCGATGGAGGAGCTGCGCGCCATGATTGCGCGCGTCGCGCCGACGGAGTCGCGTGTCTTGATCACCGGCGAATCGGGCACGGGGAAGGAGCTCGTCGCGTCGGCCATTCACCGCCAGAGCGCGCGCGGCAGCAAGGCGTTCGTCACCGTCAACAGCGCGGCATTGCCGCGCGACCTCGTCGAATCGGAGATGTTCGGGCATGAACGCGGCGCGTTCACCGGCGCGACGGAGCGGCGCCAGGGGCGGTTCGAGCTGGCCGACGGCGGCACGCTGTTCCTCGACGAGGTCGGCGATCTGGGACCGGAAGCGCAGGCCAAGCTGCTGCGCGTGTTGGAGGGCGGGGTCGTCGAACGCGTCGGCGGGGAGCGGCCGTTCGCCGTCAACGTGCGGGTCATCGCCGCCACCAACAAGGATCTGCAGCAGGCGGTGCGGCAGGGACATTTCCGCGAGGACCTGTGGTTCCGGCTGAACGTGCTGCCGATTCACATTCCACCGCTGCGCGAGCGGCCCGAAGACGTCGCGCCGCTGGTGCGGCACTTCGCCGAGCGATCGGCCGCGCGCCTGGGGCGGCCCGTGAAGTTCGACGCCGGTGCGGTGCCGCTGCTCGCCGCCTACTCCTGGCCGGGGAACGTGCGCGAGCTCGCCAACATCATCGAGCGGATGGCGATCCTTGCAACTGCGGAGCTCATCACTGCGGCCGACGTCTCGCGCGTGTTGCCGACCGATGGGAGTGCCCCGCGGCCCGTCACCGACAACGGCGGCGAGACCGCGTGGCGCGACATTGCGCTCTCCGAAACGCTCGATCAGTACGAGCGCGAGCTGATTGCGAAAGCGCTCTCGGCGTCGCGCGGTAACGTTGCCGAAGCCGCACGGCGGCTGCAAACCGACCGGGCCAATCTGTACCGCCGCATGCGCCGTCTCGGAATCGAGCCTCCATTGAAAGTCGACCTATGATCACTCTCCTGTTAGCGCTGGCCACCGTGCAGGACACGACGATCGTGATCCACCCCGACAGCTCGAGCGTCTCGCTCGAGGCGCGCGCGCTGCCGAAGCTCGTGTCCGAAGAAGTCATCGCCTTCTACAACGCGCCCGGCACCACGCGGCTCGTCGGCCGGACGCGCCTGCCGCGCGGCAACGAATGGCGCGGCAATGTCGCCGTTCGCAACGGCCCGGTGCTCGTCGCCGGCCGCGTGCAGGGCTCGCTCGTCGTGATCAACGGCGATCTGCTGTTCGACACGGGCGCCGCAGTGACCGGCGACATCATCGTCGTCGGCGGAGTCGTGGACGACACCACCAAAGCGCGCATCGGCGGCGAGGTGCGCCAGTACCGCGAGCCGTTGCTCTACCGCCTGCGCCGGGATGGCGACGAGCTGGTGTATGCGCCCAATCTGCGGCGCCGTCTCTGGAATCCCGGTGCCCACGTGTCGTGGGGCACGGCCGACTCACGCTCGTCGCTGACCATTGCGACGGGCGGCACGTTCAACCGTGTCGAAGGGCTGCCGGTCGTCTTTGGACCGCTGTTCGACTGGAAAATCCAGCAGGGCTTCCGCATGCGCGTCGACGCGCTGGGGGTGTTTCGTTCCGCCGGCGACCTCTCGGACAAGCGCAGCGACCTCGGCTACATGTTCCGCGGCGAATTGCGCTCCGGTGACAACCGCCCGGTCAGCGTGGGCGTGCGCGCGTTCGACGTCGTGTCCCCCGTCGAGGATTGGGGGCTGCACAACGCCGAGATCGGATGGAGCGCGTTCCTGTTCGGCCGCGACTACCGCGACTACTTCCTGAACAAGGGATTGGCCGCGCGAGCCCTGGTGCAACCGGAACGGCAGATCGCCCTGTCACTCGAGCTGCGGCGCGAGTGGCAGACGAGCGTCGCCAACCAGGATCCGTGGACCGTGTTCCGCAATTCAGAGATCTGGCGCCCCAACCCGCCGATCGACGAAGGGCACTTCACGACGATTGCCGTCGGCGCCGCGTTGGACGGCCGCAACGACCCCGAGGAGCCGACATCGGGGTGGCTCTTGCGGGCGTCGCTCGAGGATTCGCGCAGCAGCGACGTCGTACCGCACACCGGCGTACCCGCGTCGGTGCGTGACTCGATCCCCACAGGCTCCTATCGCTTCGATCGCGTGTTTTTCGATATCCGACACTACGCCCGCATCAGTCCTTCGGGGCGCGTCAACGTCCGGCTGGTCGGCGGTGGCTGGGTGGGGGGCGACCCGCTGCCGTTGCAGCGGCGCGTGTCGCTCGGCGGCCCCGATCCGATGCCCGGACATCCGTTCCGCTCCAGCTCGTGCAATACCGCCTTCACCGATCCCGCGTTCACCGACGCGCGCGTCGCGGCGTGCGATCGCGTGATCGCGTTTCAGACGGAGTACCGCGGGCACGTGAAGCTCAATTGGAGCTACAACCCGTGGAAGGACGAGAACTCCGATCGCGAGGAGGGCAGTGCCGTCCCGCGGTTGTTCTGGCTCGAGGGGCTCGACGTCGTCGTTTTCGCGGACGCGGGCCAGGCATGGCTCGTGGGTAACGGCCCCAACCGCGTGCCGGCAGGGCGGATCCCGCAATTCGATAGCTGGCTCGTCGACGTCGGGCTGGGTGTCGACTGGGGCGGATTCGGCGTGTACATCGCCAAGGCGGTCACCACAGGCGAACGACTGCGTTTCACGGCTCGGCTCGATCACCGGTTCTAGCGTGCGCCTGCTTTGGTGGGCGGCCATTGCCCTGGCCCCCCCCCTCACGACGCAGGTGGGCGCTGCGCAGTCACCCACGCTCACCGTCACGCTGCAGAACACCATCCCGCGCGTGCGCAGCACCGGTCTGCTGGCGGATGGGAAATTCGTGGGACTGATGCGCTCCGGTTTCCCGCTGCGGCTGCACTTCCGGCTCGAGTTGTGGCGCGTGCGCGCGGGCTGGTTCGATCAGTTCGTGCGCGAAGTCCCCTGGGACGCGGTGGCGCGCAACGATCCCCTCGCCGACGACTTCGTGCTCATCCGCCAAGGGGGCACCGTCAGCCGCTTCGCGACGGCGGACGAGCTGTCGGCGGCGCTCGAAATCCCCTACACGGTGACACTCCAGCCGAACAGTACATCCAGCGGCCGCTATTACTTCGTTGCGCGGCTGGAAGTGACGACGCTCAACGACACCGACCTGCAGGAATTGTCACGCTGGCTGTCAGGCGACGTCGGACCGGCGGTGTCGGGTGAGGGAAACCTCGGTGAGGCGCTCGCGCGCGGAGCGCAGCGCGTGCTGGTGCGGCTGGCGGGACTGCCGCGTCAGCGGCTCGAGGCCCGGAGTCCTACGATCCGAATTGGCGGTCGATAGCGGCGCGTATCTCCATCAGCGACTGACCGCGCGCCGCCATCCCGCTCGCGAGCATCGCTTCGCCCGTGCAGATGTCGCAGAACGCACCGTGATCGGACTCGAAGCACGTGAGCAGCGACCGGTGTCCCGCATGCTCCGAGCAGTCGCAGTGGCAGTACACACCATCGAGCGTCGGGGCGGCCCGCCGCGCCGCCGCGTACGCTTCCATCGCGCCGGGATTCTTCGGAATCGCAAAGTCGGGGAGGATCTTCTCGGCGGTGATGCCGGGCCGTGGGGTCGGATGAATCGATCCACCCGCCCCCCCCGGGCGCGTGAGGAACACCACGCCAGCGAGCGCGACGGCCGCTGCGCCCGCCACCATCCACGGCGTCTTCGACATTACATGGCCTCGAGGGTCGCCAGCACATCGGCTCCGTAGAAGAGCCGGATGTACTTCGCCTGCGTCCGCGTCAGGCGGCGCACGGCCCACGAGAGGTGCACGAAGTGCGGCTCGTGAGGCGAGCGCAGCGGATGCATGCCCACTTCCTCGGGCAGCAGGTTACCCTTGCGCGTATTGCAGCTCGAGCAGGCCGTCAGGACGTTCGTCCAGGCGTTCGTGCCGCCGCGAGACAGGGGCACGAGATGGTCGCGCGTCAGGCACTCGCGCTGGCGCAGCTCCTGTTGCGAGCGGCCGCAGAACTGGCAGCGGTAGTTGTCGCGCGCGAACAGGAATGTGTTGGTGACTTGGCGGCGGAAGCGGCGAGGGACGTGGACAAAGCGAACGAGCCGGATGACCGCGGGACGTGGAACCGCGAGCCGCTCGCTATGGACTGGCGTGCCTTCCGCCTCGACGACCTCGGCCTTGCCGTCAATGACCAGCCGCAGCGCCCGGCGCACGGGCACCATCGTCAACGGCTCAAAGGAGGCATTGAGGGCTAGGCAGCGCATGCGATATGCTAATACCGAGCAGCAAGTTGCAGCAAGTGACGCGTTTACGCGCTCGCTGCGGGCTGAAACAGGCGGCGTAGCTCCTCGATTTGCGACTCAACGGAGGCCCGTGACGCACCTCCAGGCGTGGCACGGCTTTCGACGCTTTGCTCCCATGTCCCCAGCTGCGCCAATGCGGGCCCCAGTGCCGGATGAATGCCGGCCGCCACCGTTGCGGGGACTTTGTCCAGGGTCACGCCGGCCTGCTCCGCGGCACGTACCAATCTGCCGATCAATCCGTGGCTTTCACGGAATGGCACACCTGCCTCGACCAGCAAATCTGCGAGATCTGTGGCCCGCATGGCCGGATCGAGTGCGGCCGCCATGCGCTCGACGTTCACGCTGAGCGTGTCGATCGCCCCGGTGACTGCCGGCAGTACCGTCGCCAGCGAGTCGCACGCGTCGAACAGCAGCGCTTTGTCCTCCTGCAGATCTTTCTGATAGCCGGCCGGAATTCCCTTGAGCGTCGTCAGCAGCGCGACGAAATCGCCCAGCAGGCGTCCCGCCTTGCCGCGCGCCAGCTCGAACACGTCGGGATTCCGTTTTTGCGGCATGAGGCTGGAACCGGTACTGAACGCGTCTGACAGCCTGATAAAGGCGTACTCGCCGCTTGCATATGTGATCAGCTCCGCGCCGAGACGGGACAGGTGCGTGCCGATGAGCGCAATCGCGAACAGCACATCCGCGACAAAATCGCGGTCGCCGGTCGCGTCGAGCGCGTTGGCGGAAATCGCCCGGAACCCGAGCGCTTCCTTCAGTAAGACGCGGTCCACCGGAAAGCCGGAGCCCGCGAGCGCGCCCGAGCCGAGCGGCATCTCTGCCGTGCGGCGGCGCGCATCGGCAAGCCGCTGGCGGTCGCGCACGAGTGGCCAGGCGTGCGCGAGCAACACGTAGGCCCAGCGCACCGGCTGGGCGCGCTGGCCGTGGGTGTAGCCGGGCAGAATGGCGTCGAGGCCATCCTTCGCTTTGGCGACCAGCGTGCGGCCGAGCGTCGCGACCGCCGCATCGAGCTCGTCGATCGCGCCCAGCGTCCAGAGCCGCAGGTCGGTAGCGACCTGGTCGTTGCGCGAACGGCCGGTGTGCAGCTTGCCGGCGACGGCGCCAACCTCGGCGTAGAGCAGCCGCTCGACGAGCGTGTGCACATCCTCGTCGGGCGCGCCCACGGCCGCGCCGTCGGCCAGCTTGTCGGCAACCCGATCGAGGCCGCCGGCGAGCTGCGATTCTTCAGCCGGCGACAGAACGTGGGCGCAACCAAGGGCATGCACCCACGCTTTGCTCGCGAACACGTCCTGTGGCCATAGGCGATGGTCGACGGGGAGGCTGCGGTTGAGCGCGTCGAGCGCCTCGTTTGGTCCGAGAGCGAAGCGTCCACCCCACATCTGATGAATATCAGCTTGCTGGGACATCCGTCCCTTCGGCTTCGAGACCCGCAGCGATCCTGCTGGCGAGTCCGTACAGCCGGATGAAACCCTCGGCGTCCTTCTGGTTGTAGACGTTGTCTTTGCCGAACGTCGCGTACGACGGCTGGTACAGCGCGTACGGGCTTTCGCGGCCGGCGACGATCACATTCCCCTTGAACAGCTTGAGCCGGACGGTCCCGGTGACGTTCTTCTGCGTCGCCGTGAAGAGGGCGTCGAGCGCCTCCCGCTCCGGCGTCCACCAGCGGCCGTCGTACACCAGGTCGGCGTAGCGCAACGCCAGCTCGTCTTTCATTCTCAACGTGCGGCGGTCGAGCACCATCTGCTCGAGCTCGCGGTGCGCGGCATACAGGACGGTGCCGCCCGGCGTCTCGTACACGCCGCGCGATTTCATGCCGACGAGGCGATCCTCGACGACGTCGGCGCGGCCGACGCCGTGCTCACCGGCGACCTCGTTCAACTGCTCGAGCAGCTCGACCGGGCCGAGCGGCACGGCATCGACGCTGACCGGATTGCCTTGCTCGAAGCCGATGGTGACGACGACCGGCTCGTCGGGCGCGGCGAGCGGATGCTTCGTCATGACGAAGATGTGCTCGGGCGCTTCCTGAGACGGATCCTCGAGGATGCCGCCCTCGTGCGAGCAGTGCCACAGGTTACGGTCCGTGGAATACGGCTGCTCGGCGGTGGCCTGCACGGGCACGCCCTTCGCGTACACGTAGGCGATGAGCTCTTCGCGGCTTTGGAATTTCCACTCGCGCCACGGCGCGATGACCTGCAGCTCCGGGGCGAGCGCCGCGTAGGTCAGCTCGAAGCGCACCTGATCGTTGCCTTTGCCGGTACAGCCGTGGGCGACCGCGTCGGCGCCGAGCCGCTGCGCCACCGCGACTTGATGCGCGGCGGTGAGCGGCCGCGCCATCGAGGTGCCGAGCAGATAGGTGCGGGCGTAGACGGCGCCGGCGCGCAACGTCGGGAAAACGAAGTCGCGCACGAATTCTTCGCGCAGGTCTTCGATGACGCAGTCTTCGGCGCCGGAGCGTTTGGCTTTGGCGATCAGGCCGTCGAGCTCGCCGAGTCCCTGCCCCACATCCGCGGCGAAGCAGACGACGCGCGCGCCGTACTGCTCGCGCAACCAGGGGACGATGGCGGACGTATCCAGCCCACCGGAATAGGCGAGCACCACGAGGGGGCCGGTTTTGCCCGTGTGTTGTTTATGCATATGGGTGCATAAAAATACACCACCGCAGATCGCCAGCGCAAGCCCTACGGAAAAGCAGGTCCTTCGCTACGCGCGCGTTCCGCGCGCTTCGCTCAGGATGACACGCTTCGCTTTGTTTTTTTAACAAAACACGCGAGCGAGGTTGTCATCCTGAGCGCCGCAGGCGCGAAGGACCTGCTTTCTTACCATCCCCATCCCTGACGATATCGCGGCTTGACGTACTCTTCCGGGATACCGGGAGTCAGTACCGTCCCGTTTGTGGGATTCACGTCGATCGCCTGCGCCGTGCGCACGGCCAAGTTGCCCAGCAGCACCATCTCCGTGAGCGGCCCCGAGTGCTCGGGAATGTTCGAGCCCGCCGGCGTACCGCCCTTGCAGGCTGCGATCCACTCGGCGTACACGCCTTCGGTGCGCGGATACTTCTGCGGCACGGGATGCGCAGTGACCTCAGCCTGCTTGGTCTCGTCGAGCAGCCGCGGGCTTTCGCCGTAAATCCCCGCCACGAGCTTGCCGGAATCGCCGATCCACAGTTGGCCGCTCGTGTCGAACGGCCAGGCGAGAGGATCTGTGATCTCCTTGGGCCGCGGCGGATAGAGGCTGCCGTCGCGCCAGACGACCTTCACCTCGGGGCGATTGCCTTTGGCCGGGAACGAGTACGTAATGCGCGAGCAGGCCGGCGCCGTCTCGCTGTACAGCTTGGTGGATTCGGCCTCGATCCGCGACGGATAGCCGAGGTTGAGCACCCAGAATGAGGCGTCCATCGAATGGCACGCGATGTCGCCGAGCGCGCCGGTGCCGAAATCCCACCAGCCGCGCCACTTGAACGGCGCGTAGGCGGGATGATACGGCCGCTCCGGCACCGGGCCGAGCCACAGGTCCCAGTCGAGCGTCGCGGGCGTGTAGTACTCCTCGAGCGGCCGCTCGATGGCCTGCGGCCAGATCGGCCGGTTGGTCCAGAGCTGAATCTCTCGCACCGTCCCGATGAGGCCGGCTTCGACCCATTCGCGCATCAAGCGCGTGCCTTCTTCGGCATGGCCCTGGTTCCCCATCTGGGTCGCGACCTTGTACCTCCGCGCGGCGTCCTCGAGCTGCTTCACTTCCCACAGCGTGCGCGCCAGCGGCTTCTGAATGCGCGTGTGCTTGCCGAGCTTCATCGCCATCATCCCGGCCACGGTGTGGGTGTGATCGGGGGTCGAGACGGTGACCGCGTCGATGTTCTTTCCTTCTTTATCGAGCATCACACGAAAGTCCTTGAACCGCTTCGCCAGTGGAAAGGCGGTGAAGGATCCCGCCGCCTGTCGGTCGTCCACGTCGCACAGCGCGTAGATGTTCTCGGTCTTCCCCACCCCGCGCACGTCGTTCGCGCCCATTCCGCCGACGCCGATACACGCGATGTTGATCCTGTCACTCGGCGCCAGGCGATTTTTGCCGCGCGCCCCCAGGACGTGCGGCGGCACGATCGTGAACGACAGGCCGGCTGCGGCGACCGCGTCCACAAACTCGCGGCGCGAAATGGGGTGGGAGTGTAGGGGCGCAGCATGCTGCGCCCCTATCTTTGGGCCTCTGCGGGACGGTTTGCTCATGGCAGCACTCGAATCTTGATGTTGCGGAAGGCGACCACGTTGCCGTGATCCTGAAGTCCAATGTGTCCCTGCGCATTTGTCCCGAACTTGAGATGCGGTTTGAACTTGCTTCCGGCGACTTTCGAATTCCAATCAGGGCTGCCCAGCTCATATTCGAGCAGTTTGTAGCCGTTGAGCCAGTGCTCGACGTGATTGCCGTTCACCACGAGGCGCACGGTGTTCCATTCACCGGCCGTCTTCACGTGACCAGCGGGGGCCGGATATAGGGCGTACGCCGCGCCCGCGGCCCTGCGGCGATCTTTGGCGTCTGGATGTCCGGCGTCATCGACCACCTGCATCTCGACCGCGTTCCAGTAGATCTCGTCCTGCTCCTCGCTGGCCCGATAGAAGATGCCGCTGTTGCCGGCGGGCTCGATCTTCCAATCGATCGACAGCTCGAAGTTCCTGAATTCGTCGGTGGTGATGATGTCGCCGCCCGCGCCGACACGGGTGAGCGCGCCGTCCCGCACCTTCCAGCCGTCGGAGAGGGTCTGCTTTCCGTAGTTTCGCCACCCGGCGGTGGTCGTGCCGTCAAACAGCAACTGCCACCCGGCCGCCTTTTCCGCATCGGTGAGCGAATTCTGGACGGTGGAGGATGGTGGAGCGTGTGCAGGTTGTGACTGAGCTTTGCACGTGGTGCTGGCGAAAACGAGAGCAAGCAACGGCAAGTGAGTTTTCATGCGGGGAGTCCCGCGAGCTCCTGCAGTCGCGCCTGGACGGAGCGGCGGCCTCGCTCGCTGCGAGTGATGACCAGAATGGCATCGTCACCAGCGATGGTGCCGATGATCTCGCTCCAGCCGGCGCCGTCGAGCGCCAGGGCCAACGCCTGCGCGGCGCCCGTCGTCGTCTTGAGGACGAGCAGCGGGCCGACGCCTTCGGCCGAAACGAGCATGGTGGGAAGCAGCTGCTCCAGATGCGGCCGCACGCCCCCCCCGGGAGTGCCTTCCGGCGACGCGGCGTAGTGCGAGCCGCCGTCCGGCGCCGCGACCTTCGCGAGACCCAGCTCGCGGATGTCACGCGACAACGTCGCTTGCGTCACGTTGTACCCTTCGGCCTTGAGACGCTCGCGCAGCTGTTCCTGACTGCCCACCGTTTCCTGCCGCACGATCCGCAGGATGGCCGCGTGACGCTGCGTTTTCATGGGGCGGAAATCTGATGCACGATCTGCCCCCTGACTACTGTCAGGAAGGCGGTGGAGGATGGTGGAGGTTGGTGAAGGATCGTGGAGGAAAACACCGCGAGATCTGCGGACTTCCCAACTTCCAGTGAACCGATCTCTGTTTCCCAACCCAGGGCGCGTGCTCCTTCTATTGTAAGGGCGCGCAGCGTGGCGTCCCCGCGCAGCCCCGCCGCCTCGGCCTCGGCCCACACATCCAGCACACCCACACTGACGACCGAGTCGGTTCCCAACCCTATTGGGACACCGGCCTCTCGTAACAACCGGAGCGGCATGACGCCGTGACGATGGGCCGCGTTTGATTGTGGACAATGCGCGACCGATGCGCCCGCCTTTCGGAGCAGTTGAACATCGGCAGCATCTACCCCGACGCAATGAATGCAGAGCGTGCCGCGCTCGATCACGCCCAGCTTCACGAGGTACTGCACGGGGGACAGGTGGCGCGCCGCGACGGCGATCCCGCGGGCGCGCAGCGCCTCCGCGAACGGTCCCTGGCCATCTCGGACCAGTGCCGTCTCCTCCTGCGATTCCGCCACGTGCAATGCGATGGGAAGGTGTTCGCGGCGCCCGAAGTCGGCCACCGCCTGGTACAGCGGCCCGCTCACGGTGTACGGGGCATGCGGTGAGACGCCCAGGACACGTTGCGACGTTGCAAGACGGCGAAGTGGACGAACAGTTGTCTCAAGCTCGGCCATGCTCGCAGCACATGTCGCCGGATCTGGACCGAACACTTCCTGGTATACGACGCCACGCCCGCCGAGGTCCGAGAGCGCGCGCATCACCGCTCCGGTACTGCCTGTCTCCGCAATACATGTCACACCGCGCGCCCAGCAGTCGCGCACGCCGGCGACTGCCGCCTCGTAGAACGCCTCTGCGCTCGTCTTGTCCTTCAGCTCGCGAATGCGACGAATCCATTTGATAAAGTCCGGCTCGTCGTGCTTCGCGCCGCCGCCCAGATGCGTCAGCTCGAGGTGCGTGTGGCAATTGATCAGTCCCGGCGTGAGATCGCCATCCGGAAAGTGCAGCGCGTGCGCGCCCCGCGGCGACGGGACACTCGCGTGCGGGCCGACGGCAGAGATTCGGCCGGCGCCATCGACAAGAACGGCGCCGTCCTCGATGGGCGGCGCCGTCACCGGATGGACCCGGCCAGCTCGGATGCGAAGCACGTATTAGATGAGGGGAATCTCGAGATCGTTCATGATTTCCCACCCTGAAGGGTGGGCTCGGCAATCATTGTCCTCAAGGACAATGTCGGCCGAGCGCAGGCTTTAGCCTGTGAATTCATCAGGGAGTAACTCCAACCCCAAACGGCGAATGGACCTGGCATACCTGCGTCGGCTCGGTGCCCGGATAGAACCACTCCCAGCGCCGCACCTCGAGCGGGCAGAACGGCGTCGCGAGGAAGCCGTTCGACCAGTCGACTTCACGTGTGACGAGATCGTCGGGGCGGGCCCAGTCGCCGGGCGAGGGGCGCCGCTCGTACACGTCGCGCATGAACTTCGTCCACGCCGGCGCGACGATGCGGCCGCCGCCGGCGTTGTTCATGATGCGCTTTTGATAGTCGTAGCCAACCCAGATTCCTGTCACGATCTCCGGCGTGAAGCCCACAAACCAGGCGTCCGTGTAGTCGTCCGTCGTTCCGGTCTTGCCGGCCATCGGGATGCGCAGACCACCCACCGCCCCCGCGGCCGTGCCGCAACGATGGACACCGGAGCCGGGCTGGCAGCGCATCACGTCGCGCAGCATGTCGAGCATGAGCCAGTTGTGCTCGGGGTCGAGCACCTGCTCGCGCTTGGCCGTGGACTGATAGAGGATGTTGCCCTGGCGGTCCTCGATACGCTGGATGCCGATCGGCTCGACGCGCGTGCCGTTGTTGGCGAACGCCGTGTACGCCGCGACCAGCTCGATCGGCTTCACCTCACGTGCTCCAATATGAATGGACGGATACGGTGGCAGCGGCGTCGTGATGCCGAAGCGCCGCGCTTCCCCGATCACGGTCTGCTCGCCGAGCGCCATGCCGAGCTTGATCGTCGAGAGGTTGCGCGACATGTACAGCGATTGGCGCATCGGGATGAGGCCGAGCGTCGTGTCGTCGTAGTCCTTCGGCTGCCACAACGAGCTGTCGAGCTGGATGACCGGCGGAAGCGGCGAGTCGTCGAGCATCTCGGTGACCGGATGCCCCGCGCGTATCGCGGCCGAGTAGACGAACGGCTTGAACGTCGAGCCCGGCGGCCGCACCGACTGCGTCACGTGATTCCACTTTGAATCCACGAAGTCGCGGCCACCCACCATGGCGAGGATGTTCCCCGTCTTGGCGTCCAGGGCGAGGAGCGCGCCCTGGAGATACTGCGCGTACGGGGTCTGTTCGTCGGGCGTGGCGCGGCCCTGTTCGATGTACTGGCGGTACGAGGTGCCCTCGAACTTGCCGTTCGAGTACACGCCGGACTCGATCTCATCGAGCTGCGACTCGAGCGCCTGCTCGGCCGCTTGCTGCATGTCGAGGTCGAGCGTCGTGTAAATGCGCAGCCCCCTCTCGTACAAATCGCGGCCAAAGCGCGGCTCGAGGAACGAGGAGCGCAGCCATTCGACGAAGTACGGCGCGACGTCGCCATAGTTGGTGCGTCGCGTCGTCAGGACGAGCGGATACGCCTTCCAGAACTCGGCGTCCTCGGGCGCCAGGAATCCCTGATCGCGCATCAGGTTGAGCACCGCGTTCCGGCGCAACACCGCGCGATCGGGGTGGGTGCGCGGGTTGTAGTTGCCGGGCGCCTTGGGCAACGCCGCCAGCGTCGCGGCCTCGGCGACGTTCAGGTCGCGAGCCGACTTCCCGAAGAAGATCTGGGACGCGGCTTCCACGCCAAAGACGTTCGGCCCGAGGCTGATCTGGTTGAGGTACAGCTCGAGGATCGTGTCCTTGCTGAAGTTGCGCTCCAGCTCCACCGCCACCCGCGCCTCGCGCAGCTTGCGCGCGATCTTCTTTTCCCGGCCGAGCCGCTCGGGGAAGACGTTGCGCGCCAGCTGCATCGTGATCGTGGAGAACCCTTGCGTGTAGTGCAGCGTCAGGATGTTGGCCTTGAGCGCGCCGAGGATACGCCAGTAGTCGATGCCGTTGTGCTTGTAGAAGCGCTTGTCCTCGACCGCGATGAACGCCTGGCGCACGTGCACGGGGATCTGGTCGAGCGGCAGCACCGTGCGCAGCTCAATGCCGAGCTCGCTGATCAACCGGCCGTCGGCGGCATAGACCTTGGACGTCTGCAGCTGCTCGTGCCGCCCGCCGCGCGGGTCGATGCGCATGATGCTGGGGCAGCGCTCGGCGGCGCAGACGCGGGTCCACGAGCCGTAGGCGAGGCCGCTCCCGTACAGCAGGGCGAGCACGGTCGTGATGATGACGCGGCGCCGCTGGACGGGATTGTACCACCAGCGGATGAAGAACGGGCGGCGAAGGGCGGCGGAGGGCGGCGAAGGGGGCGTCGAAAAGGCCATCTGTAATACAACCTAATGAGACGGTAAATTCGCCGCCATGACAAAGGCTAACGTGTTGCAAGAATTAGAGTGGCGCGGCTTCGTCCAGCAGGCGACCCCCGGTCTGGCCGCGCATTTCGCCAAGGGACCGGTCACGGCGTACTGCGGGTTCGATCCCACGGCGCCGTCACTGCAGCTCGGTAATCTCATGCCGCTGATGCTGCTCGCCAATCTGCAACGCGGCGGCCACCGCCCGATCGTGTTGATGGGCGGCGGCACGGGATTGATCGGCGATCCGTCCGGCAAGCCGGGTGAGCGTCCGCTGCTCACCAAGGAGCAGGCGCGCGAGAACCTGCAACACCAGCGCGATCAGATGGCGCGCTTCCTGGAGTTCGGCGCCGGCCCCACCGCCGCGCTGTTGCTCGACAATGCGAAATGGCTCGGCTCACAAGGGCTGATCGACTTTCTGCGGGATGTCGGAAAGCATTTCACCGTCAACATCATGCTACAGAAAGAATCGGTAAAAGCGCGGCTCGAATCCGGCCTGTCGTTCACCGAGTTCAGCTACATGCTGCTGCAGGCATACGACTTCCTGCACCTGTTCCGTGAGCGGCAGTGCACGCTCCAGGTGGGCGGCAGCGATCAGTGGGGCAACATCACCGCCGGCGTCGACCTCATTCGCCGCATCGAGAACGGGGAGGCGCACGGCCTGGTGGCGCCGCTCGTCACGATGGCGTCGGGGAAGAAGTTCGGCAAGACGGAGACCGGGGCGATCTATCTCGATCCCAAGCTGACGTCGCCGTACCGGTTCTATCAGTTCTGGATCAACGCGGACGATCGCGACGTCGCGAGTTACCTGAAGCTGTTCACGCTGAAGTCGAGAGAAGAAATCGACGAGCTGGTCGCGCGGCATAAGCGCAACCCGGCGGACCGCGTCGCGCAGCAAGAGCTCGCGACGGATGTGACGACGCGCGCGCACGGGAAGGATGCCACGAACAGCAGTGCCCAGGCGAGCGCCATCCTCTTTGGCGAGATGGCCATCAGCACCGCGATCGGCAGCGAGACGTTCGGCATCCTCGCGCAGGAAATCCCCACGGCGAGCGCCGCGCCGGGGGAGACGCTGACGCTGGCCGACGCCATCGTGCGCACCGGCCTCACCAAGTCCAAGAGCGAAGCACGGCGCGCGATCGAGCAGGGCGGCATCTACGTGAACCAGCGACGGGCGGAGGAGATCAGCGACGCCGACTGGATTGCCGGCCGCAATCTCCTGCTGCGCAAAGGCAAAAAGGAGTACGCGCTGCTGAGACGCGAATGAAGGAATTGCTGCTCGAGTTCTTCGATCAGGCGTTCACGGCACCTTCATGGCACGGCACGCCGCTCCAGGGCACACTGCGCGGCGTGAGCGCGCCCGATGCGCAGTGGCGACCGGGGCGCGGACGGCATTGCATCTGGGATCTGGTCCTGCACACGGCGTACTGGAAGTGCATGGTCCGCCGGCGGCTGCTCCGTGATCCCGCTATCGCATTTCCGCGCGACGGTGCGAACTGGCCGGCGCTCCCACAAGCAAAAGACGACGCGGCGTGGAGGCGCGACCGCGCGCTGCTCAACGAGCAGCACCGGCTCCTGCGACGGGCCATTGCCGCGCTCAAACCCACCGCGCTCAACCGGCGCGGTTGGCACTCGAGATGGAAAATCAAAGCGGAGATCTACGGGATCGCGTCACACGACCTGTACCATGCCGGCCAGATCCAGATGCTCAAAAGACTGATGAAGCGACGCTAGAGTAATGCGACGCTAGGAGAGGCGACGCTATGTTCATCGGGCATTACGCGCTCGGGTTCGCCGCGAAACGCGCCGCACCGCGCATCAGCCTGGGCACACTGTTCGTCGCTCCGACATTCGCCGATCTGTTGTGGCCCGTCTTCCTGCTCCTCGGCTGGGAGCACGCCCATGTCGTTCCCGGGCCAAATCCCTTCCTCACGCTCTGGCTCGACGATTATCCCATCTCGCACAGTCTCCTCACGCTGATCATTTGGGGCGCACTGTTCGGCTCTTTGTACTGGCGGCGCACGGGCGACACTCGCGCCGGGATCGTGATCGCACTGCTCGTTGTGAGCCATTGGGTGCTCGACGTCATCACGCACCGGCCCGACGAGCCGCTGTACCCGGGCGGCCCCGAGGTAGGGCTGGGTCTGTGGAACTTCGTCGCGGCAACCGTGATGGTCGAAGTCGTCATGCTGATCGCGGGAGCTGCCATCTACGTGCGCGCCACGCGCGCGCGCGACGGCATCGGCCGGTGGGGAATCTGGGCGCTGCTCGTGCTGCTGACGGGCTCCTATCTCAGCACGCTGTTCACGCCGACACCCACGGACCTGCGGGCGCTGGCGATCGGCGGCATCATCTTCGGGTGGCTGTTTGTGCTGGTGGCGTGGTGGGTGGATCGGCACAGGCAATCAATTACGGTGCCTAGGAAGTAGGGGCGCAGCATGCTGCGCCCCTACATCACATCATCCAACACTTCGATCACCTTTTCCATCTCCTCCATCGTGTTGTAGCAGTGCGGCGAGAGCCGGATCGAGCCCTCGCGCAGGCTGCACACGACGCGCGCCCGCTTCATGCCGTGATAGGCCTCGACCGGCTTGGCCGGCGCGATGCAGAGAATCGCCGAGCGGTGCCGCTCATCGAGCGGCGAGCTGATGCGGACGTCGTTTTCCTGCGCCCACCGCACCACGGGCGCGTGCGCCGACCGGGTGACCTCGGCGATGTCGCGGACGCCGATCTCGAGCAGCAGCCCGAGCGACGTGGTCATGCCCACGAAGTCCTGGTAGGGCAACGTGATCATCTCGAACCGGCGCGCGTCCGCGCGGAAGGTGGGGTTGTACTCGGTGAGCCGGGAGAAATCATCGGTCCCTTCGAATGCCATCCATCCCGTGATCTGCGGCTCGATCTGCGAGATCAGTGGCTTGCGCACGTAGACGAATCCCGAGCCCCACGGCGACAGCAGCCACTTCTGGCCGCCGCACGCGAGGATATCGACCGGCGTCTCGGTCACGTCGAGTACTGAATTGCCGATGCCCTGAATGCCGTCCACCACGAGATAGGTCCCGTTGGCGCGGCAGGCGGCGCCGAGTTTTTCCAGATCGGCCCGATAGCCGTTCGAGAACTGCACGAACGAGACCGCGAGCACCCGCACTTTGGGATCACGCAGCCGCTGCAGCAGATACTCCTCGTCGGGCCAGCCTTCGGGACGGCAGCGCGCCATCTCGACCATGATCCCCTGATCCCGCAACATCAGCCATGGATAGACGTTCGCCGGGAATTCCTTGTCGGAGAGCAGTACGACGTCACCGCGCTTCAGCGGCAGCGCGCGGGCGGCCAGGTTCAAACCGAAACCGGTATTCGTGGCGAGTGCGATCTCCGATGGGTCGGCATTGATCAACTGCGCGATCCCGAGCCGCGCGGCGGCGAGGCCGGCGAACAGCTCCCGATCCGGCAGGAGATGCGGGGCGGTGCGTTTGGCGGTGAATTCGTCGAGCGCTCGACGCGTGCGCTCGGGGATCGGTCCGATCGACGCGTTGTTCAGGTAGATCGTATCGGCGGTCCACGGGAATTCCGACGTGCGTAACGCCTTGAACGTCTCGCGCAGCGCACGCACGTGCGTGGGGTGATAGGCGATTTCTGTCATGCCACGCGTCCGAGCCCACGCACGTCCAGCGCGTCGCGCAGGCCGTCACCCAACAGATTGAGTCCCAGCACCGCGAGTCCGATCGCGACTCCAGGCGCAATCGACACCCACGGCGCGACGCGCAACAGGTCGCGTCCCTCGGCCACCATCGCGCCCCAGGAGGGCGTGGGTGGCTGGGCACCGAGGCCGATGAACGACAGCGCCGCTTCCGCCATGATCGCACCGCCGATGCCGAGTGTTCCCGCAACAATCACGGGCGCGATCACGTTGGGCAGGAGATGCCGCGCGATGATGCGCGTATCCGAGGCGCCGAGGGCGCGCGCCGCCTGCACGTACTCGAGCCCACGGGCGAGCAAGACCTGGCCGCGGACGATGCGCGCCATGCCCGCCCATCCGACGATGCCGATGACGACGAACACGACCGGCAACGACGGCTTCACGGCGGCGGCAATGGCGATCAGCAACAAGAGCGACGGGAACGCGAGCGTCACGTCGGCGACGCGCATGATGACGCCGTCCATCCAGCGGCCGTAGTAACCCGACACGAGTCCTAACGTCACGCCGAGCGCGAGCGCGATGCTTTGACTGATCAACCCGACGGTGAGCGACAGGCGGGCGCCGTACAGCACGCGCGACAGCACGTCGCGTCCTTGCGCGTCGCTGCCGAGCAGAAAGGCGCCCGAGGGTGGATGCAAACTTGCAGAGAGTTCGCCGCGGAATGGATCACCAGGAGCGAGCCATGGGGCGAGCAGCGCCAACAGGGCGAGGATCCCGACGAGTCCCAGGCCGAAGCGGGCCCAGGGGTCACGCGAGAGTCGTGTCCAAAAGAGTGGCGCCGCCATGGGGGTCTCGACTACGTTACTCGGGACTCAACCCCCCGGGCAAGCGGATAGACCCGTGAAACGCGACACACCGTTCACCCTCGTGCTGGGCGGCGGCGGGATGAAGGGGCTCGCCCACGTGGGCGTACTCCAGGCGCTGCTCGAGCGCGGCCACCGGCCGACCCGCATCATCGGGTCCAGCGTGGGCGCGCTCGTCGGCGCGGCGTGGGCGGGGGGCATGGGGATCGCCAAGCTCCGGGAGATCGCGCTCAGCCTCAAGCGCAAGGACGTCTTCACGGTCGCGCATGCCGATATGGCGTTCAAGCGCATGCGCTCGCCGGCGTTGTTCAAGCGCGAGCCCCTCGAGCAGCTCATCGCCCGCACGGTCGGCGACCTCACCTTCCCGCAGCTCGATCCACCCGTCGTCGTGAACACCGTCGATTTGAATTCGGGGATGGAAGTGTTCTGGGGACTGCCCGGGCTCGACGACATCCGCGTCGCCGACGCGGTGTTCGCCTCCTGCGCCCTTCCGGGCTACTTCCCGCCGCACGAGATCGGCGGCCGCTTCTTTGTGGACGGCGCGGTCGTCGCCAACGTGCCGTTCGAGGCGGCGCGCGCCCTCGGCCCGGAGCTGATCGTCGCCGTGGACGTCTCCGCGTCGAGCGTGCTGACCGCCGACGCCCAGGACGAGGGGTTCGCGGGCGTGTTCGCACGCGCAACCGAGATTCTGATGCAGACGTTGCTCGAACAGCGCGTGCGCACCTGGACGACGCCGCCGGTCTACTATATCCAGCCGCGCGTCGAGCATGTCACGATGTTCTCGTTCGACCATCTGCGCGAAGAAGTCGAGGAGGGGTATCGCGCCACGGCCGCGGCCCTCGATCGTGAGGACGACTGGCCCGAGCCCGGCGACGTGGGAATCTTCCCGAAACGCCGCGTGATGGTGCGCGTGGAGCGCGAGCGCTGCATCGGTTGCGGCGCGTGCCTGGTGCATGGCCCGCAGGGAATGTTCGTGCTCGATTCGGATCAGAAAGCGGTCGTCACACAGCCGGATCAAGAGTGGTCGCCGATGGACGGCGGTTACATCCGGCACTGTCCGACGTATGCGATCATCGCGCGGCCGGCCGATCAGGCGAAGACGATGAGGAGATCAGGCTAGAAACTGACACTGCATCCTCGGCGCTCTCCCCCCTTGCAGCGAACGTGAGTCACGCTACGTTCGACAGGCGCCCCATTGACCACCTGGACTGGGAGGGCATGATGCGAAAGATCCTGGTGACTCTGGCAATGGCTGCTGGATTGACAGCGCTTGCGGCGACGCCAGCTCTTGCCGAGACGGTGACGCGGACGATCGTGGGCGAGAGCTACACGCTTACCTGCGTCATCACCTACACGGACATGAACGGTAACGGTCGCATCGACCTGCTGCGGGAACTGCTGTCGATCACCAACGTCACCTGCACGGTGACTCGAAACTCCTAGCGGGCTGCGCGGTTGGCAGGGGATCGATAGCGGGCATCAATCTCCATCAATTCCTTCGCGACTCGATCCCAGTTGTAGTATGTCTCAACGGCGCGGCGCCCCGCCGCGCCGAGTTGTTTTCGCCGCTCCGGATTCACCAGGAGTGCATTGATGCCGGCGGCCACTGCGGCCGGGTCGTCGGGATCCACCAGGATTCCCGTCTCCCCATCGCGCACGGCGTCCGGCACACCACCCGAGCGGCCGCCCACGACTGCGAGCCCGCACGCCGACGCTTCGACGAGCGAGAGCCCGAATCCCTCGACGAGTCCTTCGATCTGTCGCGACGCACCCACATAGAGATCCGCCACGTTGTAGAGCCCGGGAAGCTCCTCGTCCGACACCGCGCCGAGGAACCGCACGGCATCGCCTAACCCCAACTGATCGCGCAGCAGCTCGAACCGTGGGAGCCGCTCGCCGCTGCCGGCGATCGCGTAGCATGCCGTCGGATGCGCGGCGCGCACAGCCGCCATCGCTCTCATGACCGTGTCGATCCCCTTATGCCACTCCAGCCGCGCCACAGTCAGCAGCCACGGTCCGCCGTTCAAGCCGTACTTCGCGCGCACGGCACTGGTGTCGATCCCGGGACGAAAGTGCGACGGCGTCGTCCCGAGCGGCACCGTCTCGACGGGGACCACGACATCGAGCGCGGTCACGACGTCGAGCGCGAGGTTGGCGGTCCAATTGCTGATGGCGACGATCACGGCCGCGTTTCCGATCATGCTGCCCGCCGTGCCGCGCTTGAAGCGGCTGCGCCCGATTTTTTCCTGGAGCAAGAGCAGCTCGGTCCCGTACACGATCAGGCCATAGGGAATCCCGTGGCGCGCGGCGAGCCACCGCGCCGGATACCCGGCCGGTTTCAGCTCGCCGCACCACGTAAATCCCGGTCGCCATTTTTTGGCGAGCGCGCCGGCGCGCCACGTCCACAGCGCGAGCCCTTGTACCGTGCGCAGCCGCGTCGCACGAATCCCGACGCGGTCGATAGGCTGCAGAAACCGCGCGTCGCTCGCCGCGCTGTTTTCGTAGGCGCCAGTGGAAACCGGGAGCGTGTGGCGGGGATAGCGGAGCGCCAATTCGCCCATCATGCGGGCGATGCCGCCGCCGTGCGGCGGAAAATTGAACGCTAGGAGGAGACTTGTGATTCGATGTCCCGCAGGTCGCGGATCACACGGTCCCAGTTGTAGTAGGTCTCGATCGCCTTGCGGCCCGCCTGGCCGAGCCGGCGTGCCAGCAGCTGATCGCCGAGCAGACGCTTCAGCGCCGTGGCGACTGCTTCGGGATCGTCGGGGTTCACCACCAGCCCCGTCTCGCCGTCGTGCACCGCCTCGGCGAGCCCGCCCGATTGACCGGCGATCACCGGCAGGCCGCAGGCGCTCGCTTCAGCGAGCGCGACACCGAATCCCTCGACGCGTGAGCCGTCGGCGCGCCGCGACACGCCGACGTAAGCGTTCGCGACGTTGAACACGGCGGGCAGCTCCGCTTCGGGGACGTTGCCGACGAAGCGCACATGGTCGGCGATGTGCAGCTCTGCGGCGAGCCGCTGATACTCTTTCCGCTTCTTGCCGCTGCCCACGACCAGATAGTTCACGTCCACCCCGTCATGCCGGCATTGCGCCACGGCGCGCAGCGCCATGTCCACGCCTTTGTAGGGCTCGAGCCGCGCGACGGTCAGCACCCAGGCGCTCGCTCCGTTCACGCCGTAGCGATCGCGCACCGCGCGCGTGTCGATCCCCGGGCGGAACTGCTCGGGATCAGTGCCGAGCGGCACGAGCCGCACGCTTTCGGCAAGCGGATCGAGCCCCAGCTCGCGCAGCACCTTCTGGGCCTGCTCGCGCGTCCATTGGCTGTTGGCAACGACCGCGACCGCGGAGCCGAACAACGCCTTCGCGGTCTTCCGCGCGAAGCGCGAGTGGTGGATCGCGTGCAGCTCCTTGAGCAGATCGCCGCCGTGCACGAACACGCCGTACTTCGTGCCCACGCGCTCATGCATCCACTTCGCCGGGTAGGTGCAGGGCCGGATGGAATCGCACCACGCGAACCGCGGCTTGTGCTGCCGCGCGAGGCTGGCGACGCGGCGGGACCAGAACAGCAGCCCGGCGAGATTGCGCAGCGCCTTGCTCGGCACCGGCAACCGATCCACGACGGCGCCAGTGAAGCGCACGTCGGAATCCTGCGAATCACGATGCTGGCCAGTCGAAACCAGCAGCTCGCCGCGTGGATAGCGGCGCGTGACCTCGCCCATCATGCGGGCGATGCCGGTTTGCATCGGCGGAAATTCGCCGGTCAGGAGGAAGGTCTTAGCCACGGCGTTGTCGTTCCCATAGGAAAGCATACTTAAAGAACACCGACGCTGCACTCATCCCGGCGTGAATGACGCCGAGCCGGCCGTCGACGATGCTGCCGTGAAGGATGTAATCGCGCCAAAACCGAAAGGCAGGTCGCAGCGCGACGTCGCTGAATGACGCACGCCGTCCCGTGGCGGCGAGCTCGGCCGCGCTCACGCGGCTGTAGGCGATGATCTTGTCCAGGTGATGTCCCAGGTCGTTGTAGGGCGTGTGGTCCAGCTCGTGGGTGAGCTCTCCCTGCTCGCGTTCCGGGATCTCGAGGCCGGGGTGGGCGGTCTTGCCGCCGAATCGTCGGTTGCGGCGAAACAGCCGCACCACCCAGTCGCGACCCCAGTGCCCGCGGCGCAGTACGTGGCCATGAAAGCAATTGCGCCGCTTCACGCGATAGGCCTCGTGCCGCGGCGCGACAATCACCTGCGCCAATTCCGTCGCAAGCTCGGGTCCGATGCGCTCGTCGGCGTCGAGCGCAAACACCCATTCGTGCTGCGCGGCCGCAATCCCGGCGTTGCGCTGGGCGGCGATCCCGGGCGCGATGCCATCCAGCACGCGCGCCCCTGCCGCCGCTGCGGCCTGCGCCGTCCCGTCCTGCGATCCCGCATCCACGACGATCACCTCACCCGCCCACGTCAGGCCGCGGACGCAATCTCCGATCTGATGCGCTTCGTTGAGCGTGGGGATGACCACCGTGAGTCGAGCCCGTTCGGACATGTTCCCAATGTTAACGGGACGCGATGGCTTCGCGGTAGACGACTTCCGTCCGATCGGCCGTGCGCGCCATGGTGAACTGCGTGCGCGCGAGCACCTGACCGGCGCGCGCGACATGCGCCCGAAAGTCGTCGTCTCCCAGCATCCGCTCGAGGGCGCGCGTCCAGGCGGCGGGATCGAGCGGCGGCACGAGCAGCCCGGTCTGGCCGGGGTACACCAGCTCCGCATTCCCGCCCGCCGCCGATGCGATCACGGGCACGCCCAGCGACATCGCCTCCAGCAGCGCCTGCGATAACCCCTCGATCCTCGAGGGCAGCGCGGCGAGCGTCGCCAGGCGGTAGAACGCGAGGGGCCGCTCCGTGAACGGCACGAACACCACACGATGCCGCTCGGGCACAGCGGCCTGCGCGGCGGCGAGCTCAGCGTCGGGCCGGATGCCGACGAAGGCAACCGTCACGGGACGTTCGAGTGCGGGCAACGCGCGCAGCAGGATCTGCTGATCCTTGCGCCGCGCGACGACGGCGACGACGGCCCGTCCGGAATCGCCCAGCGTCGCGCGTGCCGCCGCGAGCTCGTCCGTGGACGGCTCCGCCGCGACGCGCTCGAGGTCGATGCCGTTCGGGACGATACGCAGCCGGCCGCCGGGATGGAGGCGCCGGCGCAGCGCGCGTGCGACCGCCGCGCTGACGGCAATCGTGCGGTCGGCGGTCAGCCCGACGGCGATGAGCGCCGGCGGCAGCGTGAGCGGCATCGTACGTCGGGTCACCACGAAGGCTTTCGGCATCCGGCGCCGCCATCGCAGCCAGGTGACGGCCCGCCGGTCGCCGGTGGCGTGGCTGTTCACCACGTCCACCCGTCGGTCGGCAATGACGCCGGCGATGGCGTCGGCCACGTCGCGGAGGTGAGAGAAGTCGAGCGGAACGTGCTCGAGCGTCGGCGTGAGCGCGACGTTGCGTGCGAGCAATGTTCCGGCGGGACACCCGACCAGTATCCGGTGTCCGCGGTTGGCCAGCTCGCGGCTCAGACTGAAAATGGATTGCGTCGAGCCGGCGCCCTCACCCTGATGCGTGAGCTGCAGGATCGTGAGGGGCGCGGGACTCTCCGGCATGTGACAAGCTAGTTATACTGGGATTCCGATGCACGTCGTGGTGGCATCCCATCACCGGCTACCGGTCGAGGGCTACGGCGGACCGCAGCGCGTCGTCGTCGCGCTGGTTCGCGGGCTCGCAGCGCTCGGCCACCGCGTGACGATACTCGCGCAGCCGGGAACGAAGGTCGCCGAAGCATCCAAGATCGTAGAGGTCGCTCCCCGACTGCTTAGGGATTCCGGTGTCGATCTCAGACGATTCATTCCCGACGGCGCCGACATCCTGCACGCGCACTTTCCCCTGAAGCAGGGTCCCACCGGCGTGCCGTTCGTGCAGACGCTGCACAGCAACTGGAAACCCGACACTCCGCTTCCACCGAACACGATCTTCCTCTCGCGCGATCACGCCAGACGGCACGGCAGTACGACGTTCGTCCACAATGGGCTCGACCCTGCCGAATACATCTTCCGCCAACGCAAAGAGCAGTGGGACCTCTTCCTCGGCAAACTGCATAGCGATCGCGGCTATCACTGGGCCGTGGACGCGGCGAAGCGCACGGGCCGCCCGCTCATCATCGCGGGGGGTTGGCGGCCGAGCTTCACAGGCGCGGTGAAGTACGTCGGCGAGGTGGACGGCAAGCGCAAAGCGGCGCTGCTCGCGCGCGCGCGCTGCCTGTGGATGCCGGCGCAATGGGACGAGCCGTTCGGCCTGCCGACGATCGAGGCGCTGTTCTCCGGCACTCCCGTGCTGGGCACGAAGCGCGGCGCGCTCCCCGAGATCGTCACGCCCGCCGTGGGCGTGCTGCGTGACACGCTCGACGAGCTGATCCTCGCCGGCGATAAAGTCACGACACTCGACCCCAGAGCCTGCCGCGAGCGCGCGGAGCGCAATTTCACGCATCTGGTGATGGCGGAGAACTACGTACGGATTTACGAGAACGTCCTGAAGTCGGGCGACCTCAAGTAGACCGGACGCTGCGCCGCGTCCTGATCATCGGGGCGCTGCTGAGACTGCTCGCCGCAGTCTGCAGCGGCGGATTCCTCGCGAGCGACGATCATCATGTCGTCGTCGCCGCCGCCGATCAGATCGCGAGCGGCCTCGGCCTGCCGTCGTCGTACGCGCGCTCGGCGCTCTTTCCCGGCGTGCTCAGCGCCATCATGACCGTCACGCGCGGCATGGGGATTCACGATCCCGGCGTCGAGATGCTGCTCGTCCGGCTGGTCCAGGCGGCGTATTCCCTCCTCGTCGTCTACTTCGTGTACCGGCTGCTCGAGCGGCCCCTGGGACGCGAGAGCGCGATGCTGGGCGGCCTGCTGGCGGCTGCGTTCTTCGCGATGCCGGTGACCGCCGTGCACCAGCTCGAGGAGTCGGTGTGTCAGGTGCCCCTGCTCGCGGCGTGCTGGTGGTGGCAGCGCAGTGAATCAGCTATCGGCTATCGGCTATCGGCTATCTGGAGCGCGCTGGCGGGCGTCGCGCTCGGAACCGCCCTCATCCTCCGCTTTCCTTTAATAGGGTTTGTCGTGGCGTTCGTGATAATGGTCTTGCTGAGGCGGCCGCCGATCACGTGGCAGAACAAGCTCGCATTCCTTGGCGGCGTGGCGCTCATTGTGATCCTTCAGGGCTACAGCAACGCCGTGATCAATCATCAGTGGGGGTACTCGTTCATCCAGCGCCTGGGCCCGATGTTGCATCCGCAGCGGATGGCGATCGAAGCGGACGGATACCCCAGCAGCCCGCCGTGGCACTACGCCCTGACGCTCCTGGGCGCGTTCATCCCTCCCGTTTCGATCCTGCTGCTCGCCGCCGCTGTAAAAGGCGGTCGTCAGTTCCCTCTGCTCGGGATCGCGACACTCGTGTTTCTCGTGAGCCACAGCCTGATCGCGAACAAGCAGGAGCGGTTCCTGCTGCCGATTGTTCCGGGGTTGTTCATCCTCATCGTCGCGGGGCTGCCGTGGCTCGCGGCGCGCATCGCGCGCCCCGCCATGTATCGCGGCGTGTGGTGGTACTTCTGGATCGTGAATGCGGTGTTACTGGTTGTGGTGACGTTCAGCTTTGCCAAGAAGGATCGCGTCGCGCCGCTCCTCTATGTGTACCGCCGTCACGATGCGACCGGCGTCGTCATCGCGCAATACGATCAGTCATTCCATGTGCCCGAGTATTACCTGGGGAAGCCGATGCCACGGCTCGTCCTCCTGGGGCGGCGGGATGAGACCAACAGCGTCGCGGGGCCGTTCAACTATGTCATTCTGTACAGCGACAACCCGGAAGCCGACCGGCCGTTGTTGGCGGCTGTACTCAAGAAGGATCTGAGGCTGCTGACGCTGATCACGCCGAGTCTCGCCGACCGCTTGGCGCACGCGATCAACCCGCGCCACAACAAGGCGCGCACGGCGCTCGTCTACACGACCTCGTAGTTGCGAAACTCGAACACGCGGGCGCCGGTCACGCGCTCGATCCAATCGGAGATGTAGTAACGGATGTGCTCGGGCTTGAAGTGCGACGGGCCGACGACGCGCTCGGGATCGTGATTGCGGGGCGCGATCCAGTCCCGGGCGGCCGACGGATGCGTACCGGTGAAGGGGCGCAGCAACGGGATCCATTCCAGATAATCGCGCGCCTGTTCCTTCGCCAATCGCTCGCGGCCCCAGGGATAAATCGTCTTCGAGATCTCGAGCTTCTGTTTGATCGCCTTGGCGGGTCGCGCCCAGCCGTAGTGAAACATTTCCGCGTCCGTGGGGCGCGCGCGGATCTTCCGGTAGCCCGGACCCACGCGAAACCCCTGCGCGCCCTGATAGGGCCGGATGTCCCTGCCCAGGCGGATGCAGCGCACCTCGCGGCGATACCAGCGCCGGCTCGTCGCGATGCGGTCGAAGCCGCCATAGAAATGCCGATACTTCACGAGCAGGCCTTCGACGCGCGCGTCGCCATCCCACGCGGCGACGCTGTCTTTGAGAATGTGGGCGCCCCGCTCGTGCAGGACCTCGTCCGCCTGGATGTAGATGCCCCACGAGCCGCGGCAGGCATCCATCGCCCGTTGCGTTTCGATGGACAGCATGATGTTCTTCTTGGTGAAGTCCCACTCGGTGTCGAGGATGCGGACGCGGGGGTCGGAGATCGACGCCACCAGATCGCGCGTCTCGTCTTCCGACTTGCCGACGTTGACGACGACTTCGTCGCAGACCTCCAGCACCGACCGGATCGCGGGGACGATCGGGAAGTCGAGCCTGACGGCGTTGCGGACCAGGGTGAATCCGGACAGCACGTCAGGTTCGGAACTGCAGGTTGTACAGGCGCCGGTACAGGCCGTCGGCGGACAGCAGGTCTCCGTGCGTGCCGCGTTCCACGATTCGCCCTTCCGCCAGGACGACGATGAAATCGGCGTGCTGCACCGTCGCGAGCCGGTGGGCGATCACGAACACGGTGCGGTGCGCCATCAGGCGCTCGATCGCTTCCTGTACCAGGCGCTCGGACTCGGTGTCGAGCGCGCTGGTGGCTTCGTCGAGAATCAGGATCGGCGGATCGCGCAGCAAGGCGCGCGCGATCGCGATGCGCTGCCGCTGCCCGCCGCTGAGCCGGGTGCCGCGCTCGCCCAGCACCGTGCCGTAGCCTTCGGGGAGCCGCATGATGAACTCGTCGGCGTTCGCGGCACGCGCTGCGGCGCGCACCTGCTCCAGCAGCACGTCCCCGCCCCCTTCTTTCAGGCCGTAGGCGATGTTCGCGAGCACCGTGTCGTTGAGCAGCACCGTCTCTTGCGACACGATCCCCATGAGGCGCCGCAGCGACGAGCGCGTGTAGGTGGTGAGCGGCACACCGTCCAGGAGGATCTCGCCGCGCGTCGGCTCGTAGAACCGCGGCAGCAGGTCGACGAGCGTCGTCTTCCCCGCGCCGGAAGGACCGACGATCGCCACCACCTGGCCGCGCTGCACCTCGAGATCGACGTCGCGCAGCACCGACTCGGACGGCTCGTACTCGAACGAGACGCCGCGGAACTCGATGCGCTCGCTGAACTCCGCAGTGGTCTCGCCGGGGCGGTCGCCTTCCGCGGACGGCAAGTCGAGCACTTCGAACACCCGCTCCGCCGACGCGACCGCTGACGCCATGTTCGCGGGATAGTTCGACACCGATTTGATCGGCGACATCAGCCGCAGGCTGACCGCGAGGAACGTGATCAACACCGCCGGGGCGAGCGTGGCGCCCGCGCCGAGGGCGAGCCGCGTGCCCACGACGAGGATCAAGACGATCATGATGCCGCCGAACACCTCGCTCACCGGACTCGTCAGGCTGGAGTAGCGCTGCGCCCGCAGCACCCGCCGGCGATAGCGCTCGGCGAGCTCCCGGAACCGCCCCAGCTCGAACGCTTCGGCCACGTACGCCCGCACGAGTTTCGCCGACGCGATCATCTCACCCACATGGCTCGTCACTTCACCACGCTCGGCGGCCAGCTCGCGCGAGCGGCGGCGCAGGCGATTGATCATCGGCCGGATGATGAGCAGCAGGACGGGGGCGAGCAGCAGGGAGAGCAAGGTCAATTTGACCGACAGGCCGAACAGTATGACGAGGTAGACGATGATGACAACGATGTTCTGCAGCAGCGACGCCAGCGCCGCGCTCACGGCCGTCTTCACCTGATCGGTGTCGCTGATGACGCGCGCGATCGTCTGGCCGGCGCGCGTGCGCTGGAAGTAGCCGAGCGGCAGGGTCTGCAGGTGGCGGAACAGGCGGATGCGCAGGTCGCGGACCACGCCCTCCTGGATTGCGACGCTGCCGATCGATGCGAGATAGGACGTCAGGTTCTTGAGCAGCAGCGCGACCAGCAGCACGATGACGACGTTGCGCAGCGCCAGCGCCGGTGTGCCGGCCTGCAGAAATGGTCCCGCGATCTTGTTGAGCACGGCCTCGACGTGCGATCCGCCGTCGGCGGGCAGCGCCGCATTGCCGAACAGCGTGCGCAGGAACGGGATCAACAGCACGAAGGTGAAGCCGTCGAGCACCGACGACCCGACGGTCGCGCCGATGGTGGCGGCGAACAACAGCGAATAGGGGCGCAACAGCGAGAGCAGCCGCGCGCTCCCGCCTCGCCCGCGCATCAGCGGGATCGGCGCGGCGTGAGCAGCGCGACCGGCAGGATCATTTCTTCGGGGGTGGCGCCGCCGTGCAGGAACGCGCCGCGATACCGCGCCTGGTATTCGCGCAGCTTCGTCGGATAGACGAAAAACCGGTCGCCGGTCGCCAGCAGCAACCGTACGCCGAGGCCCTTCGCGGGAAGACCGTAGGACTTCAGGTCCTCGACCATGATCGCGGCCTCGGGGTCTTCGGCGCGGAGGTCTTCGCCGAACTTGTAGCGAAGGTTGGCCGTCGCATCGCGCTTGGCGAAGACCGTCGCGGGCGTCTCGCAGTGAATCGCGCCGTGATCGGTCGTGAGCAGGACCGGCACGTTGCGGCGCTCCGCCTCCTGGAGTGCCGCGAGCACCGGCGAACGCTCGAACCACGTCCGCGTCAGGCCGCGCAGCGCGTCGGCGTCGCGCGCGACCTCGTACAGGATCGCGTTCTCGGAGCGGCCGTGCGTCAGCTGGTCGATGAAGTTGAACACGAGCGCCGTCACACCGGGCTGCGCCAGATGCGCCGGCAACCGCCGTAACAGATCCGTGCCGTCGGCCGCCGTGAACAGCTTCTCGTAGCGCACCGGCACCTCTTCGCCCACCAGCTCCCGCAGCTGCTCGGTCAGGAGCTCGGCCTCATGGGCATTGAGGCTCTCCTCGTCGGTCGGTGCGCCCCACCATTCCGGATGGCGGGCCGCGATCTCCATCGGAAACAGGCCGCTGAAAATCGCGTTGCGCGAGAACGGCGTCGCGGTCGGCAGAATGCTGTAGTAGTGCGATTCCTCCACGTCGAAGAGCGGCGTGATCAGGTCGCGCAGCGCTTCCCACTGATCCAGCCGCAGGCAGTCGATCACGATGAACACCACCCGGCCCGTGCGTTTGAGCGCCGGCACGAGGAACTCGGCGCCGACATCGACCGACAACGGCGGCCGGTCGCGCTCGGGATCGGCAAGCCAGCGCGGATAGTGCCTGGTGATGAATCCCTGGAAGTCCTTGCGCAGGCTCTCCTGCAGCGCGCGCAGCGCTTCCGAGAGTCCTGGCTCGTCCCCCGCGGCGAGCCGGACCTCCCACTTCGCCAGCTCCGCCACCAGCTCGCTCCACTCGCGCCAAGCGAGCGCACCGCCGCGACGGCCCTCGAGCTCACGGAAGCGCGTGACGAAATCGCGCGCCAGCCGCTGCTGGCGGATGCGGTCGCCTTCGAGCAGGCGCGTGACGACGGAAAGGATCTGGCGCGGATGCACCGGCTTCACGAGGTAGTCATCGATCTCGACGCCGATGGCGTCGCGCAGCAGGCCGTCGTCCTCGCTCTGCGTCACCATCACCACCGCCATGGCGGGATCGATGGCGCGGATCTCGGGGATCAGCTCAAGGCCGCGGCGGCCGGGCATCTGTTCGTCGAGCAACACGACGCTGTACGGCTGGCGCCGCAGCATGGCGAGCGCATCATCGCCGTGTGCCGCCTGCGCCACCGCGAATCCCTGCTGCTCGAGAAAGCGGCGGTGCGCGGCGAGGCCGTCGACTTCGTCGTCAACCCAGAGGATGCTCTTCGGACGAGGCATGTTCGTAGCAAGCTAGTCCCGCTGGCGAAGCCGGGCAACGCGCGACTACATTGGCCGCGTGTTGCGCGTCCTGTGCGTCCGGTTCAGCTCCATCGGCGACGTCCTCCTGACCACTCCCCTCGTGCGCGCATTGCACCGCCGCCATCCCGACGCCGAGCTGTATTTCGTCACCAAGCGCGACATGGCCCCGCTGGTGGTGGAGAATCCCCACCTCACCGACGTCGTGGCGCTCGAGCAGGAACAATCTGTGGCGGATCTCGCGCGCCATCTGCGTGATCTGCGGCCGACCCACGGGCTCGATCTGCACGGCAGCCTGCGCAGTGCGGCGCTGCGCCTGCTCGTCCCGTCCTGCCAATGGTCCGGGTACTCGAAACGCAAACTCGCCCGCACCGCGCTGATCGCCGCGAAGATCAACATCTATGGAAAGCCCGTGCCCGTGCCGGAGCGCTACTTCGAGGCGGCGCGCTCGCTCGACGTACAGCCTGACGGCGGCCCACCCGAGTTCTTTCTGGCGCCCGCGGCCCGTGAGCGCGTCGCGCGCTGGCTCGCCGTGCGCGGGCTGGACCAGCAGCCGCTCGCGGCGCTCGCGCCGGGCGCCGCGCACGCGACCAAGCGCTGGCCGATGCGCCATTGGCGGGCGCTGACCGAGCAGTTGCGGACATTGGGCTACGGCATCGTCGCGCTGGGCGGCGCGGGCGATGGCCAGCTCGCGAAGCAGCTGGGTCCACCCCCGGGGGTTCACCACGCGGCCGGCGAGTTCACGCTTCAGGAAACAGGTGCCTGCCTCGCGCGCGCGGCGGTTCTCGTTTCGGGAGACACCGGCGTGATGCACATGGCCACCGGTGTCGGCACCCGTGTGATCGCGCTGTTCGGGCCGACCGTCGAACTGTTCGGCTTCTTCCCCTACACCCAGCGCGCAGCGGTGCTCGAGCGCGACCTCGGCTGCCGTCCCTGCTCGGCGATGGGCACGCAACGTTGCCCGCTCGGCCACCATCGCTGTCTCGAGGAGATCTTCCCCGATCAAGTGGCCGCCGCCGTACAGCGTGGGCTCGTCGCGTGACGACGCCGGCGGAAGAGCGGCTCGTCACCCTCATCGCCGAGTCGGCACGCGGCCCGCAACGCGAAGGCCTGTTCGCGCTGTGGCTGGTCGTCCGGGCTGCGGAGGCGCTGCTGCCACCCGCGCCGGTCAGCGCCAAGAATCACCGCCGCCGCCTCCAAGCGCTCGAAACGCGCATCGGCAGTCTGGCGCTGCCCGGCCCGCTCAAGCGGGCGCTCGCCGCGGCGCGGCAACATCTCGAAACGGCGACCCCCAACGCCGCCGCCCTCGTGCTCAGCCAGCTCACCGCGCCCGCCCGCGAGGTGCTTGGACCCGAAGCCGCGGACGCCGTGACCGTTGCAGCGCGTACGGCCAGATTGCATCTATAGACTATGCCTGCTCCCGCCCGCCGCTTCGAAAAACGCGCGTCCCTCGACAATCTCGTCGAGCGGGTGGACGCCCAGCGTCCCGGCGAAGTCACCGGCGATACCATTCCCACCGGCTTCGGCTCGCTCGACAAACTGCTGGGCGGCGGCCTGCGGCGGCGCGATCTCATTCTCCTGGGCGGCGATATCGGCAGCGGCAAGTCGGCGCTCGCACTGGGCATCGCGCTGCGGGTGGCACAGCAGTCGGTGGGCGTCGCGTACCTCTCGGGAGAGATGAACGAGGAGCGGCTCATGGAGCGCGCACTCGCGATCGAGGGCAAAGTCGCCGTCGACGAGCTGCGCGCCGCCAAGCTCTCCGATCAGACGCGCGCCGGGGTCGGCGCCGCGGCCGTGCGGCTGCGCGGCCTACCGCTCGCGCTGCTGCCGCTGGCGGGTGAGGACTTTGAGACGGTCTTCGACCGGCTGGATCCGTTGCGCCAGCTGGGGCTGGTCGTCGTGGACTACTTGCAGCTCGTGCCGCCGCCCAAGGCGCGCACGACCCAGGACGAGGACACTGCGCTGGTGCTGCGGCACCTCAAGGCGCTCGCCTTGGCGCGCGAGGTCGCGCTGCTCGTCGTCGCACAGCTCCCCGGCTTTCAGACGGGTCGCGACGCCAAACGGCCGACGCTCGACGATTACGGCGTCATGGGTGCGCCGAAACAACACGCCGACGTCGTGCTCTCGATTTTCCGAGAGGAGATGTACAACCCCGGCGGCGGCGTGGATGGGGCAACCGAGCTGATCGTCGCCAAGAACCGCAACGGCCCGACCGGATTCGCGGATCTCTACTTCTATCGACGCTGGATGCGCTTCGAAGACATGCTCGACCCTGATAGATGATGTAAGTTGCGTATGGAAAGATTTGAACCGTCCGGAGTTGCGTTTTTCGACACCCTGAAGGGTGCGCTCGGCAAAGCGGTGCCCTTAAGGGCAGTGCCTGCCGAGCACACGCTTTAGCGTGTGAATCACGGGAGCTGGTTATGGCTGGTCACAGTAAATGGAAACAGATCAAGCGGAAGAAGGCGGTCACGGATCAGAAGCGCGGCGCCGTGTTCACCCGGCTCATTCGCGAAATCACGATCGCGGCCAAGGCGGGCGGTGGTGATCCGGGCGGCAACGCGCGCCTGCGCACGGCCATCGACGCGGCCAAGGCCGAGAACATGCCGGCCGACAACATCGACCGTGCCATCAAAAAGGGGACCGGCGAGCTGGAAGGCGTGACCTACGAAGAGGTCACCTACGAAGGATACGGTCCGGGAGGCGCCGCCCTGCTGATTCAGGCCACCACGGACAACCCGAACCGCACCGTCGCCGAGATCCGGAACGTGTTCCAGCGGCATGGCGCGAACCTGGCCGCGACCAACGCCGTTGCCTGGATGTTCGATCGCAAGGGTCAGATCGTGATAGATGCGAAGGCGAGCGAGGATGCAACGATGGAAGCGGCGCTCGACGCCGGCGCGGAGGACATGGTGAAAGAGGGCGACATCTATCTGATCACCACGCCGCCCGCGCAGCTGCATGCGATCGATCAGGCTCTCAGAGCCAGGAAGCTGCCGGTACAGACCGCCGAGATCGCGATGGTTCCCAAGAACACCGTGAAGGTCGAGGGCAGCGACGCCAAGCGGTTGCTGCAGCTCGTCGAGGGCCTCGAAGAGATGGACGACGTCGCGAAGGTCTTTTCCAACTTCGACATCGACGCCGAGGCGATGGCGGCGGTGACGGGATGACGTGAGGGTCCTGGGCGTCGACCCCGGCACTCGGGTCACCGGCTACGGCGTGATCGAAGCGGGGAACGCGAACGGCAGTCCCGGGCTCGGCCGACTCATCGAATGCGGTGTGTTTCGCTTCGGAAGCAACAATTCCCTCCCCCATCGACTCGCCGAGCTGCACCACGCCATCGCGCAGCTCATCAAGCGCCACCAACCGTCGGTGCTCGCGCTCGAGGACGCCTTCTATCATAAGAACGTGCGGACGACGCTCGTCCTCGGCCACGCGCGCGGCGTCATCCTGCTGGCCGCGCAGCAGGCCGACCTCGATATCGCCCAGTACGCGCCGGCCATGATCAAAAAGACCGTCGTGGGAGCGGGCGGAGCGAAGAAGAACCAGGTCGGAGCAATGGTCGCACATCTGTTGAGGCTGAAGAGCGCCCCGCAACCGGCGGATGCCGCAGACGGAGTGGCCGCGGCGTTGACGTTCATCCTGCGTTCGGGACCCAGGGTTGCCAGGGTCGGGGCGCAGCATGCGGCGCCCCTACATTAATCGCATGATCACGCGCCTGACATGATTGCCCACGTCCGCGGCCGTTTGGCCGCAAAATCCGCCGACCGAGTCGTCGTCGAGACGCCCGGCGGTGTCGGCTACGAGGTCGTCGTACCGCTCGGCGTGATGGAGCGTTTGCCGGGAGCCGGGGCTGACGTCACGCTGGCCACCGAGCTCGTGGTCCGCGAGGACGGCTGGGCACTGTATGGCTTCCTCGACGAGGCCGAGCGGCGCTTTTTCCAGCGGCTGACGAGCGTCAGCGGCGTCGGACCCAAGATCGGCATCGCACTGCTGTCGGCGCTGGGCGTGGAGCGCGGCGCGCGCGCGCTGCGCGAGAAGAACATCGGCCTGCTCTCCTCTGTAAGCGGGATCGGCCGTAAGACGGCAGAACGCCTCGCGCTCGAGTTGGGCGAAAGAGTCGAGGAGTTCACCGAGGCTCCACCGACGGCCGTTCCGGCAGGGGCCGAAGCCGCGCTCAAGGCGCTGGAACGCCTCGGGTACGGAACAGCAGAGGCGGACCGCGCGGTCCGACAGGTGCTGGCGGGCAATGGCAACGATGAGACCGAAGCGCTCGTGCGCCGCGCCCTGCAGATTCTCACGACCCAATGACCGCGCTCCCCGCTGCAGTCACCGCTGAATGGATCTGCACGCGCTGCGGATCGACCAACCGGCGCCTCGTGCCGGCCGGTGTGACGCGCGCCGAAGACGTGTGCCTGCAATGTCACACGCCGCACATCATCGAGGCTGGCAAACGACCCGTGCGCTGGAACGCACGCTCGAAAGGGAAATGAGGGCATGGCGCGATCGGAGATCACCACGCCCGAAGCGCTCGAGCACGAGCGACTCACCGACGCGGCGCTGCGGCCGTCGCGGCTGGACGAATTCGTCGGCCAGTCGAAGGTGAAGGAATCGCTGCAGATCGCGATCGATGCGGCGAAACAGCGCAAAGAGCCGCTCGATCACACGCTGTTCTTCGGACCGCCCGGGCTCGGCAAAACGACGCTGGCGCTGCTCATGGCGAAGGAGCTGGACGTGAACATCCGCACGACGTCCGGCCCGGTGCTCGAGCGTCCCGGCGACCTCGTCGGCATGCTCACAGCGCTCAAGGCGGGCGACATCTTCTTTATCGATGAAGTGCACCGCCTCCGCCCAGCGCTCGAAGAGTTCCTCTACCCGGCGATGGAGGAGTTCCGCGTGGACGTGCGCATCGCCGACGGACCGCACGCGCAGACGCTCCCGATGCGGCTCGAGCGCTTCACCCTGATCGGCGCCACCACACGCTTTGGCCTGCTCACACCGCCGCTGCGCGCACGCTTCGGACTGGTCGAGCGGCTGCACTACTACCCGCCCGACGATCTCGTCCAGATCATCACCCGCTCCGCTCGCATCCTGGATGTGGCCGCCGACGCTGCCGGCGTCGCCGAGATCGCGCGGCGCAGCCGCGGTACACCGCGCGTCGCGAATCGCCTGCTGAAACGCGTGCGCGATTACGCGCAAGTCCGCGCCGGCGGCAAGATCACCGCGGCCGTAGCCGCCGAAGCCTTGAAGCGGCTCGACGTGGACGAGTTCGGTCTCGACGACATGGACGCGCGCATCCTGAAGGCCATCATCGAAATGTTCGACGGCGGTCCGGTCGGCGTGCAGACCGTCGCCGCGGCGGTTGGCGAAGACCCGGGGACGCTCGAGGAGGTCTACGAGCCGTTTCTCATGCAACAGGGATTCCTCGCGCGCACGCCGCGAGGTCGGGTGGCGACGCCGGCGGCGTACCGACATTTCGGTTTTGTCCCTCCCAAATCTGCGGAGCAGGCGACCATCTTCGACGGCTAGTGCACCTCTCCGACTTCGATTACAACCTGCCTCAGGAGCAGATCGCCCAGCACCCGCTCGCCGACCGTGCGGCGAGCAGGCTACTCGTGCTCGACCGCGCCGCCGGTACGACGCGCCATCTGCACTTTCGCGATCTCCCCACGCTGATTCCGCCGGGCGACTTGCTCGTCATCAACACATCGCGTGTGATACCGGCGAGACTGCGGGGGAAGCGGGACGCGGGGCGGGGGACGGGTGCGGCCGGCGGCGAAGCCGAGATCCTGCTCGTCCGCGAACTCACCGATGGCTCGTGGATGGCCATGGGACATCCTGGCGGCAAGCTCAAACCCGGCCGGCGCGTCACGTTCGGCGAAGACAGCGCTGTGGAGATCATTGAGGTGTTAGGCGGCGGGCTGCGGCGTGTGCGATTCGTGGGCGATCTCGACGCCCGTGCAACGCTCGCCAAGTACGGTGAGGTGCCGCTGCCGCCGTACATCAGGCGGGCGGCAACCGAGGCCGACCAGCAGCGCTACCAAACCGTGTATGCGACACATGACGGCAGCGTCGCGGCGCCAACGGCCGGCCTGCATTTCACGACGGAGCTGTTAGCGCAGATTCACGAGCGCCGCATTCTCGTGACCGCGCTCGAACTGCACGTCGGCCCGGGCACGTTCAAACCGGTCGAGACCGAGGATCTCCACGAGCACACGATGCATCCGGAGCCGTTCGCGATTTCCCCAGGTGCGGCAAGCGGGATCAATCATAACCGGGGCAAGGTGTGGGCCGTGGGAACGACGGTGGTGCGCGCGCTCGAATCCGCTGCCGACCCAAATGGTCAGGTTCGCGCCGGCGCCGCCGAGACGAGCTTGTTCATTTGGCCACCGTACGACTTCAAGGTTGCGAACCACCTGATCACCAACTTTCACTTGCCCCGCTCCACGCTGCTGATGCTCGTCTGCGCGTTCGGCGGATACGACCGTGTGATGAATGCGTACCGCGAGGCTGTGAAAGAAGGGTATCGGTTCTATAGCTACGGCGATGCGATGCTGATTCTGTAGTCATTTTGACAGAACAGCAGGTCCTTCGCCCCTTCGGGGCTCAGGATGACATGCTCGCTCGCTTGTACGAGAAAAAAAGGAAAGGGAAAAACCCACGCTTCCCGTTTCTCTTACTCCTCTCTTTGTCAGGATCCCAGCGGCTTGTCATCCTGAGCGGAGCGCGCGGCACGCGCGCGGAGCGAAGGATCTGCTTTAAGATTAAGCCCTAATGTTCGATTTCTGGATCGATGGCCAGTCGGGCGCCGCGCGCTCCGGCTCGCTGACGCTGCCGCACGGCACCGTCGAGACGCCCGTGTTCATGCCGGTGGGCACGCAGGCGACGGTGCGCACGCTTTCGCCCGCCGACCTCAAGGCCGTCGGCGCGCAGATCGTGCTCGCGAACACCTACCACCTCCACGTCCGTCCCGGCGAAGACGTCATCGAGCAGCTCGGCGGGCTCCACAAGTTCATGGCGTGGGAGCGGCCGCTGCTCACCGACTCGGGCGGCTTTCAGGTCTTCTCCCTCGAGGGCTTCCGCAAAGTCGACGAGGACGGCGTCGAGTTTCAGAGTCACGTCGACGGCGGCCGGCGCAAGCTCACCCCCGAGCGTGCCGTTGAGATTCAGTGGACGCTCGGTTCCGACATCGCCATGGCCTTCGATCACGTGATTCCCGGAGGCGCGGATGAAGCGACGGCGCGGGACGCACTGGAAAGAACCTTGAAGTGGTTGCAGCGGTGTGCCAAACGACACCGAGAACTGATGGAAAGAGGGTATGATGGAATGACAAACACGTTCCAACGTTCCAACATTCCATCGTTCCGTCAGACGTTGTGGCCCATCCTCCAAGGCGGCGCATTGCCCGCGCTTCGCACGGAGGCTTTGGATCGGGTAATGGCATTGGGTCCCTGGACGGGCATCGCGATCGGCGGGCTGTCAGTCGGCGAGCCCAAGGACAAGATGTACGAGACCATCGACGTGCTGGAGGCGCGGCTGCCCCCTACGCTGCCCCGTTATCTTATGGGCGTCGGGTTTCCGACGGATCTCGTCGCCGCGGTGGAGCGTGGCGTGGACCTGTTCGACTGCGTGGCCCCGACGCGCGGCGGGCGCAACGGCTCGGCATTCACACCGGAAGGCACGGTAAACATTCGCAACGCCGTCTACCGCACCGACGATGGGCCGCTGGACCCGAGCTGTGACTGTGAGACGTGCACGACGTATTCGCGTGGCTACCTGCGCCACTTGTTCGCCGCGGGTGAGCTGCTGGGACTGCGGCTCTTGTCGCTGCACAACGTTCGCTACCTGATCCGCCTCGCGGCGGAAATGCGAGCCGCCATTCAGCGGGGCGGCGACGCGTTCGCCACATGGGCCGATGACTGGCGCCGCCGCTACCAACACACGGGAGTCGCATGACCGCGGCACATCCGTTCCTGCTGTTGATCGCTTCCCCCGGCTCGGGTGGGCCGGGAGCCAGCGCGTTCATCATTCAGATCGCCCTGTTCATCGGGATTTTCTACTTCCTGCTGATCCGGCCGCAGCGCCGCCAGGCGGAGCAGCACAAGCAGCTGCTGGCCTCGCTGCAGCGCGGCGATCAAGTGGTCACGTCGAGCGGCATCGTGGGCGAGGTCGTGCACATCAAAGACGAGCAAGTCACCGTCCGCAGCGGCGAAGCGAAGTTCGTGATCTTGCGCAGCGGCATCGCCAGCATCACCAACCGCACGGCCGTGGAGGCGAAGCCGGCGTGACGGTGCGCTCGCTGCATCTGCTCGGCTCACCGGTCCTGCGGCAACACGCCACCCCTGTCGCGCGGGTGGACGACGTCGTGCGCCAGCTCGTCGCAGACCTGTTCGAGACGATGCGCGCCGCCAAAGGCGTCGGGCTGGCGGCCAATCAGATCGGCGACGCCCGGCGCGTCGCCGTGGTGGACATCGGCGAGGAGGATCCACCACCCCTCGTGCTCATCAATCCGGTTATCGTCGAGCGCGGGGACGAAGCGGAGACGTCCGAGGAGGGGTGCCTGTCGATCCCCGACATCTTCGGCGACGTGACGCGTCCCGCGCGTGTCGTCGTGGAAGCGACGGACCTGGAAGGCAATCGTGCTCGCGTCGCAGCGCACGGCTACAAGGCGCGTGCGATTCAGCACGAGATCGATCATCTCGACGGCATTCTGTTTCTCGACCACCTCAGCGCGGTGAAGCGCGGCCTGCTGCTCGCCAAGTGGAAGAAGTCGCGCAAGGGACAGACCGGATATCTCAAGGAGGTTACGCCGGAGCCGGCGGGTGAGCTGTAAGTGCGCGTGGCGTTCTTTGGCACGCCCGAATTCGCGGTGCCCTCGCTGCGCGCGCTGGTTGGAGAAGGGTTCGACGTGGTCGCCGTCGTCACACAACCCGATGCACCGCAGGGCCGCTCCCGCTCGCAGCTGATTGCGCCGCCCGTGAAGGTCGCGGCGGACGCCGAGGACCTCACCGTATTTCAGCCCGACAAGCCGACCAACACGGCGTTTTTGCAGGAGCTGCGTGATCTGCGGCCTGATATTGGCGTCGTGGTCGCCTACGGCCACATCCTGAGACCTGAGCTGTTGGCGCTGCCGCCGCGCGGCATGGTGAACGTGCATCCGTCTCTGCTGCCCGCCCTGCGCGGGGCCGCGCCCATCGAGTGGGCCATCATCCGCGGCCACGAGACCACTGGCGTCACGATCATGCAGCTCGACGCCGGGATGGATTCCGGTCCCATCCTGCATCAGATCCCGCATGGCATCATCGCTGATATCACGGCAGGCGAGCTGTCGGCGCACCTGGCCGAAGTCGGTGCCCAGGCGTTGATCGAAACCCTGTCGATGATCGAGCAGAGCGATCCGCCGCCTCAGCCCGTGCCGCAAGACGAGAGCCGCGCGACCTTCGCGCCCAAGCTCACCCGGGAGACGGCGCGCATCGATTGGATGAAGGACGCTCGCGCGATCGGCCATCTGATTCGCGGGCTCGATCCTCGGCCGGGCGCGTGGACTGAGCTGAACGGCACCGAGATCAAGCTGTTCAATCCAAGGATCGTCCCCGGCACCGGCGCCTCGGGCGAAATCCTCTCCGCCGAAGGCTCGCTCGCGATCGCGACGGGTGGAGGTGTGGTGCAGGTGTTCGAGGTGCAGCTCGCCGGGAAAGAGCGCATGCCCACCGCGGATTGGCTGCGCGGCGCCCGGATCACGCCTGGCGCCAGGTTCACATGAGGTCACCGCTGCCGCGACTGCACGCAATCACGGACGAGCGGATCGCGCGCCGGGGGGACATTGGCGAAGTGGCGAAAGCACTCGCCGACGGTGGCGGTTCTGATCTTGCGTTCCATGCCCGTGGGCGAGAGCTCACGGGCCTCGAGCATTACCGCCTTTCAGTCCAACTTTCCAACCTTCCATCGTTCCTGTTTGTGAACGACCGTCTCGATGTCGCGCTTGCTGTGCCATCCGCCGGCGTTCAACTGGGGCACGGCAGCCTGCCGGTCAGCGCCGCCCGGGCGCTCAATCCGCTCTGGTGGATCGGCAGGTCGGTCCACGACTTGGCCGAGACGGAAGCCGCAAGGACTGAGGGGGCCGACTATCTTGTTGTAGGGCCGGTATTCGCGACGGCATCGCACCCCGGGCACACGCCACTTGGCGTGGCCGGATTGCGGCAGATCGTCGGCGCCGCGGGCGCGCTGCCCGTGATCGCGATCGGTGGAATTACCGTCGATCGGATAGGTGAGGTGAGGAACAGCGGGGCATATGGCGTCGCCGCGATTCGGGCGTTGTGGGACGACGCCGAGCCGGCCGAGGCCGCGCGGAGGATGAGACAGTGGATGTCGTAATCAATGGAGAACGCAGGCACGTGACCGCTGGGGCGACATTGCTCGAGCTGCTCCATGAGCTCGATCTCGATCCGCGCGCTGTGGTGGTGGAGCACAATCGGCGTATCGTGCGACGTGTGGGCTTGGCCGAGGTCACGGTATCGGAAGGAGATTCAATTGAGCTGGTGCACTTTGTTGGCGGTGGCTGACAAGCTCAGGGGCTAAGAATGACAACCGCAGTCGAAACGATCCACGACGAGCCGCTGACGATCGGCGGACATACGTTCCACTCGCGGCTCATGGTCGGGACGGGGAAGTATCCCGGCATGGACACGATGGTGCGCGCGATCGAGGCGTCGGGCGCCGAAGTCGTGACGGTCGCGGTACGCCGTGTGAATCTCGACCGCTCCAAGGAATCGAGCGTTCTGCATTTCCTCGATCCCCGGAAGATCTTCCTGCTCGCCAACACGGCCGGGTGTTACACGGCGGCTGACGCGATCCGCTACGCCCGCCTGGCGCGCGAAGCGGGCTTCAATGACTTCGTGAAGCTCGAGGTGATCGGCGACGAAGAAACGCTGCTCCCCGACGTGGCGGGACTGCTCGAGGCGTCGAAGGTGCTGGTGCAGGAAGGGTTCAAAGTGCTCGCCTACACCAACGAAGACCTCGTGACGGCGCTGCGGCTCGAGGATACCGGGTGCGCGGCCGTGATGCCGCTCGCGTCGCCGATCGGCAGCGGGCTCGGACTCCTCAATCCGTTCAGCGTCCGCACGATCAAGCGGCGGCTCCACGTGCCGGTGATTGTCGATGCCGGCGTGGGCACCGCCTCCGACGCGTGCGTCACGATGGAGCAGGGCGTGGACGGGATCCTGATGAACACGGCGATCGCGGCCGCGCAGGATCCCGTGGCGATGGCGCAGGCGATGCGCCTGGCGACGATCGCGGGCCGCGCCGCCTATCTCGCCGGCCGCATGCCACGCCGCGAAGTCGCGATGCCGTCTTCCCCCACCCGGGGGATGCTGGATTAAGGAAGCAACAGCTGCCCGCCGGGCGGCACTCGAGATTCTCCGCGCCGTGCGGGCGGGGGCGCCGCTGAGCGATGCTCGCGACCGCCACCTCCAGGGACTCGCCTCCCGCGATCGCCGCCTCGCGTACGAGCTGTCGGCCGGCGTGCTCCGCCGCCAGCGCGAGCTGGACACTGCTCTCGAGCTCGACCACGCAGATCCCCGACTGCACGACGTGCTGCGCCTCGGCGCCTATCAGCTCCGCTGGTTGACGCGCGTGCCGCCGCATGCTGCCGTCTCGACGTCTGTCGAGCTGGCGCGAGAGACCGTAGGCGAGGGGAGCACGGGGTATGTCAACCGGACACTGCGAAAAATCTCTGGAGCCGGGAGTCAGGAGCCGGGATCTGGAAAAACCCATCCCGACTGGCTCGTTGCCCGTTGGCAAACACGGTATGGGCCGGTCGAGACTCAGAACCTCATCGAGTGGAACGACACCCGTCCCGCCATGATCGTGCAGCCGGCAAAATGGACGATCGAGACTTTGGAAAGCGAATTCGCGGCAGCAGGCCTGACAGCGAAACGGACCAGATTCGAAGCCGGCCTCGAGGTAACCCCGGCTCCTAGCTCCAGACTCCTGGCTCCTGCGAGTTTTCCCGGATACGTCGACGGTGCTTTCATCGTCCAGGACCCCGCCCACGCCCTCGTCGCCCGCTTCGCCGCAATCAAGCCAGGCGCGCAGGTGTACGACGCCTGCGCGGCGCCGGGCGGCAAAGCCGTCGCGCTCGAAGCCCTGGGCGCGCGAGTCCTCGCCGCCGACGCACGCCACGAGCGCATGGCGCGCCTCGCCGACACGACCAGGCGCGCGGGAGTGGCGATTCAGTGCATTGCCGCCAATCTTGAGGCGGCGCCGATACGCACGGCCAGCGTCGATGCCGTCGTCGTGGACGCGCCGTGCAGTGCGACGGGCACGATGCGGCGCCATCCCGATGCGCGCTGGCGCCTGAACGCGACGGTCTTTGCGCGCGCCGCGGTGCGCCAGGCACGGCTGCTCGCGGCCGCCGCACCGCTGGTCCGCCCTGGTGGTCTGCTCGTCTACGCGACTTGCTCGCTCGAGCCTGAGGAGAATGAACACGTCGTGGAGCGCTTTCTGAAACGGAACCCCGAATTCACTCGGGCACCTACTGATGCGTCGTTGCCTGCCGAGCTGCTGACGGAAGCCGGCGACTTCCAGTCGCTGCCGCAGCGGCACGGGATCGACGGCGCGTATGCCGCACGGCTCGGACGGGGAGCGGCGAGCTGATGCGCGTTCGCCGCCACTTCGAGCGGTTCGAGGGCTTCAAGATCACTCCCGCATTCTGGCGGTGGGTGGGTATCGGCATCGCCATGGCGCTCGCGGGCTATCTGACGGCCTACCTCATTCTGTTCCCCGCGCCGATCCTGCCGGGCCACCAGGCGGTGCCACGCGTGCTCGGACTCACCCTCGCCGAGGCGCAAGCGGAGATTCAAAGATCGAAGCTGCAGGTCAACGTTGGCGGCGCGGAGCCGCACCCCACCGCGCCGGCGGGCGTCGTCGTCTGGCAGGATCCGCCGCCGGGCGTGATCGCCCCGGAAGGAACGAAAATCACGCTGGTGTCGAGCGCCGGCCCGCCCAAGATTCCGGTGCCGGATGTCTCCAATCTCGACGCCGGGCTCGCGCAGTCGCTCATTGCCGCGGCGGGACTGACGGTGAGTCAGGTGGAATCGGTGCAGGCCGCTCAGCCGACCGGGCTCGCGATGATGACGCGGCCACCCGCCGGCACGGCGCTCGCACCTGGGGCCGGCCTGACCCTCGTCGTCAGCCGCGGCGCGCCGACGATTCCGGTTCCCGATCTCCTCGGCATGGCATCCGGGGACGCACGCACCAGACTGGAGATGGAAGGACTGCAGCTCGGCACGGTGACACGGCGGCGGACGACGGAAGGCTCACCCGGAACCGTGGTCGCGCAGAGCCCCGGGGCCGGGACACTCGCCGCGCCCGGCACCGTCGTGGACATCGTTGTGGCTCGGAGTCCGCAATGAAGCATGGGGGGGACGGAGGAGGCGGGGGGCGGGGGGGGGGCTTGGGGGGCGTGCGCATCGCACCGAGCGTGCTGTCGGCCGACCTGGCGCGCCTGCAGGAGCATGTCGAGCAGGTTCTGGACGGGGGCGCCGATTGGCTGCACGTGGACGTGATGGACGGCCGCTTTGTCCCCAACATCACGTTCGGCGCCAATATGATCGAGACGTTGCGCGACCTCACCGAGAAGCCGATCGACGTGCATCTGATGGTCGTCGAGCCCGAGCACTACATCGAGTCGTTCGCGGCCGCGGGCGCGTCGGTTTTTACCTTCCATCCAGAGGCCACCATCCACGTACAGCGACAGCTCGACGCCGTGAAGCAGCACGGCATGATGGCGGGCCTCGCGTTGAATCCCGCGACGCCGCTAGCTCATGCCGAAGAGGTAGTGCGCGATCTCGATTTGTTGCTCATTATGACGGTGAACCCGGGCTTCGGCGGCCAGACGTATCTTCCGGCATCCAACGAGAAGATTCAGCGCGCCCACGCACTCCGCACCACGCACCACGCACGTTTTTTCCTCGAGGTCGATGGCGGGATTAGTCAACAGACGATCGCCGCGGCGTACCAGGCCGGCGCCGACACGTTCGTGGCCGGCAACGCGATCTTCGGGAGCGCCGACCCCGCGCGGGAAGTGCAGGAGCTGCGCCGCCGCTGCATGGTGACCGTATGACGAACCGGCAGCAGTGGACGCTGATCGCCGGCGTGGTGATGACGGCCGTCTTCGGGGTCGCGCTCGCGATCAAGCTGCGGCCCCAGCTCAACATCATCGAGGCCGGGTCGCAGGCTCCGGCATTCCACGCCACCGATCTGCGCAACAAGCGGGCGGCGACGCTCGACGACTATCGCGGCAAGGTCGTGTTGGTCAACATTTGGGCGACGTGGTGCCCGCCGTGCCGCGCGGAAATGCCCTCCATGCAGCGGTTGTACAAGAAACTGGCCGGCACGGACTTCCGGATCGCGGCGGTGAGTGTCGACGGGGACGCGTATTATCCTCAAGAGCAGCAGGGACCTCCACAGATCCTTGGGTTCGCGGATGGGCTGGGGCTGACGTTCGACATTCTCCACGACCCGAGCGGAGCGATTCGCACAGCGTATGACATCTTTGGTGTGCCGGAGAGCTTTCTGATCGATCGCAACGGCGTGATCGTCAAGCGTCTGATTGGTGCCGCCGATTGGGATACGGCGGACAATGAGAACCTGATCAGGCGGTTGCTGCATGAGTAGTAGCGTGCTCCAGGTGATCACGCGCAACTGGCCCATCAAGGGCGCAGCGCTGTTTCTGGCGTTGATGCTCTACGTCGCCGTGCAGCTGCAGCAGCCGGTCACGACGAGCTTCGACGTGACGCTCAACGTACTGCTGCCGCGCGGACGCGCGCTGATCAACAAGCCGCCCAAAGTCCGCGTCCAGATCTCTGGCAAAGGCAGTCAGATCCTGAAACTCCGCTCCCTGGCCGGCAACATCACGCGCCGCGTCCCGGACACGTTGACCACGTCCACCTGGGCGATCCACCTCGACCCCTCCGAGGTGGAGCTTGCGCTCCCCAAAGGCGCCGACGTCCGCGTGATGGAGGTCCGGCCGAGTGAGATCACGCTGGCGCTCGACAGTGTCGCCCGCAAAGAGGTGCGTATCGTTTCGCTCGTGACGGTGACACCCGATTCCGGTCAGGTGCTGCACGGCGGGTTGTCGATGACACCGACGACGGTGCGCCTGGTCGGTCCGGAGAAGAGCCTCGCGGCGATCGATTCCGTCACGACCGTGCCGATGGAGATCACCAGCGTCTCCGGCGAATTCACGCGCTACGTGCCGATCGACACCATGCCGCTGGGCATCCTGCGCCTTTCCCCGAAGCAGGTCACCGTCACGGGCGACATGGGCCGCATCGCCGAGCGATCGTTTGCCGGAATTCCGGTCGAGAGCGGCGGGGGCGCGATCACGAGCTTCATCGTCACCCCGGCGCGCGTCTCGGTCTCCGTGCGCGGGCCCGAAGAGCGCGTGCAGGCGTTGACGCGCGATTCGCTGCGTGTCGTCGCGCACATCGTCGGATCGGGCGGCGGGACCGCCCGCATCACCGTTATTGCGCCGCGCGGCGTCACGGCCCGCGCCATTCCCGACTCGGTCACGCTGCGGCGCCGCAGCGCCCCTCCCCCCGCCCCGCCTCGGCGTCGTGGCTGACGCGGTCCTCGGCATCGAGACGTCGTGTGACGAGACGTCGGCGGCCGTCCTGGTCGGCGGGGAGCTGGCGAGTCTCGTCATTCTCTCCCAGGACATCCACAAGGTCTTCGGCGGCGTCGTCCCCGAGCTGGCGAGCCGCGCGCATCTCGCGGCGCTTCCGGCCGTCGTGGATCGGGCGCTCGACGAAGCAGGCCTGGCCCCGTCGGCGATCGACGCGGTTGCGGTAACCGCGGGGCCGGGGCTGGCCGGGGCGCTGCTCGTCGGCGTCGTGTACGCCAAGTCCTTCGCCTTTGCCGGCGATCGCGCCCTCATCGGCGTGCACCACATGGAGGGGCACCTCTTCGCGCCGGCCGTCGAAGACCGCGATCTCGCGCCGCCGTTCGTCGCGTTGCTCGTCTCGGGTGGCCACACGCTGCTGCTCGACGTTCCCGCCTGGGGCCGTTACCGGCTGCTCGGCGAAACCCGCGATGACGCGGCGGGCGAAGCCTTCGACAAGGTGGCAACCCTGCTCGGACTCGGGTATCCGGGCGGGCCCGCGATCGAGCAGCTGGCGCGCGCGGGAGATCCGAGCCGCTTCAACTTCCCGCGCCCCATGATCGCGGACGGGTTCGAGTTTTCATTCTCCGGGCTGAAGACCGCCGTCCTGCATGCCGTGCGTGCCTCCACCGATCTGGAGCGTGACCGCGCGCATTTGGCGCGCGGCTTCCAGGACGCCGTACTCGACGTGCTCGTGACCAAGCTGGAGCGCGCTATGCGCGCGACCGGCTATGCGACCGCCGTCCTCGGGGGTGGCGTCGCGTGCAGCCGAGCGCTGTCGGCGCGGGCGGCGGAGCGCTTGAAGGGAGTCGCGCGCGTCGCGGTCGCGAGCCCGCGTCTCAACGCCGACAACGCCGCGATGATCGCGCGCGCCGGCTGGCACCGGCTGCGCCTGGGCGAGCGGAGCGACTGGACGCTCGACGCCCGCGCCGATTTGCCGCTCCCGGGCCTCGAGGTCGTCGAGCCCACGCACCACGGACCACGCACCACGGACTTACGATGACTGTTTATCCGTTCGCGATACATCTCGGTCCGCTGGAGCTGACGGGCTACGGGCTGATGATGATGGTGGCGTTCTTGATGGCCGGCTGGGCGATTCAGCTCGACCTGCGCAGGCGGGCGCTCGACGAAGACTACGCTGCCGACATCGTCATCGCCGGCGTCATCGGCGGGTTGGTCGGCGCCAAGCTGTGGTACGTGTTTCTCACCGGCGACTCGGACATGCTGTTTCGCCGCGGCGGGTTCGTCTGGTACGGCGGCTTCCTCGGTGCGACCGCCGGCATACTCCTGAACGGCTGGCGCCGGCGCGTCCCCGCGCGATTCACGGCGGAGATCTGTGCAGCACCCCTCGCCCTCGGCTATGCGCTCGGCCGCGTCGGCTGCTTCCTCGTGAACGACGACTACGGCATCCCCACGAGTCTCCCGTGGGGAGTGAAGTTTCCCAACGGCTTACCGGCGACGACTGTCTCAAACCTGCAGGGGATGGGCGTGCACTTCCCCCCGATGACCGATCCGAACCTCGTGGTCGCCGTGCATCCGACACAGATCTACGAGACGTTCACGATGCTCCTCGTGTTTTGGTGGCTGTGGCAGCGCCGCGACCACGGGCATGCGATCGGCTGGCTGTTCGCGTGGTATCTCGTCCTTGGGGGAGCGGAACGGTTCCTCGTCGAGCTCGTGCGGGCGAAGGACGACCGCGTGCTAGGACCGTTCACGCTGGCGCAGGCGACCAGCGCACTGCTCATCCTGGTGGGCGGGCTGCTGCTCGTTAAATGGCGGGAGCCTGCTGGACCGCAGCCGCTGCCGGAATCACTGCGACCGAAGGAGGTCGCGCTCCGAGGGAGCGGCTGACGCCTTTCCCCCCCTGCCCCCCCGGGGCCAGAGGGCCCAGACCGCGGCGACGAGCGCCAGCGCCAGCAGCAGTCCCTGCACGATTAACGATTCCAGGGTGGGATAAATCCCGAAAACTGGAACGCGCGGCGCACCTTCGATCACGGTCAGCGGAATGAGCTGCGCTCCCTGCAGCTCGGCGATGCCCTTCCCCGCGAACACGAACGCCATGTAGTACAGCATCACGCCGGTGACCGCGAAGAACGGCTTCATCGCCACCCGTAATCCCAGCTGATTGACGAGCAGGTAGATCGCGACCAGTCCGACGGCGCCCGCCGCGATTCCCCCAACGACGGACACCCCGCTCGAACCGGCCGACGTGAACAGCGCCTTGTAGAAGAGGATCGTCTCGAATCCCTCACGATAGACCGCCAGGAAGGCGACGGCGCTCAAAGCGATGCCGGAGCCGGACGACAATGCACTCCGCATTTTCCCGTGCACGAAGGCGGTCCACTTGGCGGCTTCGATCTTGGAGAGCAGCCAATAGCTCACGTAGAAAAGCACGGCGGCGGCGAGCAACATCGTGCCACCCTCGATCATCTCGCGCTGCCCCGGCGTGACCTGGAGCAGGAGCTCGACCAGCACCCAGGTGACGACGCTCGCCCCGACCGCCGCCCAGGCGCCACGCGCCACATCGCGCCGCCGCTCCGGCGCGCCGGCCTTCGCGAGGAACATCATCAGCGCGGCGACGATCAGGATCGCTTCGAAGCCCTCCCGCACGAGCAGGAAGAACGACGCAACGAAGAGACTCATCTCTGAGGGACGATCCGCCACGACGCGCTCGGCGCGCTCGAGACCGGCCAGGAGCCGCTCGCGGATCGTGTTGCGCTCAGCCTCGTCGGCTTTCACCGCGCGCGTGCGGAGCCACGCGAAGTTGCCCTCGAGCTCGCTCGCGAGCCCCGGACTCTTGGCGCGAATCGACGTCTCGACCTGCTCGAAGGTCATGTAGGCGTCGACCGCGATCTTGTCCGAGCGCCGCGCCAGCGCAGAATCGATCTGGCGGCGTACCGCCGCGAACGTGGCGGCCGTGGCCGATCCGCCGTACTGCATCGCCGCGACGTATGACGCGACCGCCCAGCGGTCCTCGACGGAAACGTCTTCGGCAAACTCCGGCATAGCCGTGCCGGGCGTGCCGACGGCGATGCGGCGGAAGATCTCGAGCAGCGACTTGCTGCCCATGACGCGAGCGTCGGCCAGGTTCGCCGGCGGCGGCCCCTTCAGCGTCTTTGCCTTGGGCCCGTCACCGCGCCCCGATTCCCCATGACAAGCCGCGCACCGCTCGTGGTAGACGACTGCACCGCGCTCGAGCGACGGCGGCCGGACGGGCAGCTGCTCGACGACCTTGGGCCCGCCGGCGGCGGCCGTGATGAGAGCGACAAGGCTATCGGTGACGCGGTTGACTGAATCCGGGGGAGCAAGGGAATCGAGGAGCTGCGCAATCCGGGCCAGCGTGTGCTGGGAGCCGGCCCGCGCGGCGTGCGGCAGTCCCGCGACGTCGAATTGCGCCTGCTGAATGAAGAGCTTGGCCTCGTCCACTTCCTCGGGTTGGGTGATCTGGCCACCGGTGGGGACTACGCCGAGGGCATACTCCTTGGCCGCCAGGGATGCGGCGGCAACCACCCGCCGCGATAGGGCCAGAGAGTCAGTCGCCTGCCCTGCAAGTGGTTCGGCAAGGCAGGCGGCAATCACGAGGAAGGTTTTGAACAACCGCACTACAAATACTAGAGTGATTTTGTCGGAATTTCAATCTGTTGATAGGACTGCGATTGCGACCGCGGCCTCGTGGGTATGAGAGAGGGACAGCAGCACCCGGCGCACGCGCAGCTCGTTGGCCCGCTTCGCGGCAAGCCCGCTGAGCGCGACATCCGGACGCCCGTCCGGCGCGCGGGTCACTTCGATGTCCCGCCACCCAATTCCGCGGGCCGCTTCATTCCCCTGCAGCGCCTTGTAGACCGCTTCCTTCGCGGCCAGGCGCACGGCGACATGCTCCGCCGGGTCGGGTCGTGAGCGGCAATACTCGGCTTCGGCCGGGGTGAGGAGACGATCGAAGACGTGCGCGCCTTTGTCCGCGAGCATCGCGCGCGCGCGGGACACCTCGACGAGATCCACGCCGACTCCTACGGCGCTCATGGAGAAGGTCGCGCAACGAAGAGCCGCCGCCGGTAACGGTGCCCATCCACTTCCACGACGACGATGTACGCTCCGTTCACCACGCGACGCGCTCCTCCACCCACCATGAGGTCCCAAACATATTCGTTCGTCGGCGCGGGCACGGTGGTCTGATACAGCCGCTGGCCCGTGAAACCGAACACCGATAGACGTGCGTCGCCCGTAGCGACAGGCCATGAGATCACGACTTGATCACCTCGGACGGGGTTCTCGGATACCTCTACGCCCTGAAGCTGTGCGGAGACCGGAGCGGCTCCGCACAGGAGCAAAGCTAGAAGCCCAGTTGCGCGGCGAGCCATGCAGGGGCCGGCACGTAGCCGCCAAGGACGAGGCCGAGCCACACAAGGACAGCGGCAAGAGGAATCCATACGACGAAAATCGGCCACAGCGATGGCCGCCAGGCGCTGAGGGCCTCGATCTCGGGGGCCCAGCGTTGACGCTCTTCGTCCACTTCCGACTCGAGCGCCAGCCAGGCGGCTTCAAGCCGCCGCGCGACAGTGCGGAGCGCCTCCTGCCAAGCGAGGTGCGTATCCTTGTCGAGCACGGAAGCATCCGCCGCGCGCGCCGCGGCTGCTTCGAGCTCATCGAGCGCTGAGACGAATGGACCGCCGCCCGTTCCCAGTCGCGCGACAATCGCGCGCTTTTCGCTATTGGTGAGCAGATGGCGGCGCAGGCGGCGCCGCGGTAGTCGTACTTCCCGGGCGGTACGCGTGAGCTCGGCGTCGAGCGCATCGGCGACTCGCGCTCCGGCCCGCCGCACCGCGTTGTCCCATGCCGCCGCCCATGCACTTCGCCCCGTCACTTCGAGGACTCGCGCGCGCCCCTCCCCTCCCCCGTCGGCTTCGCGCCCGGCTGCCGCGCGTCCTTCACCGCCGAGCTCGAGCACGCGGGTCGCGAGCTCCTCGCGAATGTCATCGACCGGTACCCATGGATCGAGCAGGCGGCGCGGGACGATGATGCGTCCGAGCGACGGCGCCAGCTCGGGGACACGCAGCGGCATCAGCAGCTTGTGCGCCGTGTTCAAGTCGATCGCACCCGCGAAACTCGCGCGACACGCCCCGTGCGCTCCTCGTACGCGGCCGTGAAATATGGCAGCGACTCGGCCAGGAACGTGTCGCGCGGCAGACCCGTGGCCGCGATGGACCGCTCGATTGCTTCGGGGACGCCCTCGACTTCCAACAGCACATCCATCGCCGGGTACCACTCCAGGCGCAGCGTGGCGTCGCCCAAACGGTACAGCTCGACCGCGCGGTCCACGCGCAGCACGATCTTGTAGCCGAGGCGGCGCAAGACGACGTGGACGGCGCGAGGGTCGTCGACGCGCGATTCCCACTCCTCCCGATGACGATAGCCGCCCCGCTTCCCGACCTGACCCTTCCATCCGAGGACGCCCCACTCAGCGGAGCCGTCCGCGGGGCGGAACACGCGCAGCCGGACAACTTCGTCGCGATCCTGCAACCGCCCTTTGCGGTCGAAACGCCGATCGAGCATCGCGCCGCGATAGGCGAGTTGCGCGCCCGCGGCGATCAGCGCGCGTCGCAGCGCGTCGGGGTCTTCGACGCGAGCCTTGAGCTCGAGCTCGTCGCGTGCAACCGTCACGAGAATAGAGCGTCCAGCACGGCCTGCGTGTCACCGAGGTCGGTGAACACATGGTGTGCGCCGGCGGCGCGCAATGCCACGACATCGTAGAAGCCGGTCGCGACGCCGATGGAGCGGGCTCCCATGGGCCGGCAGCACGCGACATCGTCGGGTGTGTCCCCCACGATCACGATGTCCTCGCCCGAAAAACGGCGGCCGGTGCGCTGGGCCGCCCGTTGCGCCGCGACTGCGGGAAGGTCGGGACGGTGATGGGAGTCGGATCCGAACGCCCCGACCGTGAAGCGCGCGGGATCGAGTCCGGCCGATCGTAATTTGAGCGCCGCGCCGTGCTCGACATTGCCGGTGAGCAACCCGACGAGCGCGCGTCCCTCGGCTTCAGAAGGCTCGAGTGCGACCAGCAGCTCCTTGATCCCCGGATAGACCTTGGTCGCCTGCGTGGGTTTGCCGAGTTCGGCGGTGAGCAGCTCGACATACCGGCGGCACACGGCCGTGACGCGATCGTCGGAAAGGGCCTCAGGATGGCCGGCGAGCTTCAGCAGCTCGCGCACGATCTGCGGATCCGTTTTGCCGTCAAAGCGGTAGCCATCGATCGGTCCGGCGGTGCCCATCTCGTCGAGCAGCGCGCGGTGAATGGCCCGTCTGCCCGCCCCATCGGTCCATAACAACGTTCCGTCGATGTCGAATAGGATCAGACGCATGCGTGGAATATCAGGTGTCTGGTGTCGGGTGTCAGGTGTCTGACCTGACACCAGGCACCTGACACCAGACACCTATCACAATCTGCGAACCCCAACCAGGTTTTCGCGCAACCTCACCATCCGAGGCTCCGATCCAAAGAGGTGATCCCCCCCCACGCCGCCGCGCGAGAGCGCCGAGTGTACGATCCGCCCCGCGCCGGCCCACAGCGCGACGTGCGAGACACGGCCCCGTTCCGTAAAGAACAGCAGATCGCCGGCCTCGTAGCCCTTGCCGTCCGGCGACATCGCGATCTCCTGCCCCTGGCCGAACTGTTGATCGCTGTCGCGCGGCAGCTTGATGCCGCGCGCGCTGTACACCGCCTGGGTGAGCCCCGAGCAGTCGATGCCCCACTCGGTGCGTCCGCCCCACAGGTAGGGCGAGCCGGCGTACCACTTCTGCGCGAGCTCGGGCAGCGCCAGATGACGCGCTTCGACGCGCAGCTCCTGTTCGCGCCGCACGCTCCCGGCGGCCACGGCACCGCGCTGTCCGTCAGCCAGCTCGACGACACCCCGACGGAACGCCACACACGCTCCCGTCGGCAGCCGGCGCCGTCCGTCCGACGTCACGATGTCGGCGCTGAGTGAGCGGGCCGTTGCCCGTTCCTGCCAGTCTTCGGCCCAATCGGTGGGGCCCGTCGCGACGTAGCCGGCATTGAGCCAGGCGATATAGCCGTCGGGCGCGCGCACGCGGAGCCAGTCCTCCCGGCTCTCCAGCACGCCGAGGGTTTCACCATGCAACACCTCACTCACGCGCGGCGCCGAGACCCGCGGTTCGCCAAGCAGCGGGGCGAGAGCGGCCGTCACGATTGCCGCCGGGGCGACGATCTCGTCCGGGATCAAGTCCACCTTTTCGACGAGGCCCGCATCTCCAGCGAGGCGGCGCAGCGCATCGCGCGCGTCACGACTCGAGGTTACGCCCGCGACCCCCTTCGGCAATAACGAGATCTCGAATACCGCGAGGCGGCTGTCAGGCGCCCACTTGCGCCGGATGTCGTCCACCGCCCGCTCGATCTTATCCACGGCGCACGGCCCGCTCGACTGCCTCAGGCACCACGAGCGCGGCGATCGCCTCGACCTGCATCGGGGATTTCGCCTTTGTCGCCCACGTGCTCACCGCGAAGATGACGTCGCCGTCGAACAGCGTGCCGTACGGCGTAATGCGCCGCGCCAGTGCATCGCTGCCCGAGTACGCCAGCGCCTGGAGCTGCACGCGATCCAGGTCCGCATTGGTGGCGATTACGGCGAGTGTGGTGTTGCGGTTCAGTCGCTCGGGGTCACCGAGCGGCGCGCCACCTTCGGCGAGATAGCGCAGGCTGTCGACTTTTCCGGCAATGATCTCCCCGCGCGCGTTTCGCACATCGCCGACGGCATTCACCACGACGAGCGCGGCGACGACCACGTCTCCGAACCGCGCAGCCCACGAGCCAATGCCGGTGGGAATCATGTGCTCGAGCCCGGCGGCCTTCCCGCACGTGGCGCCCCGTCCCACGCCGACCAGCCCGTCCGCGTAGTCGGCGGTCGCGTTGTCGCACGCGCGATACGCATCGTCGGCGCTGGGCCAACCCAATGGCTTCCCAGCATTGCCGAGATCGAAGATGACCGCCGATGGAACGATGGGAATCGTCCCCTTATCCCCAACCTCCAGACCCCGACCCCTTTCACGCAGCCATCGCATCACGCCGTCTGCGGCGCCCAGCCCCAACGCCGACCCGCCGGTGAACAGGATCGCGTCGATTCGCTCGACGAGGTGGCGCGGATCCATGACGTCGAGCTCGCGTGTGCCGGTGGCGCGGCCGCGCAGACAAACCGCGGCCCGCATTCCTGTTTCCGGCGCCAGCACCACGGTGCAGCCGGTGCCGTGCGCTTCGATTGTCGTGTGCCCGACGGTGATGCCGGCGACCGCCGCGAGATTCGTGCGTGAGGCGCTCATTGACGCGCCAAGATAACCTCAGCAACGTTGACGGCCATGACATCCCCCAATGTTCCCCCCCCCGTCGATCGCACGACCGTGCTCGTGGTGGATGATGAGGATGGCATCCGCCAGGCGCTGACTCGCTTCTTGACTCGCCTGGGCTATGATGTGCAAGCGGCGGCGAACGCGACCGAGGCGCTGCAAAAGCTCTCGGCGCACCATCCGCAGGCGATGCTGTGCGACATTCGGATGCCCGAAACCAGCGGCGTGGAGCTGCTCCCCAAGGTGCTCGCGCAGGATGCCGATCTCGCGGTCCTCATGCTGACGGCCATCGACGAGCCGCGCACCGCGATCGAGTGCCTCAAGCTCGGCGCGTACGACTATCTCATCAAGCCGGTCGATCTCGAGGAGCTGGAGTTGTCGTTGCAGCATGCGTTGCGGCAGCGTCAGCTGGAAGTGGACCGGCGCGAGCTCGAGCAGTGGCTCGCGCGCGAAGTGGCCGTGCGGACGCGTGAGCTCGAGGAGCGGTCGGCGGCCATCGAGGAGGTCGCGCTGGATGCGCTGGCGGCAGCTCGGGATTGGGAGGGGACGGACGCGGCGCTGAGTAAGCTGGCCGAAGAGCTGGGCGCGCCGCGTGAAGAGTTGGCGCTGGAACTTAAGCGCCGGCGGGCAGGGGCTTAAGCCTTCGCGGCTTTCGCCTTTTCTTCGCAGGCTTTGCAGCGCGTCACGCCGCGAAATGTGCAAATCAGGCAGATGAAGGTGCCACAGTCCGCGCAGGGATAGCCTTCCGACGCCCGCTCCTCATTCCCGCAGGAACGGCATTGCATTCCGTCGTGCTCCTTGAGTTTGGGCTTTTCCATAGGCCTAATCTTATCTGCCCGGGCGCTCCTGACCACATCCCTGGGTCGAATTCCAGCCTGAAACCTAACGTCGGGAACGGGTTACCAGGGCATTATGGGCGTCTACTTTCTCTGCCCCAATTGCAATAAGCCTGTCGATCCGACCTCGACCAACGCCGTGCTGGCGGGTGCCGCCAAACGGTGGCAGCACAAGGATTGTTCGAGGGCGCCTTCGAGGAGAACACCGCCACCCGCGCCGGTGCTGACGGAGCGTCGTCGCTGGCCGCGGCGCTCGTAATCTTCAGACGTTCAAGCTATACGCTTTGATCTTGTTGATCAGGGTCGCGCGCGAGATCCCCAGCTCCAGCGCGGCCCGCGTGCGGTTCCCACTGTGATGCCGCAACGTGCGTTCGATATGCTGGCGCTCCACCTCTGAGAGCGACTGTGCCTGGTAGCGCCGATCGGTCGCGGCGCGCTGCCGCAGATCGGGCGGCAGCTGCTCGACGCCGATCGTGGACTGGCCGCGCGCGAGGATCATCGCCCGCTCGAGCACATTGCGCATCTCACGCACGTTGCCGGGCCACGGCGCCGACAACAGGCGGTCCAACACATCGGTCGTGCAGTCACTCGGACAGCCCGGCAATTGCGCCTTGAGATCGGTGAGGATGCGAGTGAGGAGATCGAGCCGGTCCTCGCGCGTGCGCTCGCGCACCGGGGGAATCGTCAGCGGCATCACGTTGAGCCGATAGTAGAGATCTTCGCGGAAGCGCGCGGCTTCGACCTCTCGAACGAGGTCGCGGTTCGTCGCCGTGATCAGCCGGACGTCTACCGTCAGTTCCCGCGTCCCGCCAAGGCGGCGGAATTTCTTCGTCTCGAGCACGTGCAGCAGCTTCGGCTGTAACTCCAGCGCCAGTTCGCCGATTTCGTCGAGAAAGATCGTTCCCTTGTCGGCCAGCTCGAACAGCCCGACCTTCCGTTCCTTCGCGTCGGTAAACGCGCCCTTCTCATGGCCGAACAGCTCGGAGTCGAGGAACGTCGCGGACAGCCCACCGCAGTTGACCTCGACGAATGCACCGCTCGAGCGCGGCGAGAGATTGTGGATCACCCGCGCCACCCAGCCCTTCCCCGTTCCGCTTTCACCTTGGAGCAGCACGGTAGAGCGATCGGTCGCGGCGAGCAGCTCGATCTGCCGGGCCAGCGCCTGCATCGTTGGCGAGCCGCCGAGCGAGCCGATGCCCTCCCCCTCGTGGTCGAGCGCTCGGAGCCGGGCGTTTTGCCGCGACAGCCGTGTCTTCTCGGCGACGCGCGCGATGGCCGCCGAGAGGTGCGTCATGTCGACGGGCTTGGTGAGGAAATTCTCGGCGCCGAGCTGCATCGCCTTCACCGCGGTCTCGATGTCGCCCTGGCCGGTCAAGAGAATCACCGCCCCGCCTTCGCGCCGCAGCCGCTCGAGCACGACCAGTCCGCTCGCGTCGGGGAGATGCAGGTCGAGGAGCACGACGTCGGGACGCACGCGGTGGAACGTTTCCATCGCCTGCTCGCCGGTGCCGTCACGCCACACTTCGTAGCCGATGCGCTCGAAGTAATCGCCGATGGCGCGCAACACGCTCGCATCATCGTCCACCAGCAGCAGCGTATCAGCCATGGTGAGCCTTGAAGGCGGGTCCGACCAGCACGGCGAGCGCGCCGGGCAGCAGCCGCGCCGCGAATGGCGTCTCGCCCGTCACCTCGCCGTCGAGCTGCACGGGACGCGCCGCCCCGTTGGTAACCTCGACGCGCACCTCGCGGCCGCGCGCCCACCAGACACGCCGGCCCTTCGTGTTTCCGTTCCCGAGCAGCAGCTCCAGCACGGCGCTGACGCTCTGGAACGCGCCGTCCGCATCGAGCGAGACCACGTCGAGCCAGCCATCATCGGGAGCGAGTGTCGATCGCAACTTGAGGAATCCGGGCGGCAGCTTGCCGCAGTTCAGCACCAGCAGCATCGCCGCGCGGACCTCGTGCGGCGTACCATCGACCGTCACGCGATGCGGTGCGCTGCGGACCGAGTTGAGCGTCAGCGCGGCACGCGCGAGGTAGGCGCCGAGCTTCCAGCGGCGCTTCTCCTGCAGTCCCGTGTCGGCCATCAGCTGGGCGTCGAATCCGGTCCCGGCCGCGACCGCGAAATAGTGCGGACCGTCGGGCCGCTCCACGACACCCAGGTCGATCGGGCGGCGCCGCGCGCTGAGCAGCGCGCGCGCCGCGCGCGCCGTCGAGCGCGGCAGGCGCAGGTTGCCCGCGAGCACGTTGCCCGTGCCGCCGGGCACCAAACCCAGCGCGATTCCGGTCCCCGCGATGCCGGCGGCCACCTGCATCGCCGTCCCGTCGCCCCCGTGGCTGACCAGGACGTCGAACCCCATGCCCCGCGAGTCCTCGGCGATGCGGCGGGCGTCGCCGGGACCGGTGGTAGAGCGAATCTCCACGCTCCAGCCGCCGCCGCGCAGGATGTCACGGATTGTGGTGACGGCGCGTGCGTGCGCGCGCGCCGCAAACGGATTGGTGATCAGCAGCGCGCGCGTCACTAGTAGCGCCGCTCCCAGAACAGATCGAACCCCACCTGGCGCTGGACGGCGGGTTGCGTGATGCTCGAGAACCCGCAGCTCCGCACCGGCTCGAAGCTCGCTTCGCTGCGCCACTCATGGCTAAACCGGAACTGCAGGCTGGCCCCGAACGCCTTCGTCAGTGCTGCGCTTTGGTTGCTCTGGTTCGGGCAGAAACCGGCATTCAGCACCAGGAAAGTCTTGCCGCCAATCGCCCAGCCCGCGGCGACCTGCGCGCCGGAGAACGGGTTGTTGGGATCACCCGGACGGATCTCGAAATAGTCGAGCGGCACGCCCAGATCCGACACCACCGTGCGCTCCAGCTCACCAGCCAGGAGTGACGCGCCGACGCCGAAGACATAGGAGCGTTGCCCGCCGCCCAACTCGAAACTCGGCTTGCCAAACATCAAGTACGAGATGAGCTCGGTCTGCGACAGATCTCCCTGATCCGACTCCAGCGTCAGCTTCGGTATGAGCAACGTCCCCTGAATGTGCGCGATGACCGTTATGTCCTTGTTGTTCCCAGTACCGGTCACTGGATGCACGACGTGACGCGCGGAGATGTCGAGCTCGGCATTCAGATCCGGTGTCCCGAAATAGCGCACCGTTCCCTCGGAAACGACGAACTCGCGTGTGACGGGACCAACCAGCAACCGGTACGTCCCACGAGGCGCTTGCAGCGTGCCGCTCAGAACGTACGTGTTCCGCACCTTGTTGACTTGCACCGATCCCGTGAGCTGGATGTTCGCCTCGTTGGACCTGAGCCACGCATCTTCACCCATCGTCAACTGCAGGTTGTTGATCCGCAGGCTGTCGAAGAAGACGCTCTCGAACTCCGGGCCGAGCCGCTGCGTGCGAATGAGCGACGTATCGATCAAGTCCTGCACCCACGGCTCGTCGAGGTTCACGACACGCTTGTTGACGAGGTCGGCGAAGTGCAGCACGCCCGACGTCACGGTGCCGCGTCCCGTGAGCACCGCCCCGAACACGGGACCGGTCAACGCGACGCGGCCGCTCGCCGTCACGGTGAGATAGCCGCGCAGATCCAGCGCCTTGAACTCAGACGTCGTGATGTTCATCGCAAGGACCGGCTTGGTGAGCCGCTCCAGCCGCATGTAGCCGGTCAATTCGGCGTGACCGCGTTCACTCGTAGCGGTGATACTGTCCACGCGGATCGTGTCGCCCCGCAGGGACAGCCCGCCGTTCAGATTCGTGTAGCGCACATTCAGCGCCGGGATCGTGGCGGCGGCATGGCCGATCTCGAGCCCGCCGCGTAACCGCGGCGCCTCCCACGTGCCGCCGATGCCGAGGTCGGCGCTGAAGACGCCCTCGACCTGGCGCACGGTCGTCGTGACCGCCGCCAGCACGCCGAGATCGACGCTGTCGGCACGCGCCTGCACGGACAGCGTGTCTGGCAACTGCCGCTGCGTCACGGGGACGAGCGCGAGATCGAGCGGCAGATGGGCGGTGACGTTCAAGACCTGTTGTCCCGACCGCCACAGGTGCGCCTCTCCGTTCAGCCGGCGGTTGCGATAGTCGATGATCCCGTCCATGAACGGCGCGCGGAATGAGCCAAATGAGGCGTTCGAGAATGCGAACGAGCCGCTGTACGTCGGGTTCGCGCGCGTGCCGCCGGCGGCGACCGCAGCGGTGACCGCGCCCGAGACCCCCAGCGTGTCGCGCTGCATGAGCGCGTAGATGCCGGTGAGCGGGAAGCTGTCGAGCGAGACCCGGGCGTTGATGGGACCCCGCCCGGGCAAATCGCCGCTGACCGTGAAGCGACCCGCACCGGCGGCGCTCTTCAGCGCCGCCGCATCCACGTGCAGCACCGAATCGGCGAATGCCAGCGCGGTGGGACGCTCGAGGAACCACACGCCGCTCGGCAGCAGCACGGCGAGCGAGTCCACCACCGCGTGCCGCGTGCCCGTGCCTCCTGACCGCGCGTAGCGCCCGCCCGCTAGGAACGCGCCCAAATCGCCGACGCGCGAGCGCGCAAACCAGGTGAGCGAGTCGCGCGTGCCGCGGGCATGGGCGGCGGCGGCACCGAACCCGAGGCGTCCGTACCCGAGCGAATCGACCTGCACGTCGACGTCGAAGCGCGGGACCGGTCCCGGCTGATAGGCAACCCTGCCTTCGCCCTTCGGGAGCCGCCAGCCGCGCCACGTCAGGTCGAGAACGTGCGCATCACCGCCGATCGACATCGAGTCGAGCGCGCCGTCCAGCGTCACCCGGACCTGTGCCGAGCCCCTGAGTTTGTCTTCGCTCGAGGCGGTGGCGACTCTGGGACCGGCGACCCAGGTCACGAGTGAATCGAGGACGCTGAGGCTGTCCGCGTCGAAATCCAGCGTCAGCGTGCCGTGGTCCGGCCGTGCCCACCCCAGGGATCCGCGGCCGCTCGTCAGCAACCCCGGCTGCTGCAGTCGCAACGAGTCCACATGCATCCGTCCTGCAGCGAACCGGATCTTGGTCCCGCCGCTGTCGATGATCGTGCCCGCGAACAGCGATGGCGCGAGCAGGACCGACAACTCACCGGTGGGGTTGGTGACGCTATCCGCCGCGACCGTGCCGGTGGCGGTGAACGTGAGCCGCGACGGTGGCGGATTGCCGCGGGCGAGCCAGCGCTGCAGGTTCAGGTCCTGCGCGTGCAGCGTGAAGCCCGAGGCGCCGAAACCGGGATGAGCACCGGGCGCGCCGAGCTGCAGCCTGCCGTCGCCGCGCACCGCGCCACCGCCGCCCAGCATGTCGAGATCGGCATGCGTCTCGACGCTGGTGAGATCCCCCTTCATCCGGATCGTTCCGGCGAGCGTGCCCCGCAGCGGGAACGCGGCGATCCGGCCAGTCAGGCCGTCGAGCGACAGCGAATCGGCGCGCACGTCGGCGAACACGCCCAACACGTCCGTGCGGGAATCGAGGCCCACCACGCCGCGGATGACGCTCGCCGGCCGATCGCCGTCGTGATGCCGCAACGTTCCGCTGAACATCGCGTTCTTGAGCGTGCCCGTGAGCGTCCCCGCCGCGTCGAGCTCGCCCTCGAGATCGAACCCCGGCACGAGCCGCCGCACCGTCCCGATATCGATGCGGCCCACTTCCACCGCGAACGGCTGAAACGCGAGGTCCTTGCCGGCGAGATTGATTTCGCCCTTCCCCTGGATCCGTGATTCCGGCCATCCGGGGACGAGCGAATCGCGGAACGACCAAGCGGTCTCGATCTGCAACGCGCTCATCGGCCCATCGACGATCGTCTGCCCGTTGAGACGCCCGTAGAACGGCAGCGAGTCGATGTACGCCCGCGGGAGATCGAGCGAGAGATCGCGCGCGACCAGATCCCCTTGCCGCAGCGCCACGAGTCCCGAATCGGCGGCGCTGAACGCGGTGACGTGGCCGGTGAGCCGGCCCTGGCCGAACGCCAGGTCGAGTGGCCGCAGCTGAATCTCGAGCAGGCGGCCGCCGTGCGATGCCACCGTCACGCCGCCGTGCAGCACCGCGTTTTCGGGAAACCGCGGATCGAGGAACCGGAGGTCGGTCAGGGTCGCGGAGTCGGCCCGCATGACGAGGTTCCAGAGCAGCGTGTCGCGCGGCCATTGCACCGTGCCGCGCGCGCGGAACTGGGTGCCGGGGAAGCGCACGCGCGACAGATCCACGTCGAGCGTGTGGCCGTCGATCGTCACCCGGCCGACGACGTCGGCGATCGTCAGCTTCGGGTCGCTGCTCTCGGTCGCGAGCCGCAGGACGTCGATGCGGATCCCCTTCTCGCGCGGCGCCTGGATGCGCAGCGCCGCGAGCCGGGCGTTGAGGTGCTCGAAGCGCCGCACGCGATACCGGCCATCCTCCCCAGAGTTCTCGATTTCTTCGTTGCTACTGCCCACCTCGCCGTGCTTTTGCAGCCGCAGGGTCAGCGAGCCGTCCATGATCTGCACGTTGCGCAGCAGAATGAGCGAGCGCGGTCCGGCGGGACCGAGCGGCTTCACCTGGATCGTGTCCCTTTCGCCGAGACGCAGCAGCTCGTCGAAGTTGGTCCGGCCGCTCTGGTGCTGGACGATGTTGATGATGGGCCGGTCGAGCCGCACCTCCATGAACACCACGCGGCCCGCGGCGAAGTCGATCGGGTTGTAGCCCAGCTCGGCGCGCGGCAACCAGGCGACGAGCGTCGAATCGGGATCGAGCAACCGGACATCGGTGAGCACGAGGCCGGTAAGCAGCGAGCCGCGCACCTCGCCCACCTCGATCGATCCGGCGACGCCGCTCTCGACCACCGAGCTGGCGACCCGGGCGAGCAACGTGCGGCCGGCGCGTGTGCCCACGAGCGCGTTGAGCGCGCCGAGGAAGCAGGCGAGCAGCCCCACGAGCGACCAGAGCGCGACACCAAGCGAGCGCCGCATTTAGAACGCCTGCCCCACGGCGAACTGCAGCACAAGCTTTTGCCAAAACGATTTACGCGCTCTGAGCGGCGGATACGATGGACGGATCTGCGTGATGGTGCTGGCGGTGTCGCTGCTCTGGTAGAGCAAGGGCCCGCGCTCCGTCGCGTAGCCGTTGTAGGCCGCGTCAATCCGCACCGGACCGAGCGGCGTGGTGAACCGTACGCCGGCACCCGGCGTCACCCGCACTCCACGAATGGTGATGATCTCCTCACCGCGCTCCCACACCTGGCCGGCATCGACAAACAGCCCCAGGCGCATGCGTGACGCCAGGATCGGCGAGGGGAAGCGCAGCTCGGCGTTGGCGATGATGGCGGTATTGCCGCCCGTCGGCCGCGTCTGGACGTTCTTGAATACCGTCTCACCGGCGCGGCGCGACGCGGCGGTATCGACGGCCGCGGCCGACGTGGTATCGGGACCGACGAGCACATAGACCCGCGGTCCCAGCTCGTTTCGGCCGTAGCCGCGCACAGAGTTCGGACCACCACCGTAGAACCGCTGATCGGGAGGCACGTAGCCCACGGGGGCCCCGGTGAGATTGATGCTGCGCGGCAGGACCGTCCCGCCGCGCACGCGCCAGGCGAATACGGTGCGACGGCCGATCGGATAATACTTCGCGACCTCGAACTCTCCGCGATTGAACTCGTACGTGCTTTCAGAACCGATAAGCCGAGAGGCATGCAGCAAGTTAATGGTCGAGGCGCTCCCCTCGGTCGGATCCAACACATTGTTGACGCGGTCACGCACGATGGTGACCGTGACCGCTCCAAACCCCCGTTTCTTTCGCAGGAATTCCTGAGTTTGCGCCGTACACAACCCAAAATAGATGCAGTAGACACCGGGGCTGGCCTGCGTTCGTCCGAACGAGTAGCTGTAGCCGACGGTTACCGGCAGCCGGGTGCGCGCATTCAACGTGATGTCGGCGTTCCCGCCGACCGCTTCGCGGGTGAAGATGTTGAACTCGGAATGCCGCTCGAAGAGAAATCCCAGCGATCCAACGTGGGCGCGCGACAGGAACGCCGGCTGACGCAGCGTCAGGCCGACGCTGTAGTTGAGCGTATCGAACGTCCATCTCCCGCCGAACGGATTACAGAGCTGATTCAACCCCGTCGATCCCTTGGGCACGCCACCCAGCTTCGACACGCGCGCCGACAGATCGAGCGTGCGTGCGCCACCGAGGAAGTCGTGCGCCGCCCACCCGCCCTGTACCCGAAAGCACTCCACACTCCCGTATCCGCCTCCAAACCGCAGCTGATGGCGCGGGCCTTCGGCGACCTGCACCAGCACCCGGAGGGCGGAATCTGTTCCGAGCGTTTGCGGTGGGATCGAATCCACCAGGACGACGTTGACCGCATTGAATACGCCCATTCCATACAGATCGCGCTGCGTCTGATAGAGCGCATCCTGCTTGAAGAAGCTGCCTGGCCGCACCGAGCTCACTCGGCGAACAGTCCCGGTGTCCAGGTCGCGGAGTCCCCGAATGTCGACCGCTCCAACGCGCAAGCGGGGACCGGGCTGCACATCCAGCTCGACTTCCGCCTTCAGGATTCCCGCTTCGGAATCGAAGTTTCGCAGCACCTCGGCGTAGGGATAGCCGTTGTTGCGGAGCCGCGCCACGATCGTGTCGGCCGACGCCTGCAGGAGAAAGCGATTGAAGGCATCTCCGACTTGCAGCGGGAGCTCGCGTTTCAGTCTTGCCACATCAAAAATGCTGTCCAGGCCACGCACCTCGAGCCGGGCCACCCGCACCGGCTCACCTTCATGGATCCGGAACGTGGCGTAGACGTCGCGTGCGGTGCGCCGCACGGAGGTATCCACCACCGCGTTCATGTAGCCGCTCTGGCGGTACAGCAGAATCAGCCGTACGACGTCGCGCCGGAATTCGACCTCGCTGAAGTAGCGCTTCTCGCCCAGTCCCAACCAGCGCACGATCGCGTAGCGGGCCCACGCACTCGATTTTGTGGTCGCGATGGCGCTCTCGAGGGTTAAGTCGTCGAGCGCCCGGTTCCCGACGAACGACAGACCCCGAACTATCCGCTCCTGCTCTTGAGCGGTGAGCACGGTTGTCGCCGCGAGAACGGCGAGCAACAGACAGGGTATGACGCGCAATTGACGTAGTTTGCCAAATTCCGCTATGTTGCGACACTTGCACCGCACTGTCAACCTTTTCGACACCGCGAAGAGCGCCCTGTTCCTATGTATTGTCGCCGCCTGCCGCGGTCAGTCGGGCGGCGGAGACCATGCGCGCGGTCTCGTCTACTACGAAACATACGATCCCCGCTCGCTCGACCCGGCGCTCTCCACCGACGTGCCGACGGGCGAGATGGTGACGCTGTTGTTCGACGGGCTCACACAGTTCGACGCCGACGGGCGGCTCCTGCCGGGATTGTCGGACCGCTGGACGGCGGATCGCAGGGGGGCGCGGTACGTCTTCCATATCCGCCCGGGCGTGAGCTTTCATGACGGGCGCCCCCTCGTCGCCGCGGATGTTAAGCGCTCCTTCGTCCGCGTCCTCAATCCCGCGACCCGTGGCGGGCGGGTCTGGCCGCTCTTGCCCATTGCGGGAGCCGGCGAGTTTGCAGACGGACGCGCACGCGACGTGCGTGGCATCGAGGTACTGGGCGACACCGCGGTCGCGTTCACGCTGACCGAGCCGCTGGCGATTTTTCCAAAGTTCCTCGCGATGCCCGTCGCGTCGGTCGTGCCGTCGTCCGTACCGGCCGACTTCGGCCAGCGGCCCGTGGGTACCGGGGCATGGCGCTTCGTCGCGTGGGAGCACGACGACTATCTGCGCTTTGCGAAGAATCCCGACTACTGGGGCGGCACCGCCGAGACTGACACTCTCACGGTCAGAATCATTCCGGAGGCGTTCACCCGCGCAGCGGAGCTGCTGGCCGGTCGCCTCTCTGTCGCCGAGATCCCGTTTGGCGAGACGGCCAAATGGGAGCATGACCACCCTGACTGGCTGAAACGCAAGGCGGCGCTCCGCGCAGTCTACGTTCCCCTGAACAACCGGCGCGGGCCATTCCGCGATCCGCGGGTACGCCAGGCGATCAATCACGCGGTCAACGTCCCCGAAATCCTGCGCACGGTGTGGAACGGCCGCGGTGCTCTGGCGGTGGGAGCGATTCCCCCGACGTTGGGGGGAAGTGATCCCTCACGCCGGCCCTACGCCTACGACACGACCGCAGCGCGGCGCCTGCTGCGCTCGGCCGGATACCCGAACGGCTTTGCGGTGCAGCTGTGGCGCTCCGGCACGAACGTGGAGATGGGCCGCGTCGCACAGGCGATCCAGGCGCAGCTCGCCGCCGTGGGGATCCGGGTGGAGATCGTGTCCCGCGACGCTTCCAGCATGCGTGAGGCGGTGCGCAAGGGTGATGCCGACATGGCGATCACGGACTGGTGGGCCGACTATCCGGACGGCGACAACTTCCTCTATCCGCTGTTTCATAGCGCCAGCGTCGGCGCCGGGGGCAACTATTCCTTCTATAGCGATCGTGTCACCGACTCGCTGATCGTGCTGGCGCGCCACACCGTCGACGAGTCGGCGCGCGACGCGCTGTACGCCCGAATCGACGATCGCATTTTTGAAGCCGCGCCGTGGCTCTATCTCTGGTTTGCCGTGGACCTCTGGGCGGAGCACCCCTCAATCGAGGGTTGGGAGGTGCCGGTGATCTTCAACGGGCAGCGCTGGACCAAGGTTCGTGTTACCGCTCCTCGGTAGGCGGCTGCTGGCGACGATCCCCACACTGTTCGGTGTTCTTGTTGTCGCCTTTCTCCTCTTGAACGTCGTCCCCGGCGATCCCGTCGCCGAGATGGTGGGGGAGCGGGCGGACTCGGCCACCATCGCCCGGCTGCGCTCCGAGCTGCATCTCGACGAGCCGATTCCGGTGCAGTTTGGGCACTACCTGTGGGGTGTGGTGCGCGGCGACCTCGGCCGCTCGTACATCACGCAGCGCCCGGTCCTGGGCGATCTCGCCGAGCGGTTTCCCAAGACACTGCAGCTCGCCGGCGCCGCCATGCTCCTCGCGGTCCTGTGTGGGATTACGCTCGGAGTCCTCGCCGCCATTCGCCCGGGCGGTGCGATCGACCGCTGCAGCATGCTCATCGCCTACGTCGGTGTCTCGTTTCCGGTGTATTGGGTCGGGCTGCTGCTGATTCTGTTGTTCGCCGTGGCGCTGCGCTGGCTGCCGCCGTCCGGATACGGCGGCATCGCCTTTCTCGTGCTGCCGGCACTGACGTTGGGCACGCGGTCGATCGCGTTTCTCGCGCGCATGACGCGCGGCGCCATGCTCGAGGTCCTGCCGTCGGACTTCGTGCGCACGGCGCGGGCGAAGGGACTCGGCGAACGGCGCGTGATCGGCCGCCATGCCCTGCGAAATGCGCTGCTGCCGATCATCACCGTGCTGGGGCTCGATGTGGGGAACTATCTGACCGGCAGCATTCTGACGGAAACGATATTCTCCTGGCCCGGCGTGGGACGCTATGTATTGCTCGCAATTCAGAAACGCGATCTGCCCGCGGTCCAGGGCAGTATTCTCTTTTTGTCCGTGATCTTCGTGCTGGTCAACCTTCTCACCGACGTGCTCTATGCGAAAGCTGATCCTCGCGTCGCTTACGATTAGCGCCGCGGTCTCCCTCCAGGCCCAGAGTCGCGGCGGATCCGTGCAGCAGCGGGTCACGCGGCTGCTCGATCAGCCGCCGTTCGATCGCGCCACCTGGAACATCTTCGCGCAGGACGATCGCGGCCGCGTGCTGTTCAGTCGCAACGGGGATCGCTTTTCGGTGCCGGCGAGCAACACCAAGCTCGTCGTCTCAGCCGCCGCCACTGTTCTGCTTCCTCCCGACTACCGCGTGCGAACCAGCGTCTACGCCAACGGCACGATCAGCAATGGCCTGCTGCAGGGCGACCTCATTCTCTATGGCCGCGGTGATCCGACGTGGTCGCAGCGCTGCTACACGATCGACACCCTCGCCCCGGGGGGGTGCGACTCGACATGGACCGCGGTCGATGCCATCGCCGAGTCGCTGCGGGCACTCGGCCTGCGGCGCATCACCGGCAGGGTCGTGGGTGACGGCTCGTACTTCGAGCCCACGCTGACGCACTGGAACTGGGGCTCGTTCGATCTCAACTGGTGGTACGCCGCGCCGGTCTCGGGGCTCGGCTTCCACGACAACAGCGTCGATTTCCAGATCACGCCGGGCGCGGCCGTCGATCAGCCGCCCACGATCACCTGGAATCCCGACTTGCACCTGTTCACGTTCGAGAACCGCGCGCGCACCGTCCCGGCCGATTCGTCCACGACCATCGGCGACAACTTTTTTCGCAAGCCCGGCACGCTCGAGATTTGGGCCGAAGGCACGGTGTCGTTGAGCCGCTCGCCGTGGATCGAGAGCTTCGCGCTCCCCGATCCCAACTTGTACGCCGCCCGCGCGCTCGCGACCTCCTTACAGAAGAAGGGAATCGCGGTCGCGGGCGGCGCTGCCAGCACGACGGACTCGATGGCCTATCGCGCACTCCGGTGTTGCGGCAGCCCGCTCGCGGAGTACCGCGGGCGGCCGCTCCCCGACCTGGTCTTCCCCATTCTCAACACGAGCCAGAACTGGTTCGCCGAAATGCTGCTCAAGATTCTGGGGAGAGAGATGGGGGACACGGCGAGTTGGACGAAAGGATTGGACGTCGAGAAACGATTCCTGATCGATTCGGTGAAGATCGACTCGACCGCGTTTTCACTGGAGGACGGCTCAGGCTTGGCGGCGGGCAACCTGGTAACGCCGCACGCGTTCGTGCAGCTGCTGGCGTACATGTATCGCCACCCGAAACGGGCGCCGTTTCTCGCGGGCTTGCCGCGGGCGCAGCAGCGCGGGTCGCTGCTGCGGCGGTTTGCAGGAACGCCCTTGGAAGGTCGAGTGCTGGCAAAAACAGGATCGATCGATCGCGTCAATACGCTTTCTGGCTACATCGAGAAGACGGACGGACGGGTCATCACGTTTTCCATCCAGGCCAACGCACATGATGTTCCAACGCGGCAAATGCTGGCGCAGATCGATTCGGTTGTCGTGCAGCTGGCACGTTAGAAGACGGGGAGTAGGGGCGCAGCATACTGCGCCCCTACATCCCATGATCCCGCTGTGCGTACCGTCAATCCTCTTTCTGACCAAACAACGCCATGTTCGACGAGTGCCCCGGCATGACCTTCGCCGCCGGATTCAGGAAGTGCGCAATTTGGTTGACGGCGGTACAGGCTTCCGCGAACCCGGTCGCGATGAGCTTCAGCTTCCCCGGATAGGTCGTGATATCGCCGGCGGCGTAGATGCCGGGGACGTTCGTCTCCATGGTCTGGGTGACTTTGATGTCGCCCTTTTCGATCTCGAGCCCCCATTCGGCGATCGCACCCAGGGAGGAAATGAAGCCGAGCTGCGGAATCACACAGTCCATCGCCAGCGTTTCTTCTTCTTTCGTCTTGTTGTTGAAGATCGTGACGCGCTCGATACGGCTCGACCCGCCGATTTCCTTCAGCTCCCAGAACGTCCGCAGCTCCATCTTGCCCGCCGCGGCGAGCGCCTGCACCTGATCGATCGTCGCCTGATGGGCGCGGAACCCGTCGCGCCGGTGAATCATCACGATCGATTTCGCGATCCCCTGCAGGTTCACCGCCCAGTCGAACGCCGAGTCGCCCCCCCCGACGATGAGGATGCGCTTGCCGGCGAACTCGCGCGGATTCAGGACGCGATCGTGCAGACCCTTGTCGTTCCATTGATCCACGTCTTTGAGCGGCAGCTTGCGCGGAGTGAATGCACCGATCCCTCCGGCGATGAGCACGGTGCGGCCGGGATACTCGTCTTTATCGGTCACGATCGTGAATAAGGCCTTGCCGTTCTCCTCGCTGCGGCGCAGCCCGATGACCTTTTCGGCGAGATGGACCGGCGGCTTCCATTGCAGACCCTGCTCGGCGAGCGCCTTGACCAGGTCTTTGGCCAGAATCTTCGGAAAACCGGCGACATCGAAGATGTATTTCTCCGGATACAGGGCCGTGAGCTGTCCGCCGACCTGATCGAGGTTGTCGATCAGGCGGTGTGACGCGCCGCGCATCCCCGCGTAAAACGCCGCGAACAATCCGGTCGGGCCGGCGCCGATGATGGTGATATCTTTCGCGTCTTGCATCGCGCGAACGCTAGCGTGCTAATCGTTCTCGGGCTACTGGCCTGCGCCCCGCGACACGACGCGTCGTGGGCAGCCCAACCGCTCGCGCTCCGTTGCCCGTGAACGTAACGTGCGTGGTACGTGGTGCGTGGTACCGGGGGAATCCCCACGCACCACGAACAACGCACCACGCACGAGGCTCGATGAAGATCTACACGAAGACCGGCGATGCGGGCGAGACAAGTCTGTTCGGCGGTGAGCGCGTGCCGAAAGACGATCCACGGGTGCGCGCGTATGGCGAAGTCGACGAGGCGAACGCTGCGATCGGGTTCGCGGCGGCACTCGACCCGCGGACGTTCGAATCCGTCTTCCTCCAAACGATTCAGCGCGACCTATTCACGATCGGAGCCGAGCTCGCTGCGCCGGACCCCGACAAACTGACGAAAGCGCTGGCGCGCAGCGGTGCGGCGGTCGGGGCATCTGACGTTGGTGCTCTCGAAGACGTGATCGACAACCATGAAGCGAAGCTGAAGCCGCTGCAGAACTTCATTTTGCCGGGAGGCACGCCGAAGGCGGCGGCATTTCACGTCGCACGTACCGTGTGCCGACGCGCCGAGCGCTCCGTCGTCGCCTTGTCACACCAGCAAGCCGTAAACCCATCCATCGTACACTACCTCAACCGTCTGTCCGATCTTCTGTTTGTGTTGGCACGCGCCGTGAACGCGCAGGCAGGCGAACCCGACATCACGTGGTAACCGTCCGAGTCCCGCTTGTCGAACGGCGGGATGCCTCCTACGACATCCTGATCGGTGCGGGTCTGGTCCAGCAGCTGGACAAGATCCTGCCGCAGTACTGTCCGGCAACGGCGTATGCGCTGATCTCGGATTCTCACGTTGGGAAGCTGTGTGGCGAAGACCTGGTAAAGCGGCTATTGGCTATCGGCAATCGGGCGGAGCTGCTCACCTTCCCTGCCGGCGAATGGAACAAGACACGCGACACGTGGGCGTCGCTGTCAGACCGAATGCTCGCCGCGCAGTTCGGGCGCGATTGCGCCGTGATCGCGCTGGGCGGCGGCGTCGTGAACGATGTCGGCGGCTTCGTCGCGGCGACGTACCTGCGCGGCGTGCCGCTGGTGCAGGTCCCGACGACCCTCCTGGCGATGATCGATTCATCGATCGGCGGCAAGACGGGGGTCGATGTCCCGGCCGGCAAGAACCTGCTGGGTGCGTTCCATCAACCGCGCGCCGTCATCGCCGATCCGGACCTGCTCGGCTCGCTCCCCAGCGTGCAGCTCGCGGCGGGGCTCGCTGAAGCCGTGAAGCACGGCGTGATCGCCGACGCGGACTACTTTGCGTTTCTCGAAAGCGAATACGCGGCGATCTTCGCAAAGCACGCCCCCGCGCTCGAGCGCGTCGTGCGGCGCTCGGTGGAGATCAAGGCGGCGGTCGTGGCAGAGGATGAGCGTGAAAAAGGCAAGCGCGCCATTCTGAATTTCGGACACACGGTGGGACACGCGATCGAGGCGACGTCGAAATACGAAGTGTTGCACGGGGAAGCGGTGGCCATCGGAATGGTCTATGAAGGCCGGGTCGCGGAGACACTCGGCATTGCACCGACCGGCACGGCGCAGCGAATCCGGTTGGTTCTGGAACGGCTGCATCTGCCGGTCGAGCGGCCGGACGCCAGCCAAGTCGACGACCTGATCGCGGCGATGCGTGCCGACAAGAAGGTGCGCGCCGGAGAAATCCGCCTGGCGCTGCCGCGTGCCATTGGGCGCGCCCATGGGGACGATGGAACCGGGTGGACGGTGCCTGTGGACGAGGCGACGATTCGTCAGGTCCTGGTCAACACATAGCCCACATTCCTTTCCACCTCTCCACAGCAGCGAACTAAGCCTTCGGAGTGAGTTGGATGGTATGTGTTTACGCACGGTGTGATCCATTTTCCACAGGTTCTGTGGATAGTGGACAAACGGGGGAATCCCTACAAACCCAAGAATTTGTGATGTGGAAAACTGCGTATATTTGCACGGATTGGCAGGAAAACCTATATTGGCACGTGATTTAGGTGGTCTAATGGCGGCTTCGCCCGCCGTTTCCACACCCAACTCGCGTTTCAAGGGGAGTCGCGCATGGCGAGGTCGAATGGCGGCAAGGCGAAGGCCTTTTTCCGCACCACCCCTTCCGGAGCCTTCGACCAGTACCTGCAAGACATACAGAAACTTCCCCTCATAAAAGATCCCGCTGAAGAACGTCGCCTCGCTCGCCGCGTCCAGCGTGGCGATGAAAAAGCCGCCGAGCGTCTGGTCACTGCCAATCTTCGCTTCGTCATTTCCTACGTAAAAAAGTATCAAGGCCACGGACTCGATCTCTCCGAGCTCGTCGCCATCGGCAATGAAGGACTGCTCAAAGCGGTCAAGAAGTTCGATCCCGACCAGGGCGTCAAATTCATCTCCTACGCGGTGTGGTGGGTGCGGCAGGCGGTGCTGAAAGCGTTGGCGGAACAGACGCGCAGCGTCCGTATTCCGCTGAATCAGAATTCGCAGTTGATCCGTATGAGCCGCACCGAAACGTATCTCTCGCAGGAGCTCGGCCGGGAACCCACCGACAACGAAATCGCACAGGCGCTGGAGGACAGCGTTGAGAACGTGCGCACCGCGCGCCGCATGACGGCGGCGGAGCTGTCGCTCGACGCACCCGTCGATCGCACCGACAAAGATGCCGCGACGCTCGGCGAGCGCTTCGCGGGCCAGGAGGGCGGCGAGATCGAAGAGCGCACCGACGGCAAGCTGATGCGCGAGTTCATCGATCGGATCTTCCAGAAGTATCTCACGCCGCGCGAGCGCAAGATTCTGTATCTCTACTACGGACTCGAAGAGGGCAGCGAGGCGATGACGCTCGAGAAGATAGGAGCGCTGATGGGCGTCACGCGGGAACGAATCAGGCAGATTCGGGAACGCGCATTTGAGAAGCTGCGCGAATCGCCGGATGGCAAAGCCCTGAAAGGGTTCTGGAGAGCGGCCTAGGACAGGCAAAAGCTAGACGCACCGACGCACCGCGGTTCAGAGTCAACGGGGTTTGGGACAACAAGTTGGTCCCAGACCCCGTTTGCTGTTTCCCGCGGTGCGTCTGTGCCCCTAGTTTATAGTATGTCCGCGTTTCCTCACCTTGCCCGGGACCTCTCCGCGATTGTCGGAGAGCGGCACGTTCGAGAAGCTCGTGCTGAACGCGTCACGTACTCGATGGACGGTCTGACCACGCATCGCCGAGTTCCCGATCTCGTTGTGCTTCCCGGTTCCCGAGAAGAAGTCATTGCCGTCGTGCGACTGCTCGCCGCGCTCGGCGTGCCGTTCGTGCCGCGCGGCGCGGGGACCGGGCTCTCCGGCGGCGCGCTCGCCGACGAGGGAACCGTGCTGCTCGTCCTGACTCGCCTCAACCGAATTCTTCGCATCGACCAGGGCAATCGACTCGCGGTCGTCGAGCCCGGCGTCGTAAACGCGAAGCTCGGCGCCGCGGCGAAACCGCACGGCCTGCAGTACTCGCCCGATCCGTCGAGCCAGAGTGCGTGCACGATCGGCGGCAACGTCGCCGAGAATGCCGGCGGGCCGCACTGTCTCAAGTACGGCGTCACGGCGAATCACATTCTGGCGCTCGAGGTGTTGCTCGCGGACGGCTCGCTCGTGGAAATCGGCAGCCCCGGCGGCGAGCCGTGGGGGCCCGATCTGGTTGGCGTGTTCGTGGGCTCGGAGGGCAACTTCGGCATCGCGACGAAGATCACCGTGCGCTTGATCCCCCTGCCCCGCGCGATCCGCACGCTGCTCGCGGATTTCACCGGCCTCCGAACCGCGGGTGAAGCGGTCTCCGCGATCATCGCTGCGGGAATCGTTCCAGCCGCGCTCGAGATGATGGATCAGTCCTGTATCTGCGCCGTCGAGGATTCGGTGTACGCGGCCGGCTACCCGCGCGACGCCGCCGCCGTTCTGCTCGTCGAACTCGATGGCCGTAACACGGACGCCGTAGTCGCAGAGACCGAGGTGGTCGTAGACCTTCTGCGTAAATCGGGTGCTCGATCGGTGAGATCCGCGGCCAGCGACGCCGAGCGTGAACGGCTGTGGCAGGGGCGCAAGAAGGCATTCGGCGCCATGGGGCGCCTGTCGCGTGACCTCGTGGTGCAGGATGCGGTCGTGCCTCGCTCCGCTCTTCCTCAGGTACTCGAGACGATTGCGACCATCGCCAAGCACTATGGGCTCGTCGTCAGCAACGTCTTCCATGCCGGCGACGGCAATCTTCATCCGAATATTTCTTTCGACGCAACCGATCCGGCCCTCAAGCAACGCGTCGAGGCCGCGAGTGCTGAGATCATGGCCACGTGTATCGCCGCGGGCGGTACGATCACCGGCGAGCACGGCGTGGGACTCGATAAATTGAGATACATGCCACTGATCTTCGATGCGGAATCGCTGGGCGCCATGCACGCGGTGCGGCTGGTGTTCGACCCGGACGAACGCGTGAATCCGGGGAAGGTGGTGCCGGTGCATGCGTGTCGTGAGTGGACAGCAAGTCGAAATGCGAACGTCGGAATGCGAAAGGACACCGGACGGTTCAATTCCGCATTTCGCATTTCGCGTTCCGAATTAGAGACGGTTCCATGACCATCCTCGACAAGGTCACCGCACTGCTCGGCGAAGGCGCCGTGCTCGAGGCGGGGACCGACCGCGTCCCACGCATCGCTCCGGGATCTCCCGATGCGGTCGCGCTGCTGCTCGGCACCGCGCATCAAGAGGGCTGGCGTGTCCGCATCGAGGGCGCGGGAACCTGGCTGCAGAGCGATGCCCCCGCCGACCTCGCGCTCACGACGCGACGGCTCGACCGCATTCCCGCCATCGAACCTTCCGATCTCACCGTGACCGCCGAGGCGGGGATCGGGCTCGATCAACTCCGCCAGCAGCTCGCGGATCGCGGGGCGTGGTTGGCCATCGATCCGCCGGGGCTCGCCGGGCGCACACTCGGCTCCGTTGTCTCGACCGCCACGGCGGGGCCGTTGCGGCACGGGTTCGGGCCGATCAAGGATCACCTCCTCGGCGTCACGTTCGTGACCGGCGACGGCCGCATGGTGCAAAGCGGCGGGCGCGTCATGAAAAACGTCGCCGGCTACGATCTCACCCGGCTCCAGGCGGGCGGCTTTGGCGCGTTCGGGGTGATCGTGCTCGTGCATCTGCGGCTGCGCACACTGCCGCGCGCGGATGTCACGTATCTGCTCGAGGGCGCGCGCGAAGACCTCACGCAGGTGGGCGAAGACATCGCTGCCGCTGGGCTCACCCCCGCCGCCCTGGAACTCGTCTCGCCGGCACTCGCGCGGCGCGAGCGCTGGGTGTTAGCCGTGCGGCTGGCGGGCTCGCCGGCGCTGGTCGCGGCGGACGAGGCGGGGCTCGGCGCCGCGAGCGGCGGCGGCCGGTTTACGCCGCTCCGCGCTGAGGAAGCGCACGCCTTTTGGATGCGCCTGGCCGAAGGGTTCGCGGTCCGACCCGTGACGTTCCGCATCGGCGGCATCCCCACGGCGAGCGATGAGCTGCTCGATCTGCTGCAGCACCAACTGGGCGACGAATGGATCTCGGCGTCGCCCGCCGCGGGCGCGATCCGCTGGACCGGCGACACGAGCATCGATCGCCTGCAGCGGCTGCGTCGCACGCTCGCCGGGCTCGAGGTGCCACTCACGCTGGAGCGCGCACCGTGGCCGCTGCGTGGCGCCGTCGGTCACTTCGGGGCGTACCGTGAGGGGGTCGGCCCGCTCGTCGCCGGGCTGCGCCGCACGTTCGATCCTGGAGGCGCTCTCGTCGTCGCCACAGAAGGCTCATGACGGGAGCAGGACGCGGCGGATTCGAAGGGCTCGACGCATGCGTGCATTGCGGGTTTTGCCTTCAAGCTTGTCCGACATTTCTTGCTACCGGCGATGAATCCGACTCACCACGCGGCCGCATCGAGCTGATGCGGGGGCTCGAGCGCGGCGAGCTCGCCGCGACCGACCCTGCCCTCTTCTATCATCTCGACCGCTGCCTCGGCTGCCGGGGCTGCGAGCCGGTGTGCCCCTCGGGTGTCCAGTACGCCCACGGTCTTGAAGCGGCGCGCTCCCGCATCACCGCGGCGCGTGGTGTGCCCCGACTGGCCCGCCTGGCGCTGTGGGCGCTGACGACGCCTGGGGTGAGCGGCGCGGTGTACTGGTTTGCGCGGCTGCTGCGTGCGGTTCTCCCCCGGAGCTTGGCTGGATGGGGCAGGATTCGGTTTGCGCTTGGAATGCTGGCGGCAACGAAGGCCGGCGGTAGGGGGCGGTATGAGGCGGTAAAGGGCGGTAGAAGGCACGCCACGCCTACCGCCTCCTACCGCCCCCTCCCGCCCGTTACCGCCCAGCTCTTTCGCGGTTGCGTGATGCAGGGCCTCTTCTCCCATGTGCACGATGCGACGATCCGCACATTGGCCGTGAACGGATATCAAGTTCGCGAAGTAAGCGGCCAGGTCTGTTGCGGTGCACTCCATGCCCACGCCGGACTGCTGGATGAGGCGCGAGCGCTCGCGCAGATCAACCGCGAGGCATTCGGAGACGGCGACGAGCCGATCGTCGTGAACAGCGCCGGCTGCGGTGCGCTCATGAAGGACTACGGGCGGCTGCTCGGGGATGAACGCGGCGAACGGTTCGCCGCTCGCGTGAAGGACGTGACCGAGTTGTTGGCGCCTACTCCGGTGCCGGGCGCGCCGCTCGACCTGCACGTCGCCTACGATCCGCCCTGCCACCTGCTGCACGCGCAGCGCGTCGCCGTCCAGCCGCTCACGTTGTTCGCCGCCATTCCGCTGCTCGAGCTCGTGCCCGTCCCCGGTGCCGCGGAATGTTGCGGCAGCGCCGGCCTCTTCACGTTGCTCGAGCCCGAGATGTCGCGCGCCGTCCTCAGAGCGAAGCTGGAGCAGCTGCGCGAGGCGGCGCCGCAGGTCGTCGCGACGGGCAATCCGGGGTGTCACATGCAAATTGGCGCGGGACTCGCGGCCGCCGGCATCTCGGCGCGCATTCGCCATCCCGTCGAGCTGCTCGACGATGCGTACCGCGCCGCCGGGCGCTACGAATGACGGGAGGCGCCCGTCGGGTCACGACACCAGATGGCGTGGAATTGGCGCTGCACCGACTGCGGGCGTATCGCGATGGCCGCCCCGCCGTGCTGCTCGTGCACGGGGCTTTCACCAATCACCGCTGTTGGCTGCATTCGAGCGACGGGACGGGAGGCATGGCGCATTTTCTCGGTGCCGCCGGCCTCGACGTCTGGCTCGCCGACCTTCGACATCACGGCGAGAGCGCGCGCGAACCACGGCGGGGCGCCTGGACGTTCGAGGACTGGGTGCTGCGCGACACACCGACCATCGTCGCCCGGGTGCGCGAAGAGACGGACGGCGCACCGCTCGCCTGGGTGGGGCACTCTGCCGGCGGCGCCGCCGGGCTGTGCTGGCTCGCGCGCGTGGCAGCCGCGGCGCCGATTCGTGGTATCGTCACACTCGGCACTCCGGGTCCACGGCGACTCGGCCCCGTGCGGCGTACCCTGGCCGCCGCCACGATGGGCGTGTCCCGGGCGCTGGGCCGGTTCCCGGCGCGCGCGCTGCGCTTCGGCAACGAAGACGAGGCGGCGGAGATCATCGCGGAATGGATGGAGTGGAACGTGCGGGGTCGATGGCTCGGGACGGATGGCTTCGACTACTTTGCCGGCCTCGCCGCGCTGAGCACACCGTATCTCGGCGTGGCCGGAGGATCCGATTGGATCTTTGCGCCGCCGCAGGCGTGCCGGCAGGTGGTCGACCGCGTCGGCGCTGCCCGCAAGATGCTCGCGATCGCGCCGGGACTGTCGCACCGCGGCTTGGTGCTGAGCGCGCGCGCGCGGAGCACCTGCTGGCCCAACATCGTCGCCTGGTTGAAGGAGACGCTGTGACCGAAGCTGTGCTGTTCGACTTCAACGGCGTGCTGGTAGACGATGAGTCGCAGCACTGCGAGGCGCTGCAACGCGTGCTCGCCGACGAAGGGATCACGCTGACCCGCGAACAGTACTACGCCCAGTACCTCGGCTTCGACGACCGCACGGGCTTTGTGGAGGCATATCGCCGTGCCCAACGAACCCTTACCACCGAGCTGCTGCAGCACCTGGTGACGAAGAAATCGCGCATGTATCTGGAGCTGGTCACGAAATCGTTGCGCCTGGTGCCCGGCGCGGCCGAGTTCGTGCGCGACGCGGGACGCCGATTCCGCCTGGGAATCGTTTCCGGCGCGCTGCGGCGCGAGATCGATCACGTCCTGAGCCAAACTGGGCTTGCGGATGACTTCGAGGTCATCATCGCGGCCGACGACGTGCCCCGCTGCAAACCCGATCCCGCCGGCTATCTCGCGGCGCACGACGCGTTCAACCGGCACCGACGTCTTGCCGTCGAGACTTGCGTCGTCATCGAAGACTCATTGCCGGGACTCGAGGCGGCCCGAGCCGCGGGGATGCCGTGCGTCATCCTGACGACGAGTCATCCGTCGCAGCGAATTCAGGGACGCGGTGCCGCATTGATTTGGGACACGCTCGCAGGTCACACCGCGGGGGAGCTGGCCGATCTATGAGCGACGCCTTTCCCAGCGCGTCGAGTGCGGTCGTCACGCGGCTCGAGCGTGACGCCGTGCCCGCCGAGATCGTCGACCAGCTGCGGGCCGGCGCGATCGTCGCTCCCGCGGCCGTCGGCGTCATCGATCTCACCGGGCCGGGCGATGGCGCCATCACGTGCTTTCAGGGGCTGCTCACGAGCGATATCGAGAAGCCCGGAGACGGGGCCTTCGTCTACGGCGCGGTGCTCACGCCCAAGGGGATGATCGTGGTCGATGGCTGGGCGGCACGCCTCGGATCGCGGGTGCGGTTCACCGTTCCGGCGGAAGGGCGTGAAAATGCGGTGACGATTCTGCAGCGCTCAGTGCCGCCGCGGCTCGCTCGCTTCAGCGATCGCACGGAAGACACCGCGGTGCTCCGCCTCGCGGGGGGGGGAGGACACGTCGTCGCCGTCATGGGCGCGGCCGGTTTCCCGGTGCCGCACACACCGAACCGGGTCATGGAAGGGTCGGCCGGAGGCGTTCCGGTCGAGGTCGCACGAACAAGCGATGGCGCGCCGTTCGTATTCCAAGTCACGGTGGCGGCCGCCCAGCTCGCCGCCATGCAACGGCGATTGGTCGATGCCGGCGCTCACACCGCGACGCCCGCAGCATTGGAGCTCGTGCGCATCCTCGCGGGGTGGCCCAGACTCGGTTCCGAAGTCGACGAGAAAACAATTCCGCAGGAAGTCCGCTTCGATGAAATCGGCGGCGTGTCCTACACCAAGGGCTGCTACACAGGCCAGGAGACGGTGAGCCGCCTGCACTTCCGCGGGCATGCGAACCGACACCTGCGGGGTCTGTTGTTCGAGACCGATCCGCCCGCCGCGCCGGCGAGCGGCTGGAGCGCCGTCACGCAAGACGAGCGCGATGTGGGGCGCGTCTCCAGCATCGCCTGGCTGCCGGATGGCGGCGGGTCGGTGCTCGGCCGCTGGATCGGCCTCGCCATCGTGCGCCGCGAAGTGCCGGTTGGCGCCACCGTGCGCGCCGCCGGGCGTGAGGCGCGCATCGTCGAGCTGCCCTTCGACGCCCCTCGCGTCGGTCCCGCGTGACGGTACTCGTCACCGGCGGGGCCGGGCTCGTCGGCACCCATGTGCTCGACGCCCTCCGGACCCGCGGCGAGCGTGCCCCCCGCCCCGCCCGCCCCGCCCGCCCCGCCCGGGCGCTGGTACGCGAGCACTCGCGCGCGATCGTCGAGGCGTTTGGGGCCGAGGCAGTGATCGGCGACGTCACCGATCCCACTTCGTGGCAACGCGCGTCGCAGGGCGTACGGACGATCATTCACGCCGCGGCCCTCGTCGCCTCACACGACTCGTTCGAGGAATTCACCCGCGTCAACGTCGGCGGCACACGGCTCGCGCTCGAGGCCGCGCGGCGGACCGGAGCGCGCCTGATTCATATCTCGACGGTGGCGGTGTATGGCCGCGCGGCGGTGTACGCGGCTGGCGAGCGTGCAGTAACCGAAGACTACGCGTTTCAGCCGCTTCCCGACACGGACTTCTACGCCCGCAGCAAGCGGGCTGCCGAGCAGCTGCTGCAACAGGAGGCGGAGCGCGGTGGCCTCTCCGTCATCGCGATCCGGCCCAATGTCATCTACGGTGAGCGGGATCTGCTATTTACCCGGCGTTTGATCGCCAACCTCAAACGCGGCTTCCTGCCCGAGATCGGGCCGGGGACGAATCATCTGTCGTGCGTGTACGCCGGCAATGTCGCGTCCGCGATTCTTGCTGCGCTCGACGCGCCTGCCACACCGGGATTCCGCGCCTACAATGTCACGCGCGACGCGCCGCCACTGCTCACGCAGCGGGAGTTCTTCGCGGCGTTCGCCGAGGCGTCAGGTTCGCGACCGCTGCGGATACCGGTCCCCGTCCCGCTGATCCGCAGCGGTGTAGCGGTCTGGAGCGTGCTGATCCGTCTCTGGATGCCGGGTCGCTACACGGCGCTGGGGAATTCGGCGATGTCGTTCATTCTTGGGGAGAACCCGTACTCGGTCGAACGCATCCGCGGCGAGCTGGGCTGGACGCCGCCGTTCGACACGCGCACCGCCATCGCGCGGTCGGTGACGGAAACAAAAAGCCCGGGCGGCGCCCGGGCTTCATGACTGCAACTACGGCGCGCTTACGGCCGACGGGTCGAAGGCTTGGTGGTGGTCGTTGTGGTGGTGGTGGTGGTGGTAGTGGTGGGCGCCTTGGTCGTGTCGACCGGCGCCATCATCTTCATCGAGTCCGCCATTTTCATCGAGTCAGCCGGCGGCGTGGCGGTATTGCTTTGCTCCGCCTTCTTGCACGCCCCTGCAGCCATGACGACAACCGCCACGGCCAATGCGATGCGCTTCATGCTAGCTCCTGTCTAGGTATGGGTCGGGGAGACGGCGAAACGTACATAGGGGACCTGCACAGTCAAGCAGCGGTAAGTTATAGGAATCATGCTGCCTTCTGATCGCCGCACATTTCTCGGCGTCCTGTCGTCGTTCGCCGGATCGCTGACACTCGGGCGGCGCGCGACGCAGCAGCCGGTCATCGACGTGCGTCCCACTGCGCTCTTCCAGCAACCCGAGGGACGCAAGAATCTGGTGCGCATCACCGTCTCGGGACTCAGCGCGCCGGCGGCACGCGCGCGCGTGACCGATCGGCGCGGCGCGCTGGTCGGTACCGCGGGACTGTTGCCCTCGCCACAAGGCGTCTCGTTGAGCGGCGAAGTGTGGGTCCCGCTCTCGGAGCCATCCGATTTTCAGATCGACATCGAGGTCGGGCGCGATCGCGCGGCGCGGCGGCGGCTGCGCCTCACTCCCGCGAAACGCTGGACCCTCTACTGGCTCTCCTCGATCCACACCGACGTCGGGTACACCGACCTCCAGGAGCGAGCGCTCGAGGTGCATCGCAAGAATCTGGACGCGGCACTGGCGTGGACCGCGACGCACCGCGAATTCCATTTCACCGCCGAGTGCGCGCTGCAGGTGCTGTCGTATTTGGAGAACCGCTCGCCCGAAGCGGGCGACGCGCTCGTGCAGGCGATCTCGGGCGGCAAGATCGGATGGCAGGCGCTGTTCGCGAACATGCTCACCGGCATCCTCGATCACGAAACGTTCGCCCGGCTCGTGTGGCCCGCAGGCAAACTGGCGCGCGAACGGGGCCTCACATTCCTCTCCGCCCAAATCACCGACGTCCCCGGGCAGACGCTGACGTTCCCGATGCTGCTCGCCGCCAGCGGCGTGAAGTATCTCGCGAGCGGTCCCAACCCCGAGCGTGCGGTGCCGCTGCTGCCGGCATCGGCGGGGAGCGGGGGCACCGAAGGCACTGCGTACCCGCAGCTCTACTATTGGGAGGGGCCGGACGGCAGCCGTGTGCTCCATTGGCGCGCCCACCACTACGGCGACGGCACGCGCTTCGGCTTCGAGATCGGCCCCGACGAGATGGGCCATCGTCTCTCCGACTGGCTGCTGAATCAGCCGGCATTTCTCGCGCAGAACTGGCCGTATGATACCGCCTTGCTGTACGGTGCCGACTGGCAGGACAACGCCCTCATGAAGGAAGCAATCGTCGCGAATGTCCAGGAGTTCGGGCGGCGCTTCACGTTCCCGCGCATCGTCATGGGCCGCGCCGAGGACTTTTTCCGCGACGTCGAGCGCCGCTATGGAACGAAGATTCCAGTCCGCCGCGGCGACACAGGGCTCTACTGGGAAGACGGCGCGGCGTCCACGGCCGCGCAGCTCACCGCGTTCCGGTCCGCACAGCTCGTCGCCCGCGCGGCGGAGATCGCCGCGCTGTGGGAGACGCGAATCGAGCCGCGCGACGCGGACGCCGTGGGTCGCCGGCGGAACCGCGCCGACGCTCGCGCCGCCATGTGGCGCGATCTGCTGCTGTTCGGCGAGCACACCTGGGGGGCGGACGAGAGCGTCGCCAACCCGACGTCCCGTCAAACCGTGGCGCAGTGGGAGTACAAGAAGCGGTTCATTGATGCCGGTGCCGCGGCCGCGCGCGACTACCTGAGCGATGGGCTCCTGCGCCTGGGGCGGGCGACACGTCCGGGCCGCGGCCGCCTGGTGTTCAATGCCGGCACCTGGGAGCGCACCGACGTCGCCCGCGTTGCGGGCGGCGCCGCCAAATCCCTCACCTACGAGGGGCGTGAGCTCGCGTCGGTCGACCTCGAGGACGGCGACGCGCTCGTGCTGTTCCGGGAAGTGCCCCCGCTCGGCTACGTGGCGCTGACCGAAGCCGACCGCGACGCTCGGCCACCGGCCGCCGATGGGGAGGCGCTCGATGCGAAAGCGGGAGGGTTTACGGTGCAGCTCGATCCCGCGAGCGGAGCGATTCGATCGCTGACCGGCCCGGACGGCAAAGAGCGCGTGAAGCCGTCAGACTGGTCCGGCCTGAATCAGCTGGTCTACGTGCGTGGCGGCGAGCACAGCGCGCTCTGGACCTCAGGCGATCGCAACGATCTCAAGAATCCGCCGCAGCTCCAGATCACGCAGGCCAAATTCGTACGCTGCCGCCGCGAGCGCTTGCCCGGCATCGGCGTGCGTCTCGTCGTCGAACGCGCGCTGGAGGGTTTCCCGGCCATCACGTCGATCATCACGCTGTACGACGAGCTGCCCTGGATGGACATCGAAAACCGGATCGTGAAGGCGGCCACCGTCGCGAAAGAAGCGCTCTACGTCGCCTTTCCCTTCGCGTTCATCAAACCGGCTGTCGACGTCGAAGTGCCGCTCGGCCGCATGGCGGTCGATCGCGATCAGCAACCCGGGAGCTGCCGCGACTGGTATTGTCACGCGCATTGGGTGTGGCTGCACGAAGGGAACGACGGCGTGCTCTGGAGCGGCCCCGATACGCCGCTCGTCACGCTGAACGATCTGTTTCGCGGCGCGTGGCGCCGCACGATCGTGCCCGACGGCACGCTGTTCGCGTATGCGATGAACAACTATTGGCACACCAACTACGCGGCCTCGCAGGACGGCGCGGTGACGTTCCGGTACAGGATCTCGCTGCTCGCGCCGGGAGACGCGGCGGAGCCCGTGCGCCGCGGCTGGGCGGCGTGCGAGCCGCTGTACCTCAGCCCCTCCTACAACAATCAGACGCCCGGTCCCCTGATCGCGAAGGACCGCGCGCTGTTTTATGCCGACAAGGGTGTGATGATTGTCGGCGCCAAGCCGGCGGACGACGGCGAGGGCGTCATCGTCAAGGTGCTCGACGTCGCGGGGCAAGCCCGCGCCGTCGGCCTCTGGCCCGCGGCGTACGCCTTCACGCTCGCCCGCCGCACCACGCTCGTCGAGCTGAACGGCGACGCGATTGCTGTGACGAGCGACGGTCGGGTGTCCGTCGATCTCGCGGCGTGGGGTGTGGCGGCGGCCCGGCTCTTTACCCCCGCAGACGCTCAGTGACGGTTGACCGCCGCGACATCGAGTTTGCGCCGAAGGACGCCCAGCTACGGGACGACGTCCGCACACTCGGCGCGCTCGTCGGGGACGTGCTGCGCGAGCAGTGTGGGGACTCGTTCTTCCAGCTCGTGGAGCGCGCCCGGCACGCCGCGATCCAATGGCGTTTGGGCGACGCCGCCGCCGACGACGCGCTGCATGCGCTGGTGCGGCCATTGGCGCCGCGTGATGCCGAAACACTGGTCCGCGCGTTCGCCACGTACTTCGAAGTCGTCAATCTCGCCGAGCGGATTCATCGCATCCGGCGCCGGCGGGACTATCTGCGCGCCGCGAGCGATCCTCAGGAAGGCAGTCTCGCCGCCACGGTAGCGCGCCTGGCCGCCTCCGGCGTCACGCCGCCCCAGACCGCAGCGCTGCTCCAGCGGCTTCGGGTGGAACCCGTCTTCACCGCGCATCCGACCGAAGCGACCCGGCGCACCCTGCTGGAAAAGGAGCAGGTGATCGGCCGGCTGCTCGTGGAGCGGCTCGATCCGTCGCGCACACCCGTCGAAGAGCGCGCCACGCTCGGCCGGATCCGCGAAGAAGTCACCGGCGCCTGGCAGACCGACCCGCAGCCTTCGGCGCGTCCCACCGTCATGGACGAGCTCGAGAACGTCGTCTTCTACCTGACCGACGTCGTCTACCGCGTGGTCCCGCCGTTCTACGAAGAGTTGGAGCAGGCGGTGCGCACAGCGTACGACATCGAGGTGCCCACGCGGGCGATCCTGCGCTTCGGCTCCTGGGTCGGCGGGGACATGGACGGCAATCCCAACGTCGGCGCCGACACGCTGCGCGCCGGGCTGGCACGCCAACGCGAGCTGGTGCTCGAGCGCTACCGCCGGGAGGCTGCGGAGCTGGCGCGGCGGCTGTCGCAATCGGGTACTCTCACGGGCGTAAGCGACGCCGTCCGCGAGCGCGTCGCGACCTACGGCGCTCAGTTCCCTAAGGCGATGGCCGCCATTCCCGCGCGCTATTACGACATGCCGTACCGCGTGCTGTTCACCTTAATGGCGGCGCGGCTGGAAGCGACGCGGCGTGACACCCCTGACGGCTATGCCGGCGCCGACGAGCTGATGCGTGATCTCGGCGTGGTGATCGCAAGTCTGCGGGCGCATCGCGGCGAGCACGCGGGACTCTTCGGCGTGCTGCGGCTGCTGCGCCGCGTCGAGACCTTCGGCTTTCACCTGGCCACGATCGACGTGCGGCAACACTCTCATGTGCATCGCGCCGTGCTCGCGACGCTGTTGCGCGACCCGGAGTGGAGCACGCGCACCGCCGCCGACCGCCTCGCGCGGCTGCGCCGGGTGCTCGAACAGCGCGAGCAGCCGGCCGGATCGCCTGACGCGGAGGCCACGCGTACGCTGGACGTATTCAAGGCGATCGCCGACTGCCGTGCGCACTTTGGGCCCGAGGCCGTGGGTCCTTACATCATCAGCATGGCGGAGGGAGCGGACGATGTGCTCGCCGTGCTGGTGCTCGCCCGGTGGGGCGGGCTCGCGGGGCCGCTGGACGTCGCGCCGCTCTTCGAAACTGTGGCCGATCTCGAGCGATCCTCTGGCGTCTTACGGGCACTGCTCGAGGAGCCCTATTACCGGGCGCACCTCGCCGAGCGAGGCATGGACCAGCTGGTGATGATCGGCTACTCCGACAGCAACAAGGACGCCGGAATCGGCGCGTCGCGCTGGGCGCTACAGCGAGCGCAGGCGGCACTCGTCGAAACGGCCGAGCGATCCGGCGTCGATCTCACCTTCTTTCACGGTCGTGGCGGCACCGTCAGCCGTGGCGGCGGCAAGATCACGAGCGCGATTCTGAGTGCCCCGGCGGGCTCGGTCCGGGGGCGGTTCCGCGTGACTGAGCAGGGCGAGGCGATCAATGCGAAGTACGGGCTGCGGGGCATCGCGTTGCGCACGCTCGAGCAGACGGTCAGCGCCGTGACGCTCGCGACCGTGCTGCCCGCCGCCCACCCGTCGGATGCGCGAGACGCCGGTTGGACCGCCATCATGAACGACATCTCTCGTGAGAGCCGGGACGCCTACCGCGCGCTCGTATACGACGACCGGCGGTTCGTGAAGTACTTCCGGTTGGCGACCCCCATCGACGTCATCCAGCGCATGGAAATCGGCAGCCGCCCTGCATCACGCCAGCGCGTCGGTCAATCGAGCGGCGAGATCGAGCAACTGCGCGCGATTCCGTGGGTGTTCGCGTGGACGCAGAGTCGCCATTTGGTGCCAGGCTGGTATGGCCTGGGCACGGCTCTGGACCGCGCAGCCGAGCGCTACGGCGCCGCAGCGCTGGAGGAAATGATCCGCGAGTGGCCATTCCTGCGGGTACTGATCGACGACGTGGAGATGGTGCTCGGCACGGCCGATCTCGCCATCGCGGCGCGGTACGCATGCCTCGCCGGGGAGCTGGGCGAACACTACTTCCCGCTGATTCGCGCGGAGTTCGAGCGCACCGTGGCGAACGTGCTCGCATTGAAACACGAGAACGCGTTGCTCGACTCCGACCCGGCGCTGCAGCGCTCGATCCTGCTGCGCAATCCGTATGTAGACCCGATGAGTCTGCTGCAGATCGACCTGCTGCAGCGCTGGCGCGCCGAGGGGCGGCCCGACAACGAAGTGTTCCGGGCGCTGCTGGCAAGCGTGCGCGGCATCGCGCAAGGGTTGCAGAGCACGGGTTGAAGAGATTAACGTCGAGCCATGACACAAGCGACGACACTCGGTGAGCTGCAGCGGACGGAGTGGGCGAGCCCCGCGCGCCGCCAACGCACGGTCAAAGACGAAATGCGGGACAACCTCATCTGTTTGCTCGAGAACGGCGCGCCGCTGTTCCCCGGCATCGTAGGCTACGAAGAGACTGTCCTCCCCCAGCTCGTCAACGCGATCCTCTCGCGCCACAATTTCATTCTCCTCGGCCTGCGCGGCCAAGCGAAGAGCCGCATCCTGCGCCAGCTCGTCACACTGCTGGATGAAGAGATTCCGATCATCGGAGGCAGCGAGGTCAACGACGATCCCTTCGAGCCGATCTCCAAGTACGGCCGCGAGCTGATCGCCGAGCGCGGCGACGGCACGCCGATCGCCTGGCTGCCGCGCGAGTTGCGGTTCGTCGAAAAGCTCGCGACGCCGGACGTCACGATCGCCGATATCATCGGCGACGTCGATCCGATCAAGGCGGCGCGCGGCGGGCATCTGCTGTCGGACGAGCTGACGATGCATTTCGGCCTGCTGCCGCGCGCCAATCGCGGCATCTTCGCGATCAACGAGCTGCCCGACCTCGCAGGCAAGATTCAGGTAGGGCTCTTCAACATCATGCAGGAAGGCGACGTCCAGATCAAAGGCTATCCCGTCCGGCTGAACCTCGACGTGGCATTGGTCTTCACGGCGAATCCGGAGGACTACACGGCGCGCGGCAAAATCATCACGCCGCTCAAGGACCGCATCGGCTCCGAGATCACGACCCACTATCCGCTCACGGTCGAGCTGGGGACGGCGATTACGCAGCAAGAGGCCTGGGTCGATCGCAACGGCGGCCCGCGGTCCATCCGCGTGCCCGACTTCATGGTCGAGTTGATCGAGCGAATCGCATTCGAGGCGCGCGAGGACAAACGCGTCGATCGCCGCAGCGGCGTGTCGCAGCGGCTGCCGATCAGCGTGCTCGACAACGTGGTCTCGAACGCCGAGCGGCGCACGATTCTCACCAAGGAGAAAACCGTCGTGCCGCGCATCTCGGATGTCTACGCCGCGCTGCCGGCCATCACCGGCAAGCTCGAGCTCGAGTACGAGGGCGAGCTGCAGGGCTCCGAGACGATCGCCAAAGACCTGATTCGCCGCGCGGCGGGCCGCACGTTCGAGGGCCGCGTGGGCGGAGCGAACGTGGACGACATCGTCCACTGGTTCGATGAAGGCGGTGCGCTCAAGATCACGCCGGACGAGCGTTCCGAGGCGCTGCTGAAGGGGTTCACCGTCGTCCCCGGTCTCCTCGCGCTGATCGATCAGGTGGGATTGGCCGCCAAGAAGGATCCCGCCACGTTGGTGTCGGCGTGCGAGCTGGTGCTCGAGGGCCTGGTGGCCGAGAAGCGCATCGCCCGCAGCGAGGAGCTGGGCTATGTCCGTGCGCGGTCGGAGCAGAAACCGCCCTTTGGGAAAGGACCAGGAGGAGTCGGAGGACCGGGGTCGGGTCCGAATCTCTTCACGTAATCCCCTTCACATCCGGGAGTCGCCATGGGCGAGCTGAAGTCGTCCAACAACCTCGTGATTCTCGTCCCGACAGCGGGCGGCATTCCGATGCTGAACATCGGAGATCTCCGACGCAATCTTCGCCAGCAGTAAAGCCGCTCGTCACGATCACCCGGCAGTATGCCTCCGGCGGCTCGGCGATCGCGCAGCTGGTCGTCGAGCGGCTGGGGGATGGCTGGACCCTGATCGACAATGAGTTCGTCGATCAGGTGGCGCGGCTCGCCGGCCTGTCGCGCGATGAGGTCGCGCGGCGAGAGGAACGGGCGCCGGGACTGCTCGAGCGGCTTGCGCGCACGCTGGCGGCGGCGACGCCGGAGATGGCGATCACCACGGGCGGATCGCCCCCGTCGGTCGAGAGCGAAGAAGAGCTGGTCACGAAGATGACGGAGCGCGTGATCGAGGAAGCGGCGTCGGAAGGCCGAGTGGTGCTGGTGGGCCGCGGCGCGCAGGCCGTCCTCGCAACGCGGGCGAATGCGCTACACGTCTACGTCATCGCGTCGAAGCCGTTCCGTCGTAAGGTTGCAATCGAGCGTCTCGGCGACACCGCGGCGACTGTGGACAAGGTGATCGACGACACCGACCAACACCGCGACGAGTACGTCAAGACGCACTACGGGCGCAATCGCCAGGACTTGACGCAATACGACCTCGTGCTCAATGCTGAACGTCTCGGCTTCGAAGGCGCAGCAGATTTGATCGTTGCGGAAATCAAGCGGCGTGGATGGAGATGAGACACACGTCGCCACGAATGGCACGTCGGCACGAAAAGCGGTGACGTGCCGACGTGCTACGTGTGTGTCAGCTCGGGCACCGTAAAGCCGGCGACCACAACCGCGAGCGCGACAATCGCACCGCCCGTAGCAAGAGTAAGCGGAACCCCCACCTGCTCCGCCACCAATCCAAAGAGAAACGCCCCGAACGGCGCCATGCCCACGAAGACGAACGAATAAAACCCCATGATGCGGCCCCGCAGGTGATCGGGGGCGGTCGTCTGGAGCAGCGTGTTGCCGATCGAGTTGTTCACGATCATCGCGCAGCCCGCGAGCGCGAGCAACACCATTGAAAGCGCCAACACGCGCGATGCGGCGAAAAGGATCAAGAGCACGCCAAAGGCCGTGCCACCGACGAGCATGAGCCTGCCGCGTCTGCGGATACGACCCGAGGTGAGCGCCACGCCCAGGGCGCCGATCACGGCGCCGATGCCGATCGACGACGTGAGCGCACCGTACCCGGTCGCCCCACGATGCAGCACATCGCGCGCAAATACCGGCATCATCGCGATGTAGGGAAATCCGAAGACGCTGAGCACAGCCGTCAGAATCATCAGCACGCGGATGCGCCGGTCGCTGCGCAGGTAGCTGAGCACCTCCCGGAACCCGGTCCAGGCGGACGTTGTCTCGGGCGGCCGGGGAGTGGGCGGCAGCCGCATCAACAGGAGCCCCGCGATCACCGCGATATAGCTCAGGCCGTTCAGGAAGTAACACCAGGCGATGCCGACGGCGCCGATCAGGAATCCCGCGATCGCGGGACCGATGACGCGCGCGCCGTTGAACAACGAGGAGTTGAGCGCGATCGCGTTCATCAAGTCTTCTTTGCCGACCATCTCGACGATGAACGACTGGCGCATCGGAATGTCGAACGCGCTGGCGATGCCGAGGATCGTGGCGAGCAGCAGCACCTGCCACACCGCCACCACGCCGGTCTTCACGAGGATCGCGACCGTGAACGCCTCGAGCATGAACGCCAGCTGCATGAAGATGATCACGCGCCGCTTATCCACACGGTCGGCGATCACACCGGCATACAGACTGAAGAGCAACACGCCGACCGAGCTGAGCGCGGCGGTGAGGCCGACGTAGAACGGGGAGTTCGTGAGCGTGAGGATCAGCCACCCCTCGCCCACGTTCTGCATCCATGTGCCGACGAGGGAGATGCCCTGACCGATGAAGAAGAGACGGAAATTGCGGTGGGCGAGTGCGCCCAGCCCGTACCGATGAGCTCGCCCCGGCTCCCCGACTTCGGTCATGTCACCAAATTAAGTGCTATGGACCTCCGTGCCGCGGCGTTTCTGTTTGACCTGGACGGCGTCCTCGTCGACTCCCGCGCCGTCGTCGAGCGCGTCTGTCGCCAGTGGGCTCAACGCCATCACCTCGATCCCGAAACGCTGCTCCGGATCGCGCATGGGCGCCGGGCGCGCGACACCGTGAAGGCCGTGGCTCCGCATCTCGACATCGAACGGGAGGTAGCCTGGCTCGACGCCGCGGAGCTCGCTGATGTCGATGGCCTCATCGCCGTACCGGGGGTCCGCCAATTCCTGGCGACCTTCCCGGAGCGCAGCTGGGCGGTCGTCACGTCTTGTGGGCGAGCACTCGCGGAGCTGCGCCTGACGTCTGTCGGATTGCCGATACCCAGAATCGTCGTGACCGGGGAAGACGTATTGCAAGGAAAGCCGGCCCCGGAAGGTTATCAGCTTGGCGCGAAACGCCTCGGTCACGACCCCGCGGCATGTGTCGTATTCGAGGACGCGCCCGCCGGTATCGCGGCAGCCCGTGCTGCGGGCGCTCGCGTGATCGCGCTGCGTACGACGCATCCAGACGCGGATTTCAGCGGTGCCGACGCCGTAGTCCCGGATTTCACCAGCATCCACGTGGGCCGGGACCACGATGCCTTTGTCGTTACGACCCCATGACCCTACTTCTTAGGGTTGATACTCCTTGAGGTAGCCCCGGGAGTCGCTGCCGCCCACGGCATAGAGCCTTCCAGCAACGGCGACGACGCCAAAAGCCACCATCTCGACCGTGTCCCAAGTCGGCATCGGCGCTTTGGGCGTCCAGGTATCGGTGGCGGGGTCATACGCCAGGAGCGCTCTCGGGCTCGACTTACTGCTGCCGCCCCCTAGCTCCTCGGCGTAGAGCATACCGTCCAGTTCGGCCGCACCCGCACCTCGCAGGGCGGTCGGCATCGGCGCCTTGGTCGTCCAGGTGTCCGTGACCGGATCGTAAGCTTCGACGATGTCTACCGGGGTGAGCCCGTTGAGGCCACCCACCGCGTATAACACGCCGTTGACGGCCGCCACACCAAGGCGGTATCGCCCGGTGGGCATCGGGGCTTTGGTCGTCCACGTGTCGGTGGCCGGATCGTATGCCTCGAGCGTCGTCGGGGCGTTGGGTTCGGCACCATGGCCGCCGACGGCATAGATGATCCCGTTGACCGCGGCCAAACCCAGCTCCCAGCGCGCCGTAGGCATCGGGGCCTTCGTCGTCCACGTGTCGGTGGCCGGGTCATACGCCTCGACCGTCGCCCTCGGACCGCCGCTGGCGTCGCCGCCCACGGCGTAGAGAATCCCGTCGACCACGGCGGCACCCAAGTACGCGCGCGGCGTGGGCAGCGGCGCGCGCGTCGTCCAGGTATCACTGGCGGGATCATACGCCTCGACCGCGGACTGCAGCCTTCCGTACGACAGCGTGCCGCCGACGGCGTAGAGCATCCCGTTGACGTCCGCGACGCCCGGGCCGTATCGCGCGGTGGGCATGAAGGCCTTGTTGGTCCAACAGTCACAGGATGCGGCGCTGGTCGTCCCTTGCGCCACATTCGACGGGTTCCCGGAGATCTCCACTAGATCGAGCGTCGACCGGTAGGCCGCCACCTGAAACTCGTACGTCGTGGAAGCCGCTAGCCCGTCGACGGTGCACGTCAAGCGCGCGCCGGCCTCTTGCCCAAACACCGGCGTCGCACACGTCCCCTCGGTCACCTCCGGCGCCGAGCCCCAGTCGATCGGCGGCTCGGCGTAGCGGACGACATACCGCGCCGGCTGCCCCAATCCGTCGTCCACCTCCGTGAACGAGAGCGTGACAGAGTTCTGCGTGACCTCATCCACGGCGAGATCGGTGACGGTTCCTGGAGAGCCGGGGAGGCCGCCGCCCGGGACGGCCAACGAGGAGGGGGGAGCGAGCGGGGCGTCCCGCTGGCAGGCGGCAACGACAAGTAGGGCCGTCGCGAACAGTAAGCTTGTGGTTCGCCGCGAGTGACCACCCCGAGTGTGCGTACGTGACATGGATGCTCCTCCTGCACCGGTGATTCGCTGTGTCCAAACGGACGCACCCTACCGGTGCAAGCCCCATGCTTAGTACCGTCGCTGCGCCGGCTTCCTCTTGCGACTGAGTCGGTGATTAGTCAGCGCCACACTTTGAGGCGCGAAGACCACGTTCGACCGCCGCCGTGCCATGACCCATCGGTACTAGATTAGAGTCGATGCGATACACGACGTATAGCCGCTACGTCCCCGGTCTGCTCGAGACGCTCAATCTCCAAGCGCTGCTCGATCAGCTCGCGGACTTCCTGCTGCAATCGGGATTCGCCGGAGGTCCGTATTCGCACCCGTTCTGGGGCGAATTCGGCGAGGAAGATCCCGACCGCTCACTCGACGCGCTGCGCCAGGCGATTCTCCAGGCGTTGATGGACTCGGGCCAGCTCACGCCCGACATGCTGAACGTCCTGCGCGGGGAATCGACCGGCGACGCCCAGAAGGACCAGGAGCTGCAGAAGCAGCTCGCCGATCTGCTCGATCAGATCGTCCAGAAGCTGATCGAAGAGGGATACCTCAATCTGCAGCAGGCGCCCAAGATGCCGGGCGCGCAGCAGCCGGTGCTCGGCCCGGGCGGCATGGCCAAAGAAGCCGCGCAGCAGGTGCAGTTCAATCTCACCGACAAGGGCATCGACTTCCTCGGCTACCGGACCCTGAAGCATCTGCTGAGCAGCATCGGGAAGTCGAGCTTCGGCGCGCACGAGACGGAACACCTCGCGACGGGCGTCGAGGCCGAGGCGGCGAGCAAGCGCTACGAGTATGGCGACACCCTCAATCTCGACGTGAACGCCACGCTGTCGCACGCGCTGAAGCGCGAGGGACTCGGCGTGCCGATCAACCTTGAATACGACGACTTAATGGTGCACCAAGCCGAGTACCGCTCGTCATCGGCGACGGTGCTGATGCTCGACTGCTCGCACTCCATGATTCTGTACGGCGAGGATCGCTTCACGCCCGCGAAGAAAGTGGCGCTCGCGCTGACGCACTTGATCCGCACGCAATTCCCCGGCGATACCCTGCGCGTAGTGTTGTTCCACGACACCGCGGAGGAGATCCCCATCGGCCAGCTCGCACACGCGCAGGTGGGGCCGTATCACACGAACACGACGGAAGGGTTGAAGCTCGCGCGCCGTATCTTGATGGGACAGCGCAAGGACATGCGCCAGATCATCATGATCACGGACGGGAAGCCGTCGGCCCTGACGCAGCCCGATGGCCGGATCTACGTGAATTCGATGGGGCTGGATCCGCACATCCTGCAGGCGACCTACCGCGAGGTAGCGCTGTGCCGCCGCAGCGGCATCCTGATCAACACGTTCATGCTGGCGCGCGACCGCAGCCTGGTCGAGTTCGTGAAGAAGGTCTCCGCGATCTGCCGCGGCAAGGCCTACTTCACGAACACGATGACGCTGGGGCAGTTTATTCTCATGGACTTCATGAGAAGGAAAACTCGTCGGGTCTCATGACCGAACAGAGCGGGCGCGGGCGCTGACGCCTAGCGCTTCCTCCTCCGTTCGGGCTCCGGGGGTCCGGGGTCGTGCGCCACGATCTCGCTCCGCGCCAGCGCCACGCCGTCGCTCATTCCAGCCTCGCCTCCGAAATAGGCCTCTTCACCATGCTCGCTCAGATCGAGACCGATGAGCTCGTCGGCGATCCGCGCCCGGACGCCGAACAACGCGCGCACGACGACTAGGATCACGATCGTCCCGACGGCGGCGATGATGATGGCTGCCAGCACTGCGTAGAATTGCACCAGCATCTGTCCCGGATTGCCCGCCATCAAGCCGTCGTTGCCGGCGGGATTCGCGAGCTTCGTCGCGAAGACGCCCGTGAGCAGCGCCCCCGCCACACCGGCGAGCCCGTGGCACGAGAACACGTCGAGCGAATCGTCCAGGCGGCTGCGCGAGCGCCGCTGGATCGCGAAATAGCTCACGAGGGCGCACAGCACGCCGATGGCGAGCGCCGCCGGCGGCGTCACAAAACCCGCGGCGGGCGTGATACCGACGAGCCCGACCACCGCGCCCGTCGCGGCGCCGACCGCCGTCATCTTCCCCGTCCGTGTGGAATCCAGCAACGCCCAGGTGAGCACCGCCGCGGCTGCCGCCGTGTTCGTATTGACGAACGCCAGGGCGGCGAGCCCGTTCGCCGCCAACGCCGATCCCGCGTTGAACCCGAACCACCCGAACCACAGCAGCCCCGCACCGATCAGGACCAGCGGCACGTTGTGCGGCGACAGCGGCGCGCGCTGAAAATCGCGGCGCGGTCCGAGGAACTGCGCGGCGACGAGCGCCGACACACCAGCGCTGATGTGCACCACCGTGCCGCCGGCGAAATCGAGCGCGCCCATTTTCTGCAACCACCCGCCCGCCCCCCACACCCAGTGGGCCAGCGGCGCGTACACCAGCGTCGACCACAGGACCAGAAAGGCGAGATAGGCGCGGAATCGCATCCGCTCCACGATGGCGCCCGAGATCAGCGCGGGCGTGATGATCGCGAACATCGCCTGATAGATGGCGTGCGCGTGCTGCGGGATCGTGGCAGCGTAAGCCGGGTTGGGCTCGGCGCCGACGTGGCGGAACAGCAGCCAGTCCAGCCCGCCCAGCCAGCCCGACCCCGGCGCGAACGACAATGAATAGCCGACGAGCACCCACTGCACGCTGATCGCGCCCATGGCCACGATGCTCATCATCATCGTGTTGAGGGAATTCTTGGATCGCACGAGCCCGCCGTAGAAGCAGGCGAGCCCGACCGTCATGAGCAGCACCAGGGCGCTCGAGGCGAGCACCCACGCGGTATCGCCGGCGTTGATGGCCGGCGTCTGCGTCATTCTGCGTCGGCGGCGCGCAACGCCGCCTGCTGCACCTCGGTGGCGTTCACCGCAGTGAGCGCCTCGTTGTTCTGCTCGCCCGTCCGGATGCGAATCACCCGCTCGATCGGTTGGACGAAGATCTTGCCGTCCCCGACCTCACCCGTGCGGGCGGATGAGAGAATGGCGTCGATGCAGGGCTGCACGAACGGCTCCGAGCAGACCATCTCGATTTTCACTTTCTCATGGAATTCCATGACGAGGGTGGTACCACGGTACTGGCTGACGATTTCGTGCTCGCCGCCGTGGCCGCTCACGCGGTTCAAGGTGATGCCGGTGATGCCGGCCCGGAACAACGCCGCCTTGACTTCGGGCAGCCGTTCCGGCCGCACAATCGTCGTGATCAGTTTCATCGTCACCTCCGAGAGTCGAACACGAGCCGTGATACTTCGCGCACCAGCGCGTGGGAATCTTCGTCCTTCTGAATCCCGCCCGTCAATACGACGAGCACATAGCGACTCTGGCCGGAAGGCTCGACCAGCGCCGCGTCATGATAGACGACCTGACCGATCCAGCCGGTCTTGTGATATACCGTCGTTCCCGGCGGCAGGCCCGCGGGAATGCCCTCATTGAAATGCTGCCGTCCGAGAATCTCGAGCATCTCTCGGCACGAGCCCGTCGACGCCGCCTTCCCATTCGCAATCGCGGCGAGCAGCATGCCGAGATCGCGCGCCGTCGTCGTATTGTTGAGGCCCGCGCGGTAGGCTTTGCCGTCCTCGACGCCGCGCAACACTACGATCGAATCGGCGCCGAGCGCGTGGGCAGTCGCGTTGGCGCGTTGCGGTCCCACCTTGGTGATCAACAGGTTGGTGGCAAGATTGCTCGACACCGTCTCCATCAGCTCGATCAGCTCGCGAATCGAGGCACGCCGGCCGATCCGCGTGTAGAGGGAGGAATCGGAGTCGTCCGTGGTGTCGAGCTGGTACGGCGAGCTGTCCACGATCGAGCGGAACGTATTCGTCACGGTGATCGAGTCATCCAGCGACAGGAGTCCCGCGTCGCGATCGCGGAACAGCTGGATCATCACGGGAATCTTCATCGTGCTCGCGGCGTGGAACCGGATCGCCGACCCGACGGTTAGGGAGTCGCCGCTCGTCAAATCACGATAGTAGACCCCCACGGCCCGCGCCGGCGCCCGTGCAACGCGCGCCTCAATCTGGGATCGAAGCGAGGGACGGGAAGACAGAGGGGGGGCGGGGGCGGGGGCGGCCTGCGTCTGTAGCAGGATGAGCGGGAGAGCGTGCAATAGCATTCTGTCACATAACATACCTTATAGATTCCAGCCCGTGAGCGAATTCGTTTTCGGCACCCATAACGCCGCTTTCGTACAAGCCATGTACGAGGACTACCTCCGCGACCCGACTTCCGTGGGCCCGGAGTGGCGGGAGCTGTTTGATAACGGGAAGCTGGCTGAGCTCCCGATCATCCCGGGAGTCCGGAGTCAGGAGTCGGGAGCCCGGGCTGCGCCTCCCGCGGTTGAGCCGCGTCCGACACCCGCCCCGGCGACCCCGGCGCCCGGCTCCAAGCTCCCGACTCCTCAGGCTCCTCCAGGCGCGACGCCCATTACCGGCCCCGCCGCCCGGCTCGTGGCGAACATGACCGACTCGCTCACGGTCCCCACGGCGACCTCCTTCCGCGACATCTCGGCCACCACGCTCGATGCCCGCCGGAAGGCGCTCAATGCGCAGCTGGCCGCGAGCGGCAAGAAGATCTCGTTCACCCACCTGATCGGGTACGCCATCGTCCAGGCCGCCAAGCGCTTCCCGGTGATGACGCATGCCTTCCAGGAGATCGACGGCAAGCCGCATCGGGTGGATCCCGGCGCCATCGGTCTCGGCCTGGCCGTAGATGTCGAGAAGAAGGACGGCAGCCGCGCGCTCGTCGTGCCAGTGATCAAGCACGCCGAAACGATGGATTTCGCGGCCTTCCATGCCGCCTACGAGGCGCTGGTCGAGAAGGCGCGCACAAACCGCCTGATGCCCGACGACTTCGCGGGTGGCACGATCCAGCTCACCAACCCCGGGACCCTCGGCACGGTCGCCTCGGTTCCGCGCTTGATGAAGGGCCAGGGCTCGATCATCGCGACAGGCACGATCCGCGATATCGCCGGCGCGAAGATCATCACGATCACGAGCACGTACGACCACCGGATCATCCAGGGCGCAGAGTCGGGGATGTTTCTCCGCTATCTCGACTCACTCTTGCAGGGTGAGGAACGGTTTTATGAGGGGCTCGGGGTTGGGGATTCGGGATTCGGGAATGCACCGACGAGCCTCGCCGCGATTCCCACGGCTCAGGTGCCAACCCCTAGCCCCGAGCCCCGAGCCCCGAGCCCCGCCGCGGTCGAGGACCTCAAGTATGTCGCGGCAGCATACGCACTCGTTCGAGCTCACAGAAATTTCGGGCATCTCGCCGCCCATCTCGACCCCCTCGGCAGCGAGCCGCCCGGCGACCCGTCGCTCGACATCGGCCGCCTGGGGCTCACGCCGGAGATCATGGCGCGTATTCCGGCGGACGTGCTGCGCATCTATGTGCCGGGCCAGACGCTGGCCGAGGCACTTCCGGCGTTGCGCGCCACCTACTGCGGCACGATTGCCTACGAGGTCGAGCACATCGGCAGCCATGAAGAGCGCCTGTGGCTGCGGCAGGCGATCGAGTCCGGCCAGCACCGGCGGCCGCTCTCGGCTGAAGGAAAGCAGCAGTTGCTGGCGCGTCTCACCGCTGTCGACACGCTCGAGCGATTCCTGCACAAGGCCTACCTGGGCCAAAAACGGTTTTCGATCGAGGGGCTCGACATGACGGTGCCGATGCTCGATTTCACCCTCGAGCTCGCCGCCGCGCACGGGACGCGCAAAGCGGTGATCGGCATGGCGCACCGCGGCCGGCTCAACGTGCTCGCACACGTCGTGAATGTCCCGTATGAAACCATCTTGGCGGAGTTCGAGGGCGGCCGGCGCGAGGAGACCGCCGAATCGGAAGGCTGGAATGCCGGCACCGGCGACGTGAAGTATCACCACGGTGCCGAAGGGACGTACCGTACCGCCGACGGTACGGACGTCTCGGTCACCCTCTCACCGAACCCCAGCCATTTGGAGTCGGTGAATCCCGTCGTCGAGGGACGGACTCGCGCGAACCAGACCAATCGCGGCGACGCCGCCGCTCAGCATGACGTGAACGTCGCGCTCCCGGTGTTGCTGCACGGCGATGCGGCGTTTGCCGGGCAGGGCGTCGTGGCCGAGACGTTCAACCTGGCGCGGCTGCGTGGCTACACCACCGGCGGGACGATTCATCTGATCCTCAACAATCAGATCGGCTTCACGACGGACCCGAGACAGGGTCGTTCGACCGACTACTCGAGCGATCTGGCAAAGGGCTTCGACGCGCCGATCATCCACGTCAACGCCGACGACCCGGAAGCCTGCCTCGCCGCGGTGCGCCTCGCGATGATGTACCGCGAACGATTCCACGGCGACGTCGTCATCGACCTCGTAGGCTACCGCCGCTACGGTCACAACGAGGCCGACGAGCCGGCCTACACGCAGCCGGTGATGTACGAGCGCATCAAGCAGACGCCCTCAGTGCGGCAGAAGTATGCGGCGCAGCTGGCGAGCGAAGGTGTGGTGGACGCCGCGCAGGCCGACGCGGACGCCGAAGCGGCATATCAGCGCCTCGCGGCGGTGCAGCAGGCGGTGAAGTCCGGCGCCGCGCAGCGCGCTGAGGACACACAGCGCATCACCCGCAAGAGCACCCCCGAGCCGACGACGGCGGTCGCCGCAGGTCTGTTGAAAAAGCTCAACGTCGAGCTGCTGGCGGTGCCCGACGGTTTCACGATCCATCCCAAGTTGCAAAAGCAGCTGGAGCGGCGTCGCGACGCGCTCACTTCCGCCGAGGGGATCGAATGGGCACACGCGGAATCGCTCGCGCTCGCGTCACTGCTGGTGGAAGGCACCCCGATTCGGTTGACGGGCCAGGACACCGAGCGCGGCACATTCAGCCAGCGCCACCTCGTGCTGCACGACGTGAGCACCGGCAAGCGGCACACGCCGATTCAGCATCTCCCTGATGCGCGAGTGCCGTTCGAGCTCCATAACAGCCCGCTGTCCGAGTACGCCTGCCTCGGGTTCGAGTACGGCTACGCCGTCGAGGCACAGGACGCGCTCGTGCTGTGGGAAGCGCAGTTCGGCGATTTCGCGAACGGCGCCGAGGTCGTGATCGATCAGTTCCTCATCGCCGGGCTCGCGAAATGGGGCGAGACGTCGCGACTCACCTTGTTGCTGCCCCATGGCTACGAAGGCCAGGGACCGGAGCACTCGAGTGCGCGGCTCGAGCGCTTTCTGGCGCTGGGCGCCGAGGGCAACATCCGCGTGGCGAACTGCACGACGCCGGCGCAGTACTTCCATCTGCTGCGGCGCCAGGCGCTGCATACCGAAATCCGGCCGCTCGTCGTGATGACGCCGAAGAGCCTGCTGCGGCTTCCCGCGGCGAACTCGCAGCTCGATGACCTCGTGCTCGGCAAATTCAGAGCGGTCGTGTGGGATCGGGACCGCACCTGGCCCGAAAAAGTGACGCGCCTGCTGTTGTGCAGCGGCAAGGTCTACTACGACATCATCGCGTCGCCTCGGCGCGCCGCGACACCGCACGTCAAGATCGGGCGTGTAGAGCTGCTGTATCCATTCCCGGGGACGGAGATCGGGGAGTACGCGAAGCGTTATCCCAATCTCAAGGAAGTCGTGTGGGTTCAGGAAGAGCCGCGCAATATGGGCGCGCGCAAGTTCGTACTGCCCAAGATTCGCGACGTCCTGCCGCAGGGCACCACGTTGCTGGACGTCTCCCGGCCCGAGCGCTCGAGTCCTGCGGAGGGATATCCGGCCGCGCATAAGGCTGAGCAAGAGCGGATCGTCAACGCAGCGTACGGCTCCTAGCGCCGCGATGCCTCCGTTTCAAGCAGTTCTCAGGTACAGCGTATTCGGTCTCGTTGTCCTGGCGGCCCTGGTCGCCCTGGGGTCGTGGCTCGTCCGCACGCGTCGCGTGTCACCGTTTGGTATCCTGGGCCGCGCGCTCCGGACGACGACGGATCCGATCATGCGGCCTGTCGAGAAGCGGTTGGTGCGCATGGGAGGCAACCCCGTGCATGCCGGCGGCTGGCTGGTGGTGCTCACCGCCGTGGGCGGGATCGTGCTGCTGTCGGTGGCGGGCTGGCTCGTGTCGACGTATCAGACGACACACGCCGCGGCGGTCGCCGGCCCGCGCGACACCTTCGCGCTGATCATCGACTTGTTGTACCGCATCCTGTTTGCGGCATTGCTGGTCCGCGTGATCGCCGGGTGGTTCGGCATGTTCCGCTATGCGAAGTGGGTGCGCCCGGCGTATATCCTCACCGATTGGTTCGTCGAGCCGATCCGCCGCGTCGTGCCACCGCTCGGAGCATTCGACCTGAGCCCCCTCGTCGCGATGGTCGCGCTGAGCATCGTACGGCAGCTAGTGCTTCGCATCCTGGAGGGAGCATGAGACTGCTCAAAGCGCTCGTTAGCTTCATCGTCGGCACGCTCGCCGGCGCCCTGGGCAGCAAGTTGTTCGGTCCCTTCGGCGGAATCCTCGGCTTTGTTGCGGGCGCGCTGGCGGCGTGGTGGGTGGCACAGCGGATGGCGTTCTTCGAATGATCAATGATCAATGATCAATCGCAGCCGCTCGCCGATGCGTTCCTGCATATCGGGATAAGAGCTGCGCAGCTGCTCGAGCACGGCCCGCGCGGAATCGGACTTGCGCGCGGCGACGTACGCGTCGGCCTTCAGGAAACCAACACGGAGCTGCAGCCGGCGGTCATCCGCTCGCACGGGGAACCGCGACAGCGCGGTCAAAGCCGCTCGGGGCTCGCGCTTGTCGCGCACCAGCGACTCGATCGCGAGTAACCGGACGTTCGTGTCGTTGGGAAACTGGCGCTCCAGCTCGGCAAACAGTGTCGCGGCGCGGGCGCTGTCGTGCTGGGCTCGCGCCTGCTGCGCCGCTTGATAGAGGCCGGCGAGATAGAGTCGTGGCACATCCGCCGTGTCGCCCGACCGCGTTCCCACGCCCCCCGCATAGCTATAGACCAGGTCGCCGCCCCGGTCGGCGGCTTTGACGATCGCCGCCACGCCGGCGATGCCGACCACCGCGGAGCCCCAGAGCGCGACGCGCGCCACTTGGACTTTGCGTCTGCCCGTCGCCAGGGCCACGATCTCGAGCAACGCGACGACCAGGAATACGTTGCGCGCCCACTCCCCCGCCTCCTCATGATCCGTGACCGCCTGGCGGACTCCCGGAATACGCTCGACCGGCCCGTGCGCGTCGAGGCCCGAGTGCACCGCCAGCAGCGCCGCGAGTGCACCCAGGAGCAGAAGCGTCGTGGCCGCGGGGGCGGTGAACGGCGCGCGCCCGGTGAGGGAGACCCAGCGAAAGATCACGCCGACGACGAGGAGCGCGATCACGAAGTGAACGATGATGGGGTGGTACGCGGCGAGATTTGGCATGCGCCAAATCTCGAATGTTCAATGTAGAATGTCCAATGATCATTGAGCGTTGATCATTGGACATTGATCATTCGGGACGCATCGCGTCCCGCACGATGTCATCGACCGCGAACCTGATGAACTCCGCGCGCTTCTCGCGCCGCCGTTGGCTCTCGGCACGAACGTCGGCAAGGCGTCGCTCGATATCGGCGATCTCTAGCGCGCGCAGCTGGTCTTCGAGATCGAAATGCTGCGAGATCAGCATTTCGATCTGCTTGCGGATCGCGGGCCGCCTGGATTCCGATGCGATGCGATACGCGCGCTGCTGCGCTCGCGCGTTGGCTTCCATGCCGAACATCTTCCCCACGAGCTGCGCGCGAACGCTGTCGCGCCGGCTGAGCTTTTGAACCATGTCGAACTGAACCGTCAGCTGGGCGACCTCCGCCCAATACTGGTCTTGCGACGGAGGACTCGAAACCGAAAGGCTCAAGTCGCGCAACACGCCGTCGATGACCACGATCGGCTGATTGTTTCCGGCACTGGCCTGCTCCCGCAGCGAGTCGAGACCGTTGACCCGCTCGGGAGCGACGAGCATGAGAAACGCACGAGCGGCGGCTTCAGCCTCGCGCGGCCGTTGTTGCATGATCTGCTGCACCTGCAGCTGCATCGCTTGCGGGTTTGGCATGTCCTGAGCCGCGCTCGACGAGGCAGCCAGGAGCGCAAACACACCAATCAGGGGACTAATTCGGCAGGCCATAGTACCGCTCCCGTTCCAGTCGAGTGAGTTGAGCATCGATATCGAGCATCGTTTTTCCGCCGGTCACGTATCCTGCCGTAACAGACCACGTCGTAGTGGGTGTCCAGTGCCTCCCCGGATCAGGAACCACCACGGACCGCGCGAGCAACACTCCAGCGATGACGGCGGCCGCCGCGAGCCCCAGCGTCGTCCAGACGATCGTCCGGTGGCGGCGTGGCTGCATGGCGAGATCCAACGCCGCGCGAGCGCGCTCAAGCTGCGCGAGTTTCGCCTGGCACGCGCCGCAGGATTCGATGTGGGACTCGATCTGCGCGGCCCGGTCCTCGGGCAGCTCGTCGTACGCGAACAGCAGCAGATCGTCTTCGGTCGGATGATTCATCGATAGCTCTCCAAGGCCGCGCTGATTCGGGCGAGCGCGGCGCGCATTTGCGTGAGCACGGTGCCGAGCGGCCGGTTCAGCTGGTCGGCGACCTCCCGGAACGTGAGCCCGCGCTGCTGACGGAGCTCCACCACCTCGCGCTGGGCGGGTGGAAGCGCGCGTACCGCGTCGCGGACGGCGGTGCGCAGCTCCCGCTCCAGTAAGCGGGCATCGGCGGCATCAGCCAACGCCGGCTCTCCCGACTCCATCACGGCTGCCGCGCGGCGGCGGACGAGCTCACGCCGCAAGTGATCGCGCCAGACGTTGGCTGCGATGCGGAAGAGGTAGCCCCGCGCGTTGCCGTTGAGCGAGAGGCGGGGCGCCACCGTCACCAGGCGCGCGGCCACTTCCTGCAGCATTTCCGCGGTCAAATCGGCGTCGCGGCAGCGCGCGCCCAGGAAGTTCCGCAGCGCCGGCGTGTGCTCCGCCAGGAGTTGTTCGGCCGCGATTTGCGTCATGGTCACCTAAGAGTACGTGCGAAGGGGGTTATTATTTTCCCCTGTGACTATCACCTTCCGATCCCTCCTGGATGACGGTCGTGTCCACGTCTTCGACGGGGCCATGGGCACGATGCTGTACGGCAAGGGCTTCTTCCTGAACGTCTGCTACGATGAGCTGAACCTGAAGCAGCCACGGCTCGTGCAGGAGGTGCACACCGAGTACGTCCGCGCGGGGGCCGAGATCCTCGAGACCAACACCTTCGGCGCCAACCCGTTGAAGCTGAACAGCTACGGGCTCGCCGACGAAACGGAGAAGATCAATCGCACCGCCGCCGAACTGGCGCGCGCGGCGGCCGGCGGCAAGGCGAGCGTCGTGGGCGCGATCGGCCCGCTCGGCATCCGCATCGAGCCGTTCGGTCCTACGTCGAAGCTCGAAGCCGAGGCGCTGTTTGAACGGCAAGTCCAGGGACTGCTCGCCGGCGGCGTGGACGGATTCATCCTCGAGACGTTCAGCGACATGGACGAGATGCACGCCGCGCTGCGGGCGGTACGCGGTGCGTCGGACCTCCCGGTCGTCTGTCAGATGACGATCGGCACCGACGGCCTCACCTACTACGGCACCGACCCCGACACGTTCACCAAGCAGCTCACAGCCTGGGGCGCCGATGTGATCGGCGTGAACTGCTCCGTCGGCCCGGCCGGCGTGCTCGAGGCCGTCGAAAAAATGGTCAAGGCGACCGACAAACCGATCTCGGCACAGCCCAACGCCGGTCTGCCCAAAGACGTCGGCGACCGCAAGATCTATCTCGCCTCGCCCGAGTACATGGCGAGCTACGCGCGCCGCATGATCGAAGCGGGCGCGCGCTTTGTCGGCGGCTGCTGCGGCTCGACGCCCGAGCATATCAAGAAAGTCCGCGACTACATCGCCAGCGTCGTGCCGCGGCAGCCGAGCGTCGTGGTGTCACGCGCGCACGTCCAGGCGGCTCCCGACGTCGCGCCGGTGCCGCTCGCCGAAAAGTCGCGCTGGGGCGCCAAGCTCGCGCGCGGCGCGCTCGTGACGAGCGTCGAGATCGTGCCGCCGAAAGGCGTGGATCCGAAGCCGATGCTCGAGCAGTGCCGCGCGCTCAAAGCCGCCGGCGTGGACGCGGTCAACGTCCCCGACGGCCCGCGCGCGCAGAGCCGCATGGGGGTGCTGCCGTCGGCGTTGATGATCGAGCGCGAGGTCGGGATCGAGACGGTCATCCATTATTGCTGCCGCGACCGCAATCTCCTCGGCATGCTGTCGGACATCATCGGGGCGCACGCCGCGGGGCTGCGCAACATCCTGATCATCACGGGCGATCCGCCCAAGATGGGGCCCTACCCGGAGGCGACCGCGGTCTTCGACATCGACTCGATCGGGCTGACGAATCTCGTCTATCGCCTCAACCAGGGGCTCGATCCCGGCAACAATCCGCTGGGCGGCGCTACCAAGTGGGCGATCGGCGTCGGCGTGAATCCCGGTGCCAGCGACCTCGACCGTGAGCTGTCGCGTTTTGCGTGGAAAGTGGATGCGGGCGCGGAGTTCGCCGTCACCCAGCCGGTGTTCGACGCACGCCAGCTCGAGGGGTTCATGAAGCGCGTCGAGCAGTTCAAAACACCGATCGTCGCCGGGATCTGGCCGCTGATCTCCCTGCGCAACGCCGAGTTTCTCGCGAACGAGGTACCCGGCGTGTCGGTACCGGAGGACGTGTTGCAGCGGATGCGGAAGGCGCAGGACAAGGGCAAGGAAGCGGCGCTCGCCGAAGGTGTGGCGATCGCGCGCGACATGTTCACGCGCGTCAAGCAGATGGTCCAGGGAGTCCAGGTGAGCGCGCCGTTCGGGAGAGTTGAGGTCGCACTGCAGGTGTTCACACCCTGAAGGGTGCGCTCGGCACACGTTGTCCTTAAGGACAATGCTTGCCGAGCACAGGCTTTAGCCTGTGAATACGAGATGCCCGAATTACCTGATATAACCATCTACCTCGAGGCGCTGGCCCCGCGCATCGTCGGCCAGCCGCTCGAGCGCGCACGCATCGTCAGTCCCTCGCTGCTGCGCACGGTCGAACCACCGCTCGCGGCGGCGGAAGGCCGCAGAGTCGTGGCCGTGCGGCGCATCGGGAAGCGCATCGTGTGGGAAATGGAAGGGAAACTCTTCCTCGTCTTCCATCTGATGATCGCCGGGCGATTCAAATGGCGGCCCGCGGGCACGAGTCCTCCCGCCAAGGTCGGGCTCGCGTCATTCGACTTTCCAACGGGTACGCTGTTGCTCACGGAAGCCAGTTCCAAGAAGCGCGCGTCGTTACATGTCGTCGCGGGCGAGGCGGGCCTGGCGGCGCACGATCCCGGTGGGCTGAACGTGCTCGAAGCCGATCTCCGCGGATTCCGCGAGCGCCTGCAGTCCGAGTCGCACACCTTGAAGCGGGCGCTGACGGATCCGCACCTGTTCGACGGCATCGGCAACTGGCTGTCGGATGAGATCCTGCACGCCGCGAAGCTTTCGTTGTTCCAGCTCACCACAAAATTGAGCGACGCTGAAATCGCACGGTTGTATGAGGCGACACAGCAGACGACACGCTTCTGGATCGAGAAGCTGCGCGCTATATCAGAGGGCGGCACGCAGTTTCCCGAGAAGGTGAGCGCATTCAAGGAAGGGATGGCCGTGCACGGCCGCTACAAGGAGCCCTGCCCCGTCTGTGGCTCGCCGGTCCAGCGCATCCGCTACGCCGACAACGAAGCGAACTATTGCGCAACCTGCCAGACGGGCGGCCGCGTGCTCGCCGATCGCTCGCTCTCCCGCCTCCTCAAGGCCGACTGGCCCCGTTCGCTCGAAGAATGGGAAGCGAAGCTGGGACGGTGACGATCCGCCGGGCGCTGAGCAGTGACGCGGAAACGGTCGGCCGCATTCACGTCGAGTCGTGGAATGTCGCCTACCGCGGGATCATGCCGGACGACGTCATCGCCCGCACCGACCTCGCGTACCGCACCGCGTTCTGGGCCGAGCGAATCGCCGATCAGGAATGGCCGGTCTTTCTCATTGAAGAACAGGGCCAATGCGTCGCGTTCTGTCAGATGATCCCCACGAAGGACGCCGACGATGACGCCAAGCGTGTTGGCCACATCACGTCACTGCACGTCCTGCCGCATCTGCGCGGGCATGGCCATGGCCGCATACTGATGGATCACGTGCTCGCCGAGTTTCGGCGCCGCGGATTCACCGAGGTGACGCTGTGGGTGCTCGAAGAGAACTGGAAGGCCCGCCGCTTCTACGAAAAGCACGGGTTTCAACTCGACGGAGGCTCGCGTCGCTACGGGAAGACCAACGTGCCAGAAGTGCGATACCGAATTAGACTTCGCGTCTCACCCTGATTGCCAAGGAGTTACACCGTGCGACGTGCTTTACCGGCCACATTGTTCCTTGCCGCACTCGTCGCGACCACTAGCGTTGCGCAAGGTTTCCCGCAACCCTCTGGCTTCGCCGTCGACGATCCCGTGCTGCGCCGCATCTGGGCCATCGAGACGGACAGCTCGCAGCTCCCGCATCTCGCACAGGTGCTCTTCGACTCCCTCGGCCCCCGACTGACCGCTTCGCCCGGCATGTCGGCGGCGCAGAACTGGCTGCTCACGACCTACACGTCTTGGGGGATCACGGCGCGCAAGGAGCAATACGGCACGTGGCGCAGCTGGCGGCGCGGCACGACGCACATCGACCTCGTCGCGCCGCGCGTGCGCACGCTCGAAGCCACGGCGCTCGCCTGGAGCCCGCCGACGCCGAAAGGGCGGGGGGTGCGCGGACCCGTCGTGATCTTGCCGGATGTCGCCGATAGCGCTGGGCTCGTCGCCTGGCTCCCGCAAGCCAAGGGCAAGTTCGTCCTCATTTCGTTACCACAGCCGACGTGCCGACCCGACGACAGCTGGGAAAAGTGGGCCACGCAGAGCACCGCCGACTCCATGAAAGCGCGACGTACGGCCGCCCAGCAGGCGTGGCAGCAGCGCCTGCAGCGCACCGGCTACGCGGGCACCGGCACCGTCGCCGCCATTGCGCCGCTATCGCGCCGGCTCGAGGCGGCCGGCGTTGCCGGAATCATCGGCAGCTTGTGGTCGCAGGGCTGGGGCGTGCAGAAGGTTTTCCAAGCGTACACCGACCGCGCGCCGGTGTTGGACATCGCCTGTGAGGACTACGGGCTGCTGTACCGGCTCGCCGAAAACAAACAGGGACCGACCATTGAAGTAACCGCCGAGTCACAGGCGCTCGGTGAGGTGCCGGTCTTCAACGTCGTCGGCGAAATGAAAGGCACCCAGCTCCCCAACCAATACGTCATGCTCTCGGCGCACTTCGACTCGTGGGACGGCGGCTCGGGTGCAACCGACAACGGCACCGGCACGATCACGATGCTGGAGGCGATGCGGATCCTGAAGCAGGTCTATCCCAACCCGCGCCGCACGATCCTCGTCGGCCACTGGAGCGGTGAAGAACAGGGACTGAATGGCTCACGCGGATTCGTCAAAGATCACCCGGAGATCGTGAGCGGTCTGCAGGCGCTGTTCAATCAGGACAACGGCACGGGGAGAATCGAGAACTTGAGCGCCTCGGGGTTCCCCGATGCGTCTGCGAGCCTCGCGCGCTACCTCGCCCGCGTGCCGGCCGACATCACCCGCAACATCAAGTTCAGCTTCCCCGGCAATCCGAGCGGCGGTGGCACCGACCACGCGTCGTTCGTGTCGTGCGGCGCTCCGGGCTTCGGACTCGGCTCGGGTGACTGGGACTACGGCCGCTACACCTGGCATACCAATCGCGACACGTACGACAAGATCAGTTTTGACGACGTCAAGAACAACGCGACGCTCGCCGCGATGCTCGTGTACCTCGCGTCGGAGGACACGGTGCGCGTGTCGCGCGAGAAACGCACCGTGTTCGCACAGACGCAAAGCGGGCAGCCCGGGAGCTGGCCGGAATGCCGTGACGCGCAGCGATCCACACCGCCGCTCGCACCATGACATTTGTCGACCATTTCTCCGTAGGCTCGGCGGCGTACGCCGCCTTCCGACCGCGCTATCCCGACGCGCTGTTTGCATTCCTGGCTCGGGAGGCACCGGCGCGGGACGACTCGTGGGATGCGGGAACAGGCTCCGGCCAGGCCGCCGTCGGCTTGGCGCGGCACTTCACGCACGTCACAGCCACGGATGCCAGCGCGAGCCAGATCGCGCATGCGACACCGGATCCGCGCGTGGACTATCGAGTCGCCCGGGCCGAAGCGAGCGGGCTCGCGGATCGATCGGTCGATCTGGTGACTGCGGCGCAGGCGGTGCACTGGTTCGACCGCGAGCGCTTCTGGGTCGAGGCGCGACGCGTCTTGCGGCCGCGCGGTGTGATCGCCGTGTGGACCTACCTGATGTTGGAGATCGCGCCGCCGCTCGATGCGATTGTGCGGCGGTTCTATCACGGTGTCGTCGGGCCGTACTGGCCACCGGAACGGCGCCTCACCGAAGAGCGTTACCAGACCATCGACTTTCCATTTGACGAGTTCGTCGCGCCCGACTTCGTGATCGAGCAATCGGTCACGCTCGACGATGTCGCCGGCTACGTCCGCACCTGGTCGGGGACTCGGGGCTTCGTGAAGCACCATGGCACGGACCCCGTGGACGGCCTCGTGACAGAGCTGGCGCAGCAGTGGGGCGCGCCACAGCAATCACGTTTGGCCCGCTGGCCGGTGGCCATGCGGGTGGGGAGGGTGGCATGAAGGAGTGGATCACCAACGTCATCACGCGCGAGCTGAAGGCGCTGCGTCGCGAGATCGAATCGTATCCGAGCGAGGCCGACCTCTGGGAGATTCCCGCCGGGATCGCGAACCCGGGCGGGAATCTCGCGCTGCACCTCGCCGGCAACCTCCAGTACTTCGTCGGCAACGTGCTCGGCAAGAACGGCTACGTTCGCAATCGCGACGCGGAGTTCGGCAACCGCGATGTGCCGCGCGCCGAGCTGCTGCGCGAGATCGATAACGCGATCGCCGCTGTCGAGCTCGGCATGAGCAAAATCGGCGAGGCAGACCTCGCCAAGCCGTATCCCGAGAAGGTCGGTGGCGTCAACTCGTCCACCGGTGCGTTTCTCGCCCACTTCGCGACGCATCTCGCCTACCACCTTGGCCAGGTGGACTACCACCGCCGCATGCTCACCGGCGAAAGCAAGACCGTGAAGGCGATGGCGCTGACGGAGCTGGAAGGCCAGTCGCCATGAACGCGAGAGCCGTCGGACGTCCCGAGCCCGACGAGATCCCGTCGCACTATGTCGGCTACATCAAGCGCGTCCCCGAGCTCGATCCCGTGATCGTGTGCGCTGCGCAAATCGAGGAGACAGCCGGATTGTTACGCGGCCTCTCCGAGACGCAGGCGATGTATCGCTACGAGCGCGGCAAATGGAGCATCAAGGAAGTCGTGGGCCATCTCGCCGACGTGGAGCGCATCATGGCGTATCGCGCGCTGCGCATTGCGCGCGGCGACACGACACCGCTGCCGAGTTTCGACGAGAACGCCTATGTCCCCGTCGCCAACTTCGACGCCCGCGCGCTACCCGATCTCATCGGCGAGTTGCGCACGACGCGCGCCGCGACGCTGTCGCTGCTCCGGACGTTCGACCCCGACGCGTGGCGGCGCCGCGGCACCGCGAGCGGCAAGCCGGTCAGCGTGCGCGCGCTCGCGTACATGATTCCGGGACACGAACGCCATCACGTCGAGATCCTGCGCACGCGGTATGGCGTCGGAGGCCCGGCGTAACGGTGCAAGCGTGGAAGCTGCGACACGAGTAGCTTACTGATTGGACCACACCAAAGGACTGGGCATGCTCACGACATTCGTTCTTGCTGCGCTCATGCAGCAGCCAACTGCGCCTCCTGCGCCGCCACCGCAATCTGGACCTCCCGCGCTCGAGGTCGGCGCCGTCGCGCCCGACTTCGCGATGCCCGGCGCGACGCGCTTCGGCACGCTGAAAGCGCCCGTGCGGCTCAGCGACTACAAGGGGAAGACGGTCGTCCTCGCGTTCTTCTTCAAAGCCCGAACGCGTGGCTGAACGATTCAAATGAATGCGTACCGTGATCAGTACGCACAGCTCTTCAAGAATGGCCGCAACATGGTCCTCATCGCGATCAGTGCAGATCCCGATACGGCACTCGCCTCCTGGGCGCGTGACGCCGAATACCCGTTCCTGTTTGCGAGTGACACGGGGACGGCGGTCGGCAAGCTGTACGGCGCGATCGCCCGTTATCCGGGCATGACCAACCGCAACCTGTTTGTGGTGGGACCGGACGGCAAAATCGCATTTCGGGCGACGCCGTTCCGGGAGATCGATCCGACGGCGTACACGGAGCTAGGAGCGGCGATCAGCAAACTGGTTCCTGCGGATACAACGGCGCGGTAGGAGGCGGTACAGGGGCGGAAAAGGGGCGGTAGGTTACCGCGGCTTACCGCCCCCTACCGCCGTCGCAAGGGCGGATTCGATCTCCTGGTCCGCCCCAACACCCGTATACACAACGCGCCCCTTGGCATCGAGCACCGCAACATACGACGTCGAAGGTGCCTGGAACGCTCTCACCGCTGCACCATTGCCATCCCAGAGAAAAGTGAAGGGCATCGGCTCGCGCTCCAGGTGACGCCGCACGCTGTTCTTGCTCTGATTCACCGCCACGGCCACAACCACAAACTGCGCGCGATCCCCAAACTTCTTCTGCGCCGCCTCCATCCGCGGCAACAGCTCGGCGCAAATCGGGCACCACGTCGCCCAGAACTCGATGATGACGGGCTTCTTGCCGATCCATTGGGACAACGGAACAGAATCGCCGGTGAGACTCTCCAACGTGACCGGTGGCGGGGTCTCGCCGACCGGAATGCCGATAATATCCTGAGCGTGCAGCAATACCGGGACGAGGAGGAGCAGTCCCACGTACCACGCACGACGCACCACGCACGGTTTTACCATACCTGACCAGCCTTCACGAAATAGTATTGAGCCATGAGCATTAGAACCACACCCGCCGCCTTTTTGATCCACGCCATCCACGCGCCTGCCCGGGGCAGTGCCGTGAGTGCGCCGGAGAAGAATCCGACCACGACGAGCAGCGCCGTCATTCCCAACGAAAACACGAAGAGGTATACGAAGCCGAGCACGGCGCTGTGCGTCGTCGCGACCCAGGTGAGCACCGCGGCGAACGCCGGCGCCCCACACGGCGCCGCGACGAGCCCCGAGGTGGCGCCTAGGAGAAAGACGGCCGGATAGGAGCCGCCGCCGAGACTCCCGGCCCAGGCCGATAGCCGCGTGGGCAGCCGCACGGGAATGACCTCCAGCATCGCGAGGGCAAACACGAGCAGCAGGTTGCCGATCACGAGCCGGGTCCAGAAACTCGCGCCGATCGTGCCGAACAACGAACCGGTCATCCCGGCGATCATGCCGAGCACGGCGTAGAACAGCGCCAGCCCGCACACGTACGTGAGCGTCAGGCCGAGTGTCCGGCGGCGTGTCCGTCCCTCGACGTTGACGCCGGCGAGTGTCCCGGCGGTGATCGGGATCATCGGGTAGATGCACGGATTGAGACTCGTCACCACACCGGCGGCGAACAGCAATGCCACGGCGACGAGCGGTTGATTTTGCAACGCCTCGGAGATTCCCACGGGCGGGATAATAACACTGGAACACGATCGCGGCGTATCTTTGTCACGACTACAAAAGGACTTCGAATGATCACGTCTCGACCAATCATCACCGCAGTCGTCTCGGGCGCGCTGGCGTTCACGCCACGGGCCGGTGTGGCACAACAGGTCACGCGGCGGGCACCCATCACGACGGTGTCCGCGCCGGTCCTCCTCGATACGACCGGGTTGTTCCTGGAGCGCGCCGCCCGCGTCGGCGAAGACATGTTCGTCACCGGGCAACCGACGGAGCGCGCGCTTCGCGAGCTGCAAGCGCAGGGCGTGACGACCGTGGTGAACTTGCGGACACCCGAAGAAATGACGCGAAGCGTCAAGTTCGATGAGCCGGCGCTCGTTGCGTCGCTCGGAATGCAGTATGTCTATTTGCCCGTGCGGGGGAACGACCAATACCCGTACTCTCCCGCAACCCTCGCGAAGTTCGCGGACGCCGTAAGCAACGCGAAGGGCAGAGTGTTGCTCCACTGCACCGTCGCGTGGCGGGCGAGTCACCTCTGGGCCGCCTACCTGATCAACCGTGGCATCCCGGTCGACTCGGCCCTCGCGAACGCGCGCGCGATCAACCTCATGGACGACCACCGCATGGGCTCGAATGGGCGCCAACCGGTCGAGGACTTTCTCGACAAGTCGCTGCCCACGCTCGGCCACCCGCCGCGTTAGAGGGCGTGAGCCGCACAGCGCTCGTTGCCGGCGGGACCGGTCTCGTCGGCGGTCATGTGGTCGATCTCCTGCTCGCCGATCCACACTGGTCACGTGTGGTGACGGTAGGCCGCCGCACCACGGCGCGGCGACATGAAAAGCTCGAGCAGCGCGTGCTCGATCTGGCTGAGCTCGAGGCGGTGAACGACTTGCCGCGTGTCGACGACGTGTTCTGCTGCCTGGGCACCACCATCAAGCAGGCGGGGTCACAGCCGGCGTTTCGTCTGGTCGATCACGCCTTCGTGGTGGGACTGGCGCGGGCCGGACTACGGGCCGGCGCCACGCAGTTCCTTCTCGTCAGCGCCATCGGCGCCGATCCTGAGTCGCGCGTCTTCTACAGCCGCGTCAAAGGCGAAACCGAAGCTGCGATCCACAGACTCCACTTCCAGGCTACCCAGATCTTCCGCCCCTCACTGCTGCTGGGTGAACGCACGGAGTTTCGTCTCGGCGAGCGCATGGCGATGCTCACCGCGCCGGTGTTGTCGGTGCTGCTCGTCAGCCGGCTGCGGCGCTATCGCCCCATTCAGGCCGCGACGGTCGCGCGGGCAATGGTCAGCATCGCGAAGCAGGCACCGCGCGGCCCCAACGTGTTCGAGTACGACGCGATGCGAGCCGCCACCCAATGAAGGCCGATCCGTTCCTCGCGGCGGCCATCGCCGAAGCAGAACAGGGACTGCGTGAAGGCGGCATCCCGATCGGATCGGTCATCGTGGCTCAAGGGAAGATCATCGGACGCGGGCACAACCGTCGCGTCCAAAAAGGCAGCGCGGTGTTGCACGGGGAGATGGATGCGCTCGAAAACGCCGGCCGCCAGACCGCGTCCGTGTACCGCGGCGCGACGCTCTACACCACGCTGTCGCCCTGCGCGATGTGCAGCGGCGCGATCCTGCTCTACGGCATTCGCAGCGTGATCATCGGCGAGAACAACACATTTGTTGGAGAAGAAGACTTACTGAAGAGCCGCGGCGTCCAGCTCGACGTTCGTCAAGACGCGAGATGCATCCAGATGATGACCGACTTCATCCGGATGCATCCCGAGTTGTGGAACGAGGATATCGGCGTGCGAGAAGAGTAACCTTCACTCACCTTCACCGTCCTCCACCGACCTACCGTCCGCGCCGGACGGTCATCGGTCCGTTGGTGGTGACGACACGAATGGGTGGCCCGCCACTTCCGAGCGTCGTCGAGATTCGATCCTTCACACGGCCGCTGATCGTCACCGTCATCGGAAACTCCATGTCCATCGGCCCGTTGACCGTCCCAAATTCGATCTTGGCGTTGTAGTTGTCCGGAATCCGCAGCGTGGCGGGACCGTTCTGCGTTTCCGCATTCAGCCCGGCACCGTCCCAGCGCGTGCCGTCCAAATCGACCGTCAGCGGCCCGTTCTGCGCGCTGGCGTGAACATCACCACCAACGCCCGACAGCGTCAGCGGTCCATTCTGCGTCTCGAGATCCATCCGCCCGCTCACGTCTTCGACCGACAGCGGACCATTCTGCGTCGATAACGTCAGGTCCGTGTGGCGCGGGACCATCACGATGAAACTGACCGACCAATTCTGATGCCGGCCGAATGGACCGCTGCCGCCGGTCGCGCGCACGGTGCCCCCCGCTGCCTCGATCTTGATGTCGCGCGCGATCGCATCCGCGTCGGACATGCTGCGCGCATTCACCTGAATCCGTGCCGTCACCGCGATCGAGTCCTTGTCCCACCCGATGATGCCCACGCCGCCATTCATTCCTGGCTCGACACTGAGCGGCCGGCCGCTCGCTTTCATTCCGGTCTCACGGATTTCACAGTGGCGCGCGCGCTGACCCCAGTCGCCCCAATGGCCTTCGCGGCAATTCTGAAGCCATTCGTCATCGCTGTCTTGGGCATGCAGGGCACCGAGCGGCAAAAGCAGGGCGACACCAGCGGCTGCGTAACGGATCATGGGCGGCTCCGAAGATGACAGAGGTTATATCGGGTTCGACACTCTCTACGGTGCCATGGTTGGCCGGATTCAGTAGCTTATCCGCACCTTCATAAGCCTGAGACCGTCATGCGCTTGGCCCTGATTCCGGTCGTAGTGCTCTGCTCCGTTCCTTCGCTCCACGGTCAAACCAGCCGCCTCGACGCCGAGGTTGATAGACGGGCGGCCCAGGTCAGCGACAAGGTCCTTGCGTGGCGCCGCGATATCCATGCCCACCCCGAGCTCTCCAACCGCGAAACCCGCACCGCCGAGATCGTCGCGCAGCACCTCCGCTCCCTCGGCCTCGAGGTGCGCACCGGCGTCGCGCATACCGGTGTTGTCGGCGTGCTCCGCGGCGGCCGACCGGGTCGTGTGGTCGCGTTGCGGGCCGACATGGATGCGTTGCCCGTGACTGAAGAGGTCGACCTGCCGTTTGCGTCCAAAGTCCGGACCAGCTACAACGGCCAGGACGTCGGCGTGATGCACGCGTGCGGCCACGATACGCATACCGCGATGCTCATGGGCGTCGCGGAAGTGTTGGCCGGCATGCGCAGCCAGCTGCCGGGCACCGTGAAGTTCATCTTCCAACCCGCTGAAGAAGGCGCGCCCGCCGGTGAGCGCGGCGGCGCCGAGTTGATGATCGAGGAGGGTGCGCTCGACAATCCCAAACCGGAGGCGATTTTCGGCCTGCACGTCTTCCCGTATCCCGCGGGCGACATTCGCTACCGGCCCGGTGGCTTCATGGCGAGCGCCGATCGCTTCCAGATCGTCGTCCGTGGTCGTCAGACGCACGGCGCGCTACCGTGGGCGGGGATCGATCCGATCGTCGTCGCGTCGCAAATCGTCCTCGGCCTCCAAACGATTACCAGCCGGCAGATCGATGTGACGGCGGCGCCGGCGATCGTGACGGTCGGCGCGATCACTGGAGGCGTGCGCTACAACATCATTCCGGACAGCGTCGTCATGATCGGCACGGTTCGCACGTTCGACACCGCGATGCGCAACGATATCCACCAGCGGATCCGGCGGACTGCGGAATCGATCGCGCAGAGCGCCGGCGCGTCGGCGCGGGTAGTCATCGACACGACCACCGCGGTGACCTACAACGATCCGGCACTGACCGAGAAGATCCTGCCCACGCTGCGCCAGGTCGCCGGGGCAAGCCATGTCTCGCTCGCACCGCCGATCACCGCAGCCGAAGACTTTTCCCGCTACCAGCAGCGCATTCCCGGCGTCTTCTTCTTCCTTGGCATCACACCGCCCGGAACGGATCCGAGCAAGGTCGCGCCCAACCATTCGCCCCGGTTTTTCGTCGATGAAGCGGCGCTGCCGGTCGGGGTCCGCGCGCTGGCGCACGTCGCAGTCGACTACCTGACGCAATGAACTATCTCGCCCTCGACGCCGGCGAGATCGTCGGCACGATCGAGCGATTACGCGGTCGGATCGAGGAGAAGTTTCCCGGATCGGGGCTCGGGAAGGTCTGCGGGCAGCTGCTCGAGATCGCGCAGAAGGCGCGCGAGCGCGCCGAGTGGATCGCGCGTCCCATTCTGGCGGTCCGGATCGCGACGGTCGTCCTCAGTGTCATCATCGTCGCCGGACTCATCCTGATGGTGACTCGGCTGCGACCGCCGGGCGCGTTCGAGCTGAGTCAATTCATCCAAGTGCTGGAAGCGGGGATCAACGACCTCGTCCTCGTCGGCGCCGCGATCTTCTTCCTCGCGACGCTCGAATCGCGCATCAAACGCCGCCGCGCGCTCCGCGCGTTGCGCGAGCTGCGATCGATCGCGCACATCATCGACATGCATCAGCTCACCAAGGACCCGGAGCGCACCCAGCCGGCGAAGCGCGAGATGACCGCCGCCGACCTGGCGCGCTATCTCGATTACTGCAGCGAAATGCTGTCGCTGACGGGAAAAGTGGCGGCGCTGTACGTGCAGAACTTCGAAGACAGTGTGGCGCTACAGGCGGTGAACGAAATCGAGGACCTGACGACGGGCCTGGCCCGCAAGATCTGGCAGAAGCTGACGATCGTCGTCGGCGGCTAGCTGTGCGCCGGCCGCACTCTCTCACCGAAGCGGTTCCCCAGCGCCGTGAGATAGCCGTCGAGTGAGCCGTAATAGCCGAACACGAACCGCGACAGAAAGCGAAAGATGGGGTTGCCGATCCAACCAGCTTCCGTGACGATGATGCGCGTACCGGCGGAGTCCGGCGCCAACTCGTAGGTCCACGTTCCGCCGAACGCGCCTTCCGCCGTGGGATCGATCTGGGTCACCAGTCGGCGTGGCGCCGACGATTCCATCACGATAATCGGCACATCGAAGCCGCCCATCTTCTGGCGCCACACCTCGTGGCCGTCCCGGTCTGGCAGCCGCTCGGCCTTTTGCATCGCGGGCCACCACGCGGTGATGTTCCCCAGGTCCCGCACGACCTTCCAGACGCTATCGGTTGGTTGGCGCAATGTGATGGTGCTGGTGGCGCGATGATCGCGAGACACGAATGCTCCGACGACAGCCATGAGCGCGACTAAGCCGACCAGAGCGCCGATCGCGGTCAGGACCCATTTCATGGCGGTTGATAATACCTTTGGGCATGGACGCCGATAGTGTCCGCGTGGACCGGTGGCTCTGGGCTGCGCGCTTCTACAAGACTCGCGCGCTCGCCGCGGCCGCCGTCGCGGGCGGCAAGGTTCAGGTCAACGGCAGTCGCGCGAAGCCGGCGAAGCAGCTCCACGTCGGCGACAGCCTGCGGGTGCGCGTCGGTCCCTATGACTGGATCCTCACGGTGCGCGCCGTCACCGGACGCCGCGGTTCGGCGCGCGACGCCCAGTTGTTGTATGACGAGTCTCCCGAAGGACGCGCGAATCGCGAGCGCCTTGCCGAGGCTCATCGCATTGCGCCGACTCCTACCTATCAGGGCAAAGGTCGGCCGACAAAAAAAGATCGTCGCAAACTAGAGCTTCTGTAGGTGCACGTTCCCCGAACCCGTTTCGACCGACAGCCGCCCCTTCCCGTTTCCCAACGTCCCCGTGACATGATCGTGCGCGATGCGACGCACCTGCAGCGTCAACCCGCCGAGATCGATGTCGCCGCTTCCGGTATCGAGGTCCACTTCGGCGCCCAGGGTCGGCGGCACCTTGAGCGTGACATCGCCGGAGCCGGTTTCGATGTGCACGGAACGGAACGTCGCGATGAGTGCCACATCCACGTTGCCGCTGCCCGTCTCGAACGACAACTCATCGCCGGCCGATGCCGACGCCTCGATGTCGCCCGATCCGGTTTCCACGTGCAGGCTCGGCGCTTTGGCATCCGTCAGAGTGACGTTACCGGACCCGGTCTCGAGGCGCAGACTCGTTGCGTCGACGCCAGACGCCGTAATGTCGCCAGAGCCGGTCTCCAGCTTGACGTCGCCCGACGCCGTCCGGATGTCCACGTTGCCCGAGCCGGTCTCGACGCGGAGCGACCCCTTGGTGCGATCGGCGGCGACGTCGGCCGATGCGACGTAGACGCGAATCACGCCGTCGACGTTGGAGACGAACGCCTTCCCGACGCCGAGGGAGAGCGCGATGTTCTTCCCGGTGGGGACGCTCACGCGCAGATCGGCGTACGCCTCGAGTCCATCGCGGCCGCGCCCGGTGATGCGCACTTCACGGCCTTCGCGGAACCAACCACCGCGCTCGTGTCGCCCATGTTCTTCACCGAACGTCCCATCGTCGCGCACGCGAAGCGTGGTATTCCAGCCGCGCCCCCACTCCGGCATCACGATGACATCGTCGGGATAGATGATCCGCAGGGTTTCCCGGCCGCGCAGCGGTCCCGCCTGCACGTCGAGCTTCGCCGCGTCGGCGCCGCCGCGCTGGATTTCCACGACGACGTCGCTTCCCGAGCCCCCTTCGACCCGCAGCTCGCCGACGAGGTTGTAGACGGCGACGGAATCACCTTTGAGGACGTGGCGTGAGGTTTGTGCAGCAGCGGGGATGGCGAACACAGCGGTTGTTGCAGCGAGCAGCAGCGAACGAGCGATCATAGCGGCTCCACAAGGGGTTGGCTCAAGTTGGATAGCGAAACGCCTACAAGGGTTGCAGCTTTGACCCTATGGAAGATTGGCTGCTTTGGTTTCTGCTGTCGATCGGCCTTTTCGTCGGGGAGATGTTCACGGCAGGCTTCTGGCTCGCCTGCCTGGCGGTTGGAGCGGCGGTCGCGGGGGTGGTGGGGCTGATCCCCGGCCTCGGATTCGTGGCGCAGGGCATCGCATTTGCCGCTGCCAGCATCGTCAGCATGGCGGGGCTGCGCCCCCGGTTGATGCACTACTTCCAGCTCGGACCGGGGTCCGAATTGCGCACCGGCGTAGATGCTCTGCTGGGCAAGACGGGCATCGTCACGGAGCGGATCGGGCCGGGGTCGACCGGGCGGGTCAAGGTGGACGGCGAGGATTGGCGTGGCGCGTCGTCGGACGCCACGGTCCTTGAACCCGGCACCCAGGTCACGATCATTCAGGTGGATGGCACCACTCTCATGGTGGAGAAGGAGCTCTAAGCGATGGGTCCTGGCACAATTCTCGTGGCCGCGGTCGCCTTCGGCGTCATCGTGTTGATCTCGAAGAGCATCCGAGTGGTGCAGCAGGCGCAGACGATGATCATCGAGCGGCTCGGCAAGTACCACAAGACGCTCGCGTCGGGAATCAATTTCGTCTTGCCCGTGATCGACCGTCCCCGCTCCGTGGACTGGCACCAGACGGTCATCACGCCCGCCGGGGACAGCTACTCGCGCCGCTTCCGCACCGAGCGCATCGACCTGCGCGAGACCGTGTACGTCTTCCCGCGCCAGAACGTGATCACCAAGGACAACGTCGTCGTCGAAATCGACGCGCTGATCTATTCCCAGATTACCGATCCCGTGCGCGCGACGTACGAAATCGCGAATCTGCCCGACGCGATCGAGAAGCTCACGCAAACCACGCTCCGCAACGTGATCGGCGAGATGGAGCTCGACCACATCCTGTCCTCGCGCGACACGATCAACGCCAAGCTGCGCGCCATTCTCGACGAGGCGACGCACAAGTGGGGCTCCAAGGTCAGCCGTGTGGAGCTGAAGGACATCAACCCGCCGCGCGACATCCGCGACGCCATGGAAAAGCAGATGCGCGCCGAGCGCGAGCGCCGCGCCACCATCATCACGGCCGATGCCGAGCGGCAATCGCGCATTCTCTCGGCGGAAGGCATCCGGCAGTCGGAGATCAACACCGCGGAAGGCGACAAGCAGGCCAAGATCCTGCACGCCGAAGCGGAAGCGGCGGCGCGGCTCAAGGTCGCCGAAGCGGAAGCGCAGGCGATCGAGCGCATCACCGCCGCGATCAAGGGTACCGGCGGCGACCCCGCACAATACCTGATCGCCATCCGCTACATCGAGACGCTGAAGGAAATGGTCTCCGGTCAGAACAATAAGGTCGTCTACATGCCCTACGAGGCCACCGGCGTGCTCGGGTCGCTCGGCGGAATTCGGGAGATGCTGGCGCCGGGCCCGTCCGACAAGAAGGCGTGAACCCACTCACCCAGCTCTCGGAAGAAGAACGGATCTTTCAGGCCGCGGTGCGCGACTTCGCCGAGAGCGAGGTCCGCCCGCGTGTGTGCGCCATGGAACAGGCTGCGCAGCTCGACCCGGCGCTCATCCCGAAATTCTTCGCGCTCGGCCTCATGGGGATCGAAATCCCTGAGGCGCACGGCGGCGCCAGCGGCAGCCTGTTCATGACCGTCCTCGCTGTCGAAGAGCTTTCCGCCGTGGATGCGTCGACTGCAATCTTCGTCGACGTCCAGAACACACTCGTCAACGCGCTCCTCCTCAAATGGGCTTCAGACGACGTCAAGCAGCGGTACCTGCCGCGTCTGGCGAGCGAGGTCGTCGGTGCATACGCGCTCTCCGAAGCGGGATCGGGCTCCGACGCATTCGGACTCCAGACCAAGGCCACCAAGCAAGGCGACAAGTGGATCCTCGACGGCCGCAAGCTCTGGATTACAAACGGCGCTGAGGCGGGGCTATACATCATCTTCGCGAATACCGATTTCACGAAGGGCTACAAGGGCATTACGGCGTTCGCGGTGGAGCGCGGCTTCACGGGATTCAGCGTCGGTAAGAAGGAGGACAAGCTCGGCATCCGCGCGTCATCCACCGCGGAGCTGATCCTGGATCATTGCGAGGTCCCGGCGGCGAACCTGATCGGCGAAGTGGGGAATGGCTACAAGGTCGCGATCGAGACGCTCAACACCGGCCGCATCGGCATCGGGGCGCAGATGATCGGCGTGGCGCGCGGCGCACTCGATGCGTGCCTCAAGTACGTGAAGGAGCGGCAGCAGTTCAACAAGCCGATCGCGGAATTCCAGGGTGTGCAGTTTCAGCTCGCCCAGGCGGCGACGGAGCTCGAGGCGGCGCGGCTGATGGTCTACAACGCCGCTCGGCTCGAGGACGCGGGCGAGCCCTACACGAAAGAAGCGGCGATGGCGAAGCTGCTCAGCTCGCAGATCGCCGAGCGCGTGACGTCGCTCGCGGTCGAGCTATTTGGGGGCTACGGATATACGAAGGAATACCCCGTCGAGAAGTTCTATCGTGATGCGAAGATCGGCACGATCTACGAAGGCACGAGCAACATGCAGCTGAACACGATTGCGAAGCTACTGCTGAAATAGGAGCTTACGGCGCCGTCAACCGCACCAGGCTCAAGAGGTAGGAAGCAGGCAGCCACCCCGGCGGCAGGTTTTCAATCGCAAATCTATTGGTGCACGTCGGCGTGCAGGTCATGACGTCGAACGTCTGACCCGACGTCGGCGAGTATTGCAACGCGACGTTCAGCGTGCCGGACAGCAGGGACGTCACGGATCCCGCGACCGCCAGCCGGTCGTACTGCGTTCCCACGGCCGGCCCCGCCAGCTCGACATTCAGCTCGCCCGTCGTCTCGAACGTCATGTCGCCCGCGACGTTGAGGGTGCCGGGCCCGGTTCCACCGGGTGTGATGGTACCGGCATTGGCGAATGTGGCCGGGGCGCGCGCGTCCAGCGTGCCCGTCCCGGTAATCGTCCCGCTCTGCTCATTCCGCACCGGCCCGCTAGTCACCTGCAACGTGCGGCCGGTGTTGAGGTCGATGATCCCGCCCGCCTGATTCGTGAAGCTCGGGTTGCCGCCCGTCTGCGTGACGGTGATGTCGCCGCCGCTCACCTTGATCAGCCCGCTGTTCGTGTGTGTGCCGGTGGTAATCGTCAGCGGGCGCGCTACCGTCAGCGTGCCGCCCTTGTTGTCGAGCATAGCATCCAACGTCCTCGGCCCGTTGAAGCCGACCTGCGCGTCGATCGTGGCGCCGGCGGAGTTCGTGAGCGGACCGTTGGTCACCTTCAGTGTCGCGCCATACGACGCGGTGGTATCGGTCAGCTCGATTGCGCCGTTGTTCTGCAACCCGCCGGTCGCCGTGACGGACAGCGTGGCCGTGCTGAAGGTGCCGTTCCCCTGCACCCGAAGCGTCGAACCGGCGACCGTCGTGAGCGGTCCATCGATGCTGCTCGTACCGTTGGCGAGCAGCAAACCCTGATTGATGAACGGCGCGGCGATCGAGCTGCTGCGGATGTTCAACGTCTTGCCCGGCGCATTGGTCAGCGTCCCGGGACCGTTGAGCGCGGAGCTGGTGAGGAGGAAGCTCGTGCTCGCTGTCGATTGATCGGGCGCGAAGTTGGCGGTCGAGCTGGCCAGGACGATCGAGCCCAGCGTGTGCGGCATGTTGAAGTTCGCCGGACTGACGCCCGTGAGCAGCAACGTCCCGCCGTCGAGCGTCCCTGCGTCGAAGCTGAACGCCCCGCCGCTGATCGAGAGCGTGTCGCTGCCGCCGAGCGTGATCGCACCCACGTTCTGGAAGCTCGTGGCCGCGCTCACGGCCACGTTCCCGCCGCTCACGTCGATCGTCCCGCTGTTGGTATGCACCGAGCCGGCGCGGTTCATGACGAGCTCTCGTCCCGCCGCCAGCGTCACGGCCAGCGCACCCTGATTGTCGAGGGCCGCCGCGAGGGTGCGCGGTCCGTTCGCTCCGGTCAGTGCCGTCACCGTCGCGCCGGAGAGATTGCGCAGCTCGCCATTGGTGACGTTGAGCGTCGCACCGTACGACGACGTCGTGTCGGTCAGCTCGACCGTTCCCGCGTTCTCGAAGCCCTTCGCGACCGTGACGGTCGCCGAGCTGAACGTGCCGTTCCCCTGAATCCGCAGCAGCGAGCTCGCGCCGGTCGTCAGCGTGTCGTTGATGACGGTCGTGCCGTTGGCGACCAGCGTACCCTGGTTGTCGAGCGCGGTGTTGACGGTCGTGGACCGCAGCGCCAGCGACTGCCCCGCGTCGTTCGTCAGCGATCCTGGACCGTTGATCGTCGACGATGTGAAGGAGAACCCGGTGGCCCCCGTGCTCTGCGGCGTTGCGAAGATCACCGTCGAGCTCGTGACGAGCATCGCGGGCACCGTGTGGGCGACGTTGAACGCGGCGGGGTTGACGCCCGACAGGACCAACGCCCCATTGCCGCCGAATGTGCTGCCGTCGTACGAGAACGAGCCGCCGCTCACCGTGAGCGTGTCACCAGCGCCAATATCGACGGTGCCGTTGGTCGTGAAGCTCGCGCCCGCCCCGCTTTGCGAGATGGTGAAATCGCCGCCCGTGACGTCGATCGTGCCGCTGTTCTGATGCGCCGCGCTCGGCTTCGCGAGCGTGAGCAGCCGTCCGGGCCCCAGGGCCACCGTCACCGCCCCCTGGTTATCCAGCGCCGCGCCGAGCGTGCGCGGACCATTGGTGCCGGCCAGCGCCGTGATCGAGGCCCCGGGCGCGTTGGTGAGCGTGCCGTTCGTCACATTCAGCGTCGCCCCATAGCTGGACACGATGTCGCTCAGCTCGATGGCGCCGTGGTTCGTGAAGCCGTTGAGAACGGTCATCGTGCCGGTGCTGTACGTGCCGTTCCCCTGCACCTGAATCAGCGAGGTATCCCCGGTCGTGAGCGCGCCATTGAAACTGCTCAACCCATTGACCAGCAGCGTGCCGTGATTGTCCAGATCGGCGTTGATCGTGCTGCCGCGCACGTTCAGGAAGCGCCCGGGGTCGTTGGTGAGAAGCCCCGGCCCGTTGATCGTCGAGCCCGTGAATACGAAGCCGGTGGCGCCGGTGCTCTGCGGCGTCGCGAAGCTCACGGTCGAGCTGGTGATCAACATCGACGCGATCGAATGCGCCGCATTGAAGGCGCCGGCCGTAACCCCCGAGAGCACCAGCGCACCCGCACCGCCGATCGTGCCGCTGTTGTCCGTAAACGCGCCATTGACCACCGCGAACGTATCGGCGGCGGCGACTGTGATCGAGCCGGTATTCGTGAAGCTCGGGCTGCTGCCGGTCTGCATGATCCCGAGATCGCCGGCAGTGATCTCGAGCGTGCCGCTGTTCTGATGGTCCGCGCTCGCCTTACTGATCGTCAGTCCCTGATTGGGCGCCGTCGCGACGGTGATCGTGCCGCGGTTGTCCACCTGCGCGTTGAGGTTGCGCGGTCCGCTGGTCCCGAGCAACGCAGCGATCGTGCCGCCGGCCGCGTTGAGCAGGGTGCCCGAAGTCACGTTGAGGGTCGCGCCGTAGCTCGATGTGATGTCGGTGAGCTCGATCGCGCCGTCGTTCGTGAAGCCGTTGGCGACGGTGAGGACGCCGGTGCTGTACGTGCCGTTGCCCTGCACGCGCAGTGTCGCACCGGTCGCGTTCGTGAGTGCCCCGTTGAATGCGCTCGACCCGTTCACGATCATCGTGCCCTGGTTCACCAGCGGTGCGTTGATCGTGCTTGCGCGCACCAGCAGTGAGGTCGCCGCCGCAACGGTCAGCGTGCCGGTGCCACCCCACGTCGAGCTCGCCAGACTCAACGCCGCGGTCGCGGTGCTGAAGTTCTGCGCGGCGGTCACGTTCACCGATGTGACCGCGAACGTCCCGGCGCCACTGATCGTCCCGCTCGTGTAGTTGAAGGCCCCCGACGACACCTTCACGCTGTCGCCAGCCGCGATGTTGATCGCACCCGTGTTCGTAAAGCTCGGCGTCGTACCGGACTGGGTGATCGTCAGGTCACCGCCGCTCACGTCGATGGTGCCGCTGTTCTGATGCGCCGCGCTCGCGCGGCTGAGTGTGAGCCCGCGGTTGAGCGTCACCGTCCCCCGGTTGTCGAGCTGGACCGCCAGCGTCCGAGGTCCCGACAGCCCCACGGCCGCGTCGATGGTTGCGCCCGGCGCGTTGGTCAGCGTCGCAGCCGCCGGCATCGTCAGCATCGCTCCGTACGCCGACGTGATATCCGTCAGCACGATGGCGCCGTTGTTCGTGAAGCTGTTTGCGACGGTCAAGACGGCAGTGCTGTAGATGCCGTTACCCTGGAGTTGCAGCGTCGCGCCCGACGCATTGCTGAACGCCCCGTTGAATGCGCTCGATCCATTGACGATGAGCGTTCCCTGGTTGACGAGCGGCGCGCTGATCGTGCTCGCACGCCATACGACACTGGTGCTCGGCGCGACGGTCAACGTGCCTGTTCCGCTCCAAGTCGTGCTCGCGAGGCTGAGTCCTGCCGTGGCGGTGCTGAAGTCCTGCGCGAGCGTGACCGCAGTCGATGCAAACGACAGGGTCCCGCCCGTGATCGCGCCGCCGTTCCAGGTGAAGGATCCCGCGGAGACCAACAGGCTGTCGCTGGCGCCCATCGTGATGGAGCCAGCGGCGTTTGAGAAGCTGGGGCTGGTGCCAAACTGACTCACGGACAAATTGCCGCTGGTGATGTCGATGAGGCCGCTGTTCGTGTGCGCGGCGCCCGCGCGGCTGAGCGTCAGCGACCGGTGCAACGTGACCGTCCCCTGGTTGTCGAGCTGCAGCCCAAGCGTACGCAGACCCCCGGTACCGACCGCCGCGTCGATTGTGGCGCCTGCCGCATTGGTCAGCGTCGCACCCGCCGGCATGTTCAGCATCGCGCCGTATGACGACGTGATATCCGTCAACACGATTGCGCCGTTGTTCGTGAGGCTGTTCGCGACCGTCAGGTTGGCGGTACTGTAGACACCATTGCCCTGCAGCTGGAGCGTCGCTCCGCTCGCGTTGCTGAACGGGCCATTGAAGGCGCTCGAGCCGTTGACGACCAGGGTGCCGTGATTATCGAGAGGCGCGCTGATCGTGCTGGCGCGCCACACGACGGTCGTCCCACCGGCGATCGTCACCACGCCGCTGCCGCTCCAGCTCGAGCTGGCCACGCTGAGATCGGCAGCGAGCGTACTGAAGCTTTGGGTCGCGGTCACCGCGGTGGACGACAATGAGACGGTCCCGCCGCTGATCGAGCCGCTGGTATAGTTGAAGCTGCCGGAGGACAGCTTGAGGCTGTCACTGGCGCCCATCACGATCGTGCCGGTATTCGTGAAGCTCGGCAGCGTGCCCGACTGATTAATCGCGAGACTGCCGCCCGAAAGGTTGATGGTGCCGCTGTTCGTATGGTGCGCGGAACTCTGCGGCAACGTCAGGAGGCGCGCCAGGGTCAGCGTCCCCTGATTGTCGAGCTCCGCTCCCAGCGTCCGCGGGCCGCCGCTGCCGCTGAGCACCGAGATCGTGCCGCCAGGTCCGTTCGTGAGCGTACCGGATGTCACATTGAGGGTCGCGCCGTACGACGACGTCGTATCGGTCAGGACGATGCTGCCGTTGTTCGTGAAGCCGCCGGCGGCCGTCAACGTTGCCGTGCTGTACGTCCCGTTTCCTTGCAGACGGATCAGCGATCCCGGGGTCGTCGTGATTCCGGTCGTGATGGCAGTCGAGCCCTCCACGAATACCGTGCCGCTATTCGCCAGCGTTCCACCGGTCAGCGTCGAGCTCTTGAGCGAGAGCAGGCCGTTGGCGCTGACCTGCGTCGTCCCCGAAACGCGCAGCGTCCTGCTCGCGGCGAGCAGCGTCTGCGAGCCGCTCGATCCGCCGAGCTGCAGCCCGCCGATCGTATCGTTCACGTCGAGCGTCACGGTGTACGTCCCGGGCATCGTGATCGCCGCGGTTTCCGTTGGGCCGGGAACGACACCACCCACCCAATTCGCCGGATTGCTCCAGTTCCCGCTGGTTGCGGCGGCCCAGAAAATCGTTCCCGACGGCGGCACGACGTCGAATGCCGTCGACGTCGCGGTCGCGAGCCCGGACGCCGTGGCACTCAACGTGTATCCGACGCCTGGAAGATCGATCGCGAGATCGCCGAAGGTCGCGATGCCGCCGCTCGCGGTGCGTGTGAGTGTCCCGGCGAGCGACCCCGAACCCGGGTTCGTGCCGATCGCGATCGTGATGTCACCAGCGTAGGTGGACGTTGCGTTCCCCGCGAGATCGCGCGCGGCCACCTGGACGGCAGGAGAGATCACGATCCCCGTCGACGCAAAGCTCGGCACGGCCACAAAGACCAGTTGCGCCGGCGCACCCGGGGTCACCGCGATAGTCAGCTTTGGGCTCGCGACCGGGCTGCCGTTGATGGTCGCGCCGATCGACGTTCCCGTACCCGCCAACACGCCCGTGAACGTCGCCGTGTAGACACCGTTGCCGCTGTCGGCGGTCGCGCTGATCGTCCCGGTGCTTGTGCCCCCCGAGAATCCGAACGCGACGATGTCACCGCCCGTCGTGACCGAATTGCCTGCTGCGTCTTTCGCCTGCAGCCGCAACGTCACGGCCGAGCCCGAGGCAACGGTGGCGCTCGAGGCCGTGATCACCGATGTCGCGGCCGAGATCGCGCCCGGCGACACCGCGATCGACGGCAACGTGGTCGTAACGGCCGATCCATTGATCGTCGCGCCGATCGTGGTAGCGGACCCGGCGAGTACTCCGGTGAACACGGCGGTGTACACGCCATTGCCGCTGTCCGCGGTCGCGCTGATCGTGCCGGTGCTGGTTCCGCCCGAGCGCGTGAACACGACCGTGGCCCCGCCCGTCGTGATGTCGCTGCCGCCCGCGTCTTTCCCCTGGAGTCGGAGCTTGACCGTGTTGCCGGAGAGCACGGAGCCGCTCGCGACGGTCACGATCGACGTCGCGGGCGAAATCACGACGCCGGTCGCCGTGGCGTTGAACGTGGCCGCCGTCACACCGGGGAACGCGGGAAGGGTGGCGACGAAACTTTGGGCTCCAGGGGTCGGGCCGAGGACACCATTAACGCGCGCACGACCCGCGAGATCACTCGTCACGGTGGTGTCGTTCGGCGTGCCCCCTGATAGCGAGCGGAAGCGGACCGCGACGCCGAACACCGGCAGATTGTCGGCGCCGCGCACTTCCACTTCGAGCTGAGTCGCGAGCGGCAAGCTCACCGGGCCGGTCTGACCGCCGCCGGCGATCATGACCAGCTGGGACGGAACCGGCTGGAACGTCGCCGTCACCGAATCGGCGATGGCACCGGGCGTGCGCGCAATGACCCACACGTTCGTGCGGGAAATCGGCGCGCGCAGCGAGCCTATGCCATTGATGTGCGCGAGGGCCGTATCACTCGTGGTCCACGAGACGTAGAAGTCGGGCACGGGCGTGCCGCCCTGGAACGCCTGCACCTGAAACCGCAATGAGTCGCCGAAATAGAGGTAGGGAGTCCGCGGTGCGATGGCGATGCTGTCCACGCCGGCGCCGGGTCCCACGTACGTCGTGATGGGAATCTCGGTCGGCTCCGATACGACTCCGCTCGAGACTTCCACCGGCGCGGTGCCCTCGAACAGCGGCACGGCTCCCGCCAGCGCCACGATCGAGACCAGCACCGTTTCGGGCGACGAAACGATGGGGACCCGGAGATTGACGTCGAGCACCCGGGCATCGGGGGGCAAGGCGACCGTCGTGTCGGCAAGCGTGTCAGGCGCCTCGGCGGGGCGGACGACGATGAAGCGAACCCGGTCAATTGCCAGGCCGAACGACGCGAGACCGGCATTCGAGGGGAAGATCGGTGCGACCGCCACGCGGGCGTACTGCAGCTGCGGGCCGCTACCGTCCCGGCAGGTGGCAAGCGAAAAAAGCAGGCCTACTGTCAGGACGGCGCGACGGGACATAAGAGCCAGCGAATTAGCCTCCGTCCGGACTGCCGGTCAAGACGGTATCTTTTGCGGTCATGCGTACCCGCACCGCCCGCCGCACACACGGCTTTACCGAATCGGTGATTCGTGGGATGACCCGGCTCGCGAATGAGCACGGGGCCATCAACCTGGCTCAGGGCTTCCCGAACTTCCCCTGCCCCGACGTCCTGAAAGACGCCGCGGCCCGCGCGATTCGCGATGACGTGAACCAATACGCGATCACCTGGGGTGCTGTCCGCCTCCGGAACGCGTTGGCCGCGAAGTACCAAGATTGGTACAACCTGACCGTAGATCCAATGACGCAGGTCACAGTGACCTGCGGAGCAACCGAAGCAATGGTGTCAGCGCTCCTTGGGATCGTGAATCCGGGCGACGAAGTCGTCGTGTTCGAGCCGTTCTACGAGAACTACGGACCCGACGCCATCCTCTGCGATGCCAAGCCGGTCTTCGTTCCGATGCCCGCGGAGGGGCCGCTCGACCTGGACCGTCTCGCCAAAGCGTTCACGGCGAAGACCCGCGCCATCATCGTCTGCACGCCGAACAACCCCACCGGCCGGGTGCTGTCCCGTGCCGAGCTGACGGCGATCGCCGAGCTGTGCCAGCGGCACGACGCGTTCGCGGTCACCGACGAGATCTACGAGCACATCTACTACGAGGGGGAGCACATCCCCTTGGCGACGCTGCCAGGGATGGCCGATCTGACGATCACGACCAGCGGGGCGTCGAAGACTTTCAGTGTGACGGGCTGGCGAGTGGGGACGATCATCTCGCCTCCCGATGTGACCGGCGCGATCCGCAAGGTGCACGACTTCCTCACCGTGGGCGCTGCCGCTCCCCTGCAGGAAGCCGTCGCCGTGGGAATGGAAACACTCGGCGACGAATACTACCAGGGTTTGGCGCGGGATTACCGCCGGCGACGGGACATCCTGTGTGCCGGACTGTTACAGGCGGGCTTTAAGTGCCGGCCCCCTCAAGGTGCCTACTACGTCATGGCCGATTTCTCGGCGATCTCCGATCTGCCCGATGACGAGTTCGCCAAGTGGCTGACCGCCGAGCACGGCATCGCACCCGTGCCGGGGTCGAGCTTCTACTCCCGTCCCGAGCTGGGCCGCAAGTACGTGCGGTTTGCGTTCTGTAAGACGGATGAGATGCTGCAGCAGGCAGTGGAGCGCCTGCAGCGGCTGCGCGACTAGTCAGTCGCTCACGTCGTAGCCTCGCGCGAGCAGCGCGTCCACCCGATCACCGATTTCGCGCGCCGCACCCAGGTCGGCAGTCAGCCCTTCGAGCGTGACGCCACCGCCCTGCAAGCGCAGCAGGTCGAAGCGGATTGTCTCGAGCGCCCCTAACGCCTCCCGCAGCTCGCCTGCTTGACCGTTATTGCGCAAGCGTTGCACTTGCTCCTCGAGCGCGCGCACGACGGCCGGCAGATTCCCAAGTCGTCGCCGCACGTCCGCGGGGAGTCGGGCGAACAGGTCGAGGGCCGCCAGACCGAGAGCCACCTCTGTGGGCCGGTTCGCCACCGGCAGCCCGGCACGCCCCCGGAGACCGAAGCTGGCCACTCTGAAGAGCCAGCGACCGATTCGGCCTTTCCAGAATCTGACGCGACGCGCTTCGGCGTCGTCGAGCCGGCTCCGGCTCGCCGCGAGCGCAGCCAACCCGGTTGCCACCGCTGCAGCGGACGACAGGCCGAACAGACCGAACGCAAACAGCACCGCTGGATAATGAAGGAAGAACGCTGCGGCTCCACTCGCAGCCGCCAGGCCGAGTGCAGCATACATCTTCGTGCGCATCCACCGCTCCCACCACGTTGCCCCCTGCACGCCGGCCGCGAACTCCTGCTCCTCCATCCTCTGCGCCAGCTCGAGTCCAAGGGCGTGCACCAGATCCTCGTGACGGTACCCTGCATTCAGAAGGCGACGCACGCTGCGCACGGCGAGCGCGATGGGAGAGGCGGCGGCGGCGGCCACGAGCACGCTGGCGACGGCCACAAGTCCACCGCGGAACACAGTGGGAGGGCTGCCGGAAAAGACGCTGTTGAGCAGCAGGTTGAGGCCCATGGGGACGAGCACCGCGGCCGCGATGAATGGGCCGATGTACTGCGCACGAGCCTGTACCCGGCTCTCCGAGAGAAACGCCCGGATCGGCACGGGCAACTCGTGCCGTCCCTCCACGACTTCAGCGAGCGCGGCGGCCAGTTCCTCGCCCGTCTGGAAGCGCTGCGCGGGGTCTTTCGCGAGGCAGCGCTCGATGACCGCCACGAGCTTGGGCGACCCGGCATGAGCATCGAGCGGTGGCGGCGACTGGCTGATGTGTTGGCCGATGAGCGCGGTCACCGTGGCGCCGGCGAACGGAAGTCGGCCCGAGAGGGCGTAGTAACCGACTACGCCGAGCGAATAGAGATCGCTGCGTCCATCCACAGGCTCGCCTAACGCTTGCTCAGGGCTCATGTATTCGGGCGTGCCGACCAACCTGCCTTCTCCCGAGTCACCTTCCCGTGGCGCCGCCACCAGGCGAGCGATTCCGAAATCGGCGACGAGCGCACGGCCGCTGCCCTGCTCCAGGAGGATGTTGTCCGGCTTGATGTCCCTGTGCACCACGGTCTGCCGGTGCGCGTAGGCAAGGGCCCACGCCACCTCGCGGAGAATCCGCGCTGCCTCGGCGGGCTTCAAGCGGCCGTCCCGCCGCAGTCGGGCCCCGAGTGTTTCCCCGTCGATGTACGACATGACGAAGAACACGAGCGCGCCGATTTCTTCAACCGCGTGAATGGGGATGATGTTGGGATGGGAAAGTTGCGCTGCCATCCTGGCCTCGCGTACGAAGCGGTGGCGTCGCTCCGCTGCGCCGGCCAGTTGCGGCGGCAACAGCTTGATCGCCACGACGCGCTCGAGCCGCAAGTCGCGCGCGCAGTACACGATCCCCATACCGCCCCGTCCGAGCTCCCGTTCGAGCGAGTACCGGCCGGCCAGCGCTGCTTGAAAATCGAGGAACAGTCGATCCGGCGCCGTCGAGGGGGGGCTCACCGCTGCAGTTCTCGTTCGACTCCGCGGTAGCCGTCGACCTGCAACCTGATTTCCTGCGCGACCTCGCGCGCCAGTCCCAGATCCGTCGTCAGACTCTGCACGGTCCCCGTCCCCGCATGCAGGCGCAGCAGATTGAGCCGAATCGTCTCGAGCGCCGCGACGGCGTCCTTGAGCCGCTGCTGGACCAGGTCGCGCTCCGCGCTGAGATCGGCCACGATGCGGTCGTGCCGCGTCGCGATCGCCGCATCCGGGGCGCCGCTGTGGCCGACGTCCGCGAGCGCCTCCTGCAGCTCCTCGAGCCTCGCGCGCATGCGCTGCGCGTCTTGCTCGAGCCGGTGGACGACATCGGGCAAATCGCGGAGCTGCTGGCGGGTCACCTTCGGGAGCGACTCGTAGAGCTGCTCGGCGGCCATGCCGAGCGCCAGCTCGGTGGGGCGATGCGTGAGCGACGCCGGCAACGCTTTCGCGCTCGTGAACATGCGCGCCACCCCGAACAGCCAACGCCCGAACCGACCCGTCCACGCCCGCCCCCAGAATTCTGCATCGACATCGCGCCGGCGTTGCAGCATGATGAGCGCGCCGATACCTGACCCCACGCCGATCGTGAGTGTCCAGGCGAACGCCGTCATGAGCATGTACTCGCCCAAGGGGATCGAATTCATGATAGTAAGCGTCACCATCGCGGTCCCGGTACCTATGCCGCCGATCCATCGCAGCACCCGCTCGAACCATGATGGCCCGCCGCCGTGGCCCAACCCGTAGGCCCGCTCTTCGCGGCTGCGGTCGATCTCGGCCTTGAACGCCACCCCAATGTCACCGTGCCCGAATCCCGCATTGAGAAGTTTGCGCGCGCGATTGATCAGGACGCCCAACGGGACGAGAGTATAGCCGCTGATCAGCGTCATGAATCCGACGGCGACCGATTGCGTCAGCATCCCCGCAATGGGCGTGATCACGAGCATGACGAACGGCCACAGCAGCACACCGCTGCCATCGAGCCGCGCGTCATGTTTGACGAATGCGCGCAACGCGACCGGCAGCTCGCGCCGCTGCTCGAGCGCGTGGCTGAGTTGTTCGGCCAACGCCGCGGGGCCTTCCGGACGCTCAGCCGGCTCCTTCGCGAGGCACCGGTCGATTGCCTGGGCGAGGCGCCGCGGCACGAGCGGCGCCGTGCTCGCGAGCGGCGGCGCAGGCTCGGTGACCTGCTTGGCGAGGACGTCGGTGGCTTTCTCCGCTTCGAACGGCAGAGCTCCGGAGCACGCGAAATACCCCACGATGCCCAACGAGTAGAGGTCGCTGCGCCCATCCACCACTTCGCCGAGCGCTTGTTCCGGACTCATGAACTCGGGCGTGCCCACGACTTCTCCGGTCGCAAGGGCGCCCGCACCCGCGATCGCGCTCGCGATCCCGAAATCCGCCACCAGCACGCGGCCACCGTTCTCGAGCAGGATGTTGTCGGGCTTCACATCGCGATGGATGACGCCCTGCCCATGCGCGTACGCCAGCGCCCACGCGACGTCGCGGAGGACGCGAGACGCCTCCGAGGGCGCCAATGGGCCGCGCCGGCGCACCCGCTCCGTCAACGTTTCGCCCTCGATGTACGCCATCGCGAAAAACACGAATTCGCCGATCTCTTCGACAGCGTGAATCGGAATCACATTGGGATGGGAGAGCTTGGCCGCCGTGCGCGCTTCGCGCAGAAACCGCTCGCGCAGCCGGGGATCGGATGCCTTCGAGGGTGGCAGCAGCTTGATCGCGACGGGACGGTCCAGCCGCACTTCTCGCGCGAGGTAGACGACGCCCATACCGCCGCGTCCCAACTCGCGCTCCAGCGAGTAGCGGCCCGCTACGGCGGCCTGGAAATCCAGGAACAGGCGGTCAGGGTGCTCCACGGCATCCCCATTCTAATGCTCGGCGCCTACGCTGGCGTCTCGAGGCGCCCCAGGATCGTCACGATGGTGGAAGGGCGGCGCAGCCCCACCCCCGCGAATCGGAATAGCCAGCGGCCGACTGGTCCGCGCCAGAGCCACAGCCGGCGCGCGCCGCGCGGATCGGTGCGCTGCTCGGTCCGCGCGCGCGCGACGATCGCCGCGAGGAGCGCGACGCCGGCCGCCACCGCGCCGGCCTCCAGCGGAGCATCGTGCGGGGACAGCCAGACCCAGGCGCCTGTCGCGAGGATCGCGAGCCAGGCAAGCCAGCGCATGGCGCGCTCGAACCGGCTCGGCGTGGCGCCATATACGAAGCTCAACTCCTCGCGCCGCCGCGCCCGCTCCGCGGCGAGCGCCGTCACCACGTCCTGGCGCCCGTAACCCGCGGCGAGCAGCGTCCGTACGCGGGCGATCATCATTCCGACCGGGACGAGCAGCGCCACCGCGAGTGCGGCGCTCGCGGCGGCACGCAGGGCCGGATCGTTCCACCGGAGCCAAGTCAGCGCCGCCACCGGAAGCAGCACTGTTCCCATGATCACCCGATTGACGCCTCGCACGAGGAACGCTCGCACCGCAAGCGGGGCGCGTGGCGGCTCAACCGCTTCGGCTAGCGCACGAAGGAACGTGGGGGCGTCGCGAAAGCGCGCCCACGCGTCTTTCGCGAGGCAGCGATCCACGACGTGGGCGAAGCGTGGCGGCACGGTAGGCGCAACCGTGCGAAGTGGAGGCGCCGGCGTCCCGATGTGCAGCAGCCGCAACGCCCCGTCGGTCGCGGCGTCGAACGGCAGCCGGCCAGACAGCGCGTAGAACGCGACGACGCCGAGCGAATACACCTCGCTGCGGGCGTCCACCAGCTCGCCACGGGCCTGCTCCGGACTCATGAACGCCGCCGTGCCGAGCACGAGGCCGCCCGGTGCCGAGGCCCGGCCGTCGGCACTGGCATGCGCGATCCCGAAGTCGGACAAGAGGGCGCGACCGGTTGCCGCCTCGATCAGGATGTTGTCGGGCTTCACGTCCCGGTGGACGACGCCGCGCGCGTGCGCGTAGGCGAGCGCTTCCCCGACGTCGACGAGCAACCGGGCGGCCTCCTCGTGACCGAGCGCCCCGCTGGTCGCGACCCGCTGCGCCAGCGTTTCCCCCGCCACGTACGCCATCGTGAAGAACACGAAGTCGCCGATTTCGTGCACGGCAAAGATCGGTACGATGTTGGGGTGCGCCAACCCGGCCGCCGTACGCGCCTCGCGCAGAAAGCGTTGTCGGCACCCCTCGTCCAGCGCCAGCGGCGGCGGCAACAGTTTGACGGCGACCAGCCGGTCGAGTCGCAAGTCCCGCGCGAGGTAAACGTATCCCATCCCTCCATGGCCGATGGACTCGCGTACGTCGTACCGTCCGGCGAGCGCCTGCCGGACAATAGGGAGACTCGATGCCGGTGTTGTCATGATCCCAGGGTCGACAAGGACACCGCTATACACCCTGCGCATCATCTGGGTTCGTGCCTGGACACTTGCGGCATTCTGGGCGCAGATTGTGCCGCCTATGACGAGCATCCCGGCCGCTCATCCCTCAGCAGGGCCCCACACCTCCGGGGCCGGCGCAAGCTACCAGCCTTACATCCCGGCATCCCAGTCGCCCGCCGAGTTGACCGTCCGCGCCATCGTCCTGGGGGTTGTCCTAGGTCTCATCTTCGGCGCTTCGAACGTCTACCTGGCGCTGAAAATCGGGCTCACGGTCAGCGCGTCGATTCCCATCGCCGTTTTGTCGATCACGATTTTCCGCTGGCTGGGCAAGTCCACGATCCTCGAGAACAACATCGTCCAGACCACGGGGTCGGCGGCGGATTCGGTCTCGGCGGGGGTCGTCTTCACGATCCCCGCGATTTTGTTGATGGGCTACGACCTCGACATCTCGCGCGTCACGATCCTGGCCATCGCCGGCGGCTTGATGGGTGTGCTGATGATGATCCCGCTGCGGCGCGCGCTGATCGTGAAGGAGCACGGGAATCTCCCATACCCTGAAGGCACGGCGTGCGCGGAGGTGCTGATTGCGGGTGAGCGGGGCGGCATCCACGCCAAGACCGTCTTCCAGGCGTTCGGCATCGCGTTCCTTTACAAGTTCTTGATGACGGCGCTGAAGGTCTGGCAGGAATACCCGGGGAAGGTGTTCCGTTCCTATCAGGGCGCCGAGGTGCGGGTCGAGGCGAGCCCGGAGCTGATCGGCGTGGGGTACATCATCGGACCCCGCATTGCCGGCTATCTGTTCGCGGGAGGCTGCCTCGCCTACGTCGTGCTGATGCCGGCGATCAAGCTGTTCGGCAGCGCGATGACCGAGCCGATGTTCGGCACGACCAAGCTGATCCGCGATATGTCCGCCGGCGAGATCCGGGCGGCGTTCGTGTTCTACATCGGCGCCGGCGCGGTCGCCAGCGCCGGCATTATCGCCTTGGCGCGGTCGCTGCCGACGATCGTCGGGGCGTTTCGCGCGGGGTTTGCCGATATGCGCGCCAGCCGTCTCGGCCAGGCGGCCCTAGCGAAGCTGCGCACCGACGACGACCTGCCCATCAGCGTGACGGTCTTCGGCTCGATCATCCTCGCCGTGGCGATTGCGCTGATCCCGCAGATTGGCGTAAACCTGCTCGGCGGCATCCTGATCATCATTTTCGGCTTCTTCTTCACGACCGTTTCGTCCCGCATCTGCGGCCAGGTCGGAAGCTCGGCAAACCCGATTTCAGGCATGACGATCGCGGCGCTGATCGCGATCTCTTTCATCTTTCTGCTGCTCGGCTGGAACCAGATCGATGATCGCGTGCGCGCGATTTCGATCGCCTGCGTCATCGCCGTGGCGGTCGCGAACGGCGGCAACACGTCGCAGGACCTGAAGACAGGATTCCTGGTCGGCGCGACCCCCAGGCGCCAGCAGATCGCGATCCTCATCGGGGCGATCGGATCGGCGCTGGCGGTGGGCTGGACCCTCACGTTCCTCAACCGCGCCTACAGCTACCAGGTCCCCGAAACACGGGCCGGGTTCGTCGCGCCGGCGAGCGGGACCAGTCCCGACGGCAACGTGGTCGTGCACCCCGAGACGATGTCACGGTTCGGGATCGGCGGCACGGACTCGATCGACAACAACAGCTACCAGGTCATTCGCGTATATGTGGAGACGCAGGGCGTGCCCCCCGGCAAGTACCTGGTCGAGCCGGCGTCGCACGAGATTCGTTACGTCGTGGATCCCGGCATCGGCGGACGGATTCGCGAATACTCGGGCCACGAGTTGAAGCGCCTCGATTCCCCAAAGGCGACGCTGATGGCGCTCATCACCGATGGGATCCTCACGCACAAGCTGCCCTGGGGACTGGTGCTCATCGGCGTGTTCCTCACGATCGCCATCGAGCTGATGGGCGTCTCTTCGCTGCCGGTCGCCGTCGGCGTGTACCTGCCGATCACGACGTCGGCGGGGATGTTCGCGGGCGGCATCGTGCGCTGGCTCGTCGAGCGTCGCAGTCGTTCCGACAACCGGTCGCTCGCCGAGATCGAGTCGGGCCCGGGCGTTCTGTTTGCGAGCGGGCTGATCGCGGGCGGCGCGATCTGCGGGATCGCGGTCGCGGCAATTGCGGGTTGGGGCAGCGCGCGCGGCATGGCGGCCGACTGGCTCGCCGAGAAATTCCCCTTGTATCACGCGCTGGGTGGTTTCGCGACGTCAGCCATCGTTGGCCTGATCATGTTCGCCATTTTGGGGCTCCTGCTCTATCGCACGGGCCTGCGCCGGCAGTAAACAGTATAACGACATCGCAACGACATCTATAACGACAGCGTGACTATCAAAACCGTCGCATTCCTGAAGCAGCTGCTCGATACGGCGGGGCCGTCGGGCTTTGAGCACGCGCCCGGCCGTCTCTGGCGGGATGAAGTCGGCAAGTTCGCCGACGACGTGCGCGCCGATGTGCACGGCAACTCGGTGGCCTCCCTCAATCCCAAGGGGAAGCCGCGGGTGATGTTCACGGGGCACATCGACGAGATCGGGATCCAGATCACGCACATCGACGACGACGGTTTTCTCTACTTCAGCGGCATCGGCGGCTGGGACTCGCAGGTGCTGGTCGGGCAGCGGGTCCTGCTACTCACGCGCGAGGGTCCCGTGCACGGCGTCGTGGGCAAGAAAGCGATCCACCAGCTGAAGAAGGAAGAGCTGGACCGCGTGACAAAAGTGATCGACTTGTGGATCGATATCGGCGCGGCGGGCCACGATGAGGCCGCGGCGCGGGTGCGTATTGGGGACGCCGGCGTGCTGGACAGCCGCGTGGAGGAGTACCCCAACGGCCGGATCGTTTCGCGGAGTCTCGACAACCGCATCGGCGCCTTCGTCGCGGCCGAGGCGCTGCGCCGGCTGGCAAAGCAGCGTCCTACGCATGCGGCGGTGTTCTCCGTCGCCTCGACGCGCGAAGAGATCGCGTGGACCGGCAGTGGCGCACGCACGAGCGCCGTCGGGATCGAGCCGGACGTCGCGATCGTCGTGGACGTCACGCATGCGACCGACTATCCCGGCGCCGACAAAAAGCATTCGGGCGATCACAAGCTTGGCGGTGGCGTGGTCCTCAGCCGCGGCTCCTCGGTCAGCTCGGTGGTCTTCGACGTGCTGGTGGAGTGCGCGGAGCAGGCGCACATCCCGTTCACGATCCAGGCGGCGCCGCGCGACACCGGCACGGACGCCGACGCGATCTATAACGCGATGCGCGGTATTCCCACCGGGCTCGTGAGCGTGCCCAACCGCTACATGCACAGCCCCAACGAAATGGTGGCGCTCGAGGATCTCGATCGCGCCGCCGACTTGCTCGCGGCGTTTGCCCGGAAGCTCGAGCCCGGAATGGACTTTATTCCGAACTAACCTCGACCATCCTCCACCAACCTCCACCCACCTCCAAAACGGCTTCTAAAAGAACAGAGCCCCGGGCAAATCACCCGGGGCCCTGAGTTGGTCAGGAGTACTGCTCCTACGGGTTCTGCATCATCCCGAAGTCGTTGTGCATCGCCCACGTTTCAATCGGGCTGCTGAACGTGAACGTATAGCAGCCGTCACCGGCGCTCGGGGCCGTTTGCATGTAACCGGTCTGCAATACCACGCAAACACTGTATGTGGCGACACCCAGCGAGCTGAACTCAAAGTTGCCGTCGGCGTCTGTCGTAGTCGTGGCGATGACCTGGCCGTTCCACCGGAGCTCGACGCTCCAGCCCGCTAGGCCCATCTCACCGGCGAACGGATCGCGAGAGCCACTGCCGTCGATATCCTCGTATACGATGCCCATCGCCTTATGCGGCCCGGTTGGGGGCTGGTCGGGCGGAGGCGGCGGCGGCGGCACCGGAGCCGGCGGCGGTGGAGGAGGAGGCGGCGGCGGCGGCGGTGGCGGCGGCGGCGGCGGCGGCGGCGGCGGAGGAGGAGGAGGAGGCGGCGGCGGCGGTGGAGGCGCCGGAGGTGGCGCCGGTGGCGGCACTGGAGCCGGAACTGGTGCCGGCGGCGGAGGCGCCGGGCACTTCTTCGCCTGGCCCGGAGGCACGTTACCGCCGTTGCCAGCGGCCGCAACAGTGCCTGCGGCCTTGCAGGTGTTGGCGCTGCTGCCACGACTCTGGGCCGCGGCCGCTACGAGCGGCAGCGCCAAGAGTCCGACGAGGACGAGAACCACGCGGACGCATTTCATGATCTCTCTCCTGACCGAAGAGGTCGTTGGGTACACTACAGCACGACCCCTATGGGCAAGAACCGCACCCATTCCTTGACAACTGCTGTAACACATTCTGGCTTAATGACATAGACGCAACCACTGACGCGAAAAAGCGTCGTGCTGTCACCGTAATAATTGACCTTGCGTTATGCGGTTTTTGCCGCGATATGCAACGGACATTCAGGCAGTAAAGTCTGCCCTATTATCGCTTGAGATCTGCTAGCGCTGATTGCGCAGCCGCGCGCACTTGTTTATCGCCGTCGTCGGTGAGCCCTTCGAGCGTTCCGACCGCCGCCGGAGTGGCGGCAAGACGCAGTGCCTCGACGGCGGTCGCGCGCAGCGCCGCCGGCTTGCGACCGAACAACCGGCCGCCGGGCTGCGCAAACTTGATCAGCGCCTGCACGGCCGCCGTGCTGCCGATACGCCCGAGCGCGAGAATCAACTCGCGCTCGACCCCCTCGTCCGTTTCCTCTTCCATCGCCACCACCAGCGGCATCGCGAGCGCACTCGCCTTGCGCCCACCGACGCCGAGGGCGGCCTGCATCCGAACCTCCGGAGACTTGTCCCGCAGCGCACGGCGCAGCGGTTCGGCCGCCGAGCTCGATCCGATCTTCGCCAGCGCCATTGCGACAGCTTTGCGCACGCGCTCGTCGTCGTGCTCAAGCTGCTGGGCGAGCGCCGGCACCGCGTCGTCGAGCGCAAGCTCGCCGGCAAGCTCCGCCACGTTGCGAACCACGAACCACTGGTGATGCCCCAGCATGTGCACCAACTGGTCCGTCCCTTCCTTCATCCCCGTCAGCGCCATGAAAATGCCGCGGCGCTCCTCAATCGTCGGGGCCGCCACAAGCAGATCCAGCAGCACTTCGACGCCGTCCTCCCCCGCTCTGCGCAACACCAGCAACGCATCGTCCCGGTCTGCCGGATGATTGGCCACCTCGGCGATCGCTTCGAGGAGCGCCTTGCTGTACATGCGCTTCAACGCGATCGAATACTGCCGGCGGCGCGTCGCATCACTCACCTGTTGTTCAGCGCGAACGATCCCGGCGACGATCGTCAACGCCTGGCTAACCCGGTGTGCCTTCATTGCCGTCTCGAGCTGGCGACCGAGGACGGCGAGCACGTCGCCGACATGGGGTCCCTCGGGCCTTTCCTGCAGCTGAGCGATCAGACCGGCGGTCGTGCGGGTCGCTGCCGCTGCCGGCGAGAATGCGGCGCTCTCGGCCGTAGCTTCGCGGACGATGGCTGGGACGTCGTCCCCGCTTGGGGGAGGCGGCGTGCGGGGAGACGGCGGAGAGGGCGGAGGGAGTGGAGCGTCCACCACGAACGACTGCATCGTGACGGTGACACGTTTTGCCCCGCTCAGCCGCGCAGCGATATCCCCTTCCCCGGGCTGGTCGGCGAGCCCTCGCAGCAGCTCGAACATCTCCGCGAGCGGGGGATCCGCGGGAATTGCGATCTCTTTTACCGCGTGGAATTCGAGTCGCTGCAGCAGCGTGTCGGCGTCGACCGCCTGGCCATTCACCAGCAGGCGGCCGTCCTGCGCCACAATGGTCACCGCTTCGCCCTTGAGGAGATGCGCCAGCGCGCGAAACTGCGCTTTCTGCTCTTCTTTCGCTCCAGGATCGCGAAACAGGTCGAGCGTGCGCGCAAACCGGGCGGCAAAGTCCTGCGGGGTGGCCATGGGGAGGCTCAATCTATAGAGTACGAGTCATGATCGCACTGCTTTTGCTCACAACGAGCCATCAGCCCGGCGACACGGTCGTGATCGTGAGCCGGCGCGAGGGCGTCGAGCGGCGCGCGACCACCGTCTTGGGAAAGCGCAGTACGTGAAGGCGGGTCGCGAGACCGCCTCAGAAGCGACGAAGCTGGTGCGGGCGCTCCGCGCCGCGCATCTGCACGACGAGGGACGCCAGGCGCTGCTGCAGATGGCCTGCGATCGCATCCGCGCGTGGGGTCCACGCTATGCCTCTGTATACGCCTACATGCTGCACGGTAACGAGTTGCAGCTCGAGGCGCACGCCGGCCGTGACACCGAGCATACGCGGATTGCGGTCGGCACGGGCGTCTGTGGGACGGCGGTCGCGGAAAAGCGTGACCAGAACGTCGCTGATGTGAGCGCGATCGAGAATTATCTGGCGTGCAACGTCTTTACCAAGTCGGAGCTCGTCGTCTTGATCCGCCGCGGCGATCACATCCTGGGACAGATCGACATCGATTCCGACGTGCCAAACGGCTTCGGCGAGCGCGAGCATGCCGAAGTGAAAGAAGTCGCCGACGCCCTGGCAGTCCTGCTGTAGTGCAGCTGTTCTCGCGGCAGATCGGCAGCGGTCCCACAGTGGTCGTGCTGCACGGCGGGCCGGGCGCCAGTCACGACTATCTCCTGCCGCAATACGATCTCCTTGCGCAGGGACGCTCGCTCTTTTATTACGATCAGCGCGGCGGTGGTCGGTCGCCGGTTTCGCGCGACACGCCGGTGGGGTGGCGTGAGCATGTCGCCGACCTCGACACGCTACGCGTGCAGCTGGGCGTGCAGCGCCTGGCGCTGTGCGGCTATTCGTGGGGCGGATTGCTCGCGGTGCTCTATCTCCTCGAGCATCCAGACCGAGTCCAACGGCTGGCGCTCGTCTCCCCGGCTTCGATCACGATCGACTACCGGCGCCAATTCGAGGAGGAGTTCGCGCGCCGCATGCAGGCGCCGGAGATCCAGAAGCAGCGCGACGCGCTGCGGGCCAGCGGTGTACGGGAATCCGACCCCGCCGCGTACCAGCGGCGCGCGTTCGAGCTGTCGGTCGCCGGCTACTTCCGCGATTTCAACGACGCCAAGAACCTCACCGCATTTCGGGTGAACGCGCGCACGCAGCAAGCCGTCTGGGAGAGCCTCGGCGATTATGACCTGCGTCCGCGGCTCCGAGATCTCCGATCCCCCGTCCCCCGTCCCCCGTCCCTAGTCGTTCACGGCACGTACGACCCCATGCCGATCGCCGGCTCCCGCGAGCTGGCCGCGCTCCTGAACGCCCGCCTCGAGGAGCTGCCGGTGGGACACTGCCCGCACGTGGAGGCAACTGGCGAATTCGTGCGCGCGCTGGACGACTTCCTTCCGAAGGCATGAGACCGACGCCGTTCGCCCTGGCGTTTGGTGAAATCGAGCCACGGTTTCCCGCCATCGCCGCGGCCCTGCAGCAGGACGGCGCGGCCGCGACGGACCGCGATCGCTTTGTCTTGCTCGAGCCCGTCGGCCGGTTGCTCCGCGAGATCGTGCCGGAGGACGCCGGCGCGGACGCGCTCGAAGCGCACGTGTTGCTGCTGCATCACGCCTATCAGTTTTGGGCCGCCGCGCAACGCGTTTTCCAGATCAGCGAGGAGACGCTGCGTCGCGCCGTCGGCGCATCGCGTATTACAACCCGGCTGCCCCATGCCGCGCAGTATCTCCAGCTGCCCGAGCTGCGCGTCTGGGGCGCGCCCCACGAAGCCGGCCCGCCCGAACCGCTCGACGGCATGTTCGTGAGCGAAGCCGCGTCGGGAGCCGGAGCGATCGACGTGCTGGCGATCTTCGGCTTGCGTCCCGACAGACCAGGGTTCAGTGCGGTGGGGCTGGAAGGCCGAGCAGATCCCGACGATCCGGCCGCTGGGGAAATCGAAATCGCGGCAGCACGCGACGATGGCAGCGCACCGTTCGCCCCGCAGCTGCCGGGCGGTACGGCGGCCGGACTCTATTCGGTGGCCAACGCGGGCGAGCTGCTGCTGCTGACCGGCCGGCTCCTGACCCTGCTAGATTCCGGCTGACCATGAAGACGAAAGTCGCGGCGACCGAACGGAAAACCCGGGCGCGGAAAATCGTCGCGCGCTTGAAACGCGAGTATCCGGACGCGACGTGCGCGCTGCAGCATCGCAATGCCCTGGAGCTCGTCGTCGCGACGATTCTTTCCGCGCAATGCACCGACGCGCGCGTCAACATGGTCACGCCGCATCTGTTCGCGAAGTACCCCACGGCCGCCGACTACGCGGCTGCCGACCCCAGCGTGTTGGAAAAAGAGATTCAGTCCACCGGATTCTTCCGGAACAAGACGAAATCGATCATCGGAATGGCGCAGGCGCTCGTCGAGCGGCATGGCGGCGAAGTCCCAAACACAATGGAAGAGCTGACGGCCCTGCCCGGCGTGGGCCGCAAGACCGCCAACGTGATCCTCGGCACCTGGTTCCGGAAGAACGAAGGCGTGGTCGTCGACACGCACGTCCATCGTCTGAGCCGCTTGCTGGGGCTCACTCGGCAGGACGACCCGGGGAAGATCGAGCAAGACCTGATGGAGATCGTTCCGCGCGAAGACTGGACGTGGTTCTCGCATACGCTGATCCAGCACGGGCGAGCGGTCTGCATCGCGCGGCGACCGCGCTGCGCCGACTGCGTGCTCAATCGGCTCTGCCCGAGCTCGCTGGTATGACGCCACGCCAACGTGCCGACGTGAATTCATGACGATCTCTCTGGCGCCGGTGGATCGCTCGAGCCTTATCGCTACCAGGCGCGATATCCACGCACACCCAGAGCTGGGTTTCGAAGAAACGCGCACCGCGAACCTGATTACGGATCGCCTGCGCGGCTTGCACTATCAGGTGACACCAGGAATCGGAAGAACCGGCGTCGTTGGACTCAAGCAGAACGGTGGTCGCTGCGTGCTGCTCCGGGCGGACATGGACGCCTTGCCCGTCGAGGAAGCGAATGCGGTCCCCTATCGGTCCCGGCAGCCGGGGAGGATGCACGCCTGCGGTCACGACGGGCACGTCGCGATTGGGCTCGAGGTCGCTCGCCGCCTCGCGCCGCTCGAGCTCCCGGGCAGCGTAAAGTTCGCGTTCCAGCCCGCGGAAGAGGTCTCCAATGGCGCGCAGGCGATGATCAAGGACGGCGTGCTCGAGCAACCCACGGTTGACGCCGCGTTCGGCATTCACCTCTGGAACGACCTGCCGGTCGGTACCATCGGGATCATGGCCGGGCCGGTGATGGCCTCGGTGGATCAGTTCGAGATCGAGATTCTGGGGCGTGGTGGCCACGCCGCCGCGCCGCACCAGACGATCGATCCGGTGCTCGTTGCCGCGCATGTCATCACGGCGCTGCAGAGCCTGGTCTCGCGGCGGCGCGATCCGCTGGCTGAAGCCGTGGTCTCTGTGACCGAGGTGCACGCGGGGCGGGCGTTCAATGTGATCCCCGACCGCGCCGACCTGCGCGGCACCGTGCGCACGTTCGGCGGCCACTTCTTCGAGGATGCGCCGCGCCTGGTCGAGGAGACGGCGCAGGGTGTCGCAGCGGCGTTCGGGGCCCGGGCCACTGTGAATTACGGCCGGCTGAGCGCGCCGCTCATTAATAATGAAGAGCTGAGCGCGTTGATGCGCGACGTCGCCGCCGGCATGATCGGTGCCAGCAACGTCCGCCACGGCGTGCGCACGATGGGCGGCGAAGACATGGCCTACTTTCTCGCCAGTGTCCCGGGGTGCTTCGCGTTCGTGGGGTCGGCACCCAAAGGAGGCCGCGCGTCCCCGCATCACAGTCCCACGTTCGACATCGACGAGGAGTCACTGGTGATCGGCGCGGAGTTGTTGACGCAAACCGCGATCCGGTACCTGGATTAGCGCCGTGTCGTCGAATCAGCTGGCGTCCGAACCCTCCGCGTACCTCAAGTCTGCGGCCCACCAACCGGTGCATTGGTCTGCCTGGGGCGACGCCGCGTTTGCGCGCGCACGCGAGGAGAAGAAGCCGATCCTGCTCGATATCGGCGCTGTGTGGTGCCATTGGTGCCACGTCATGGACGGCGAGTCGTACGAAGATCCCGGCGTCGCCGAAGTCCTGAATCGCGATTTCGTCTGCATCAAAGTAGACCGCGACGAGCGGCCCGACGTGGATACGCGCTACCAGCGTGCCGTGCAGGCGCTCAGCGGACAGGGCGGCTGGCCGCTCACAGCCTTCCTGACGCCTGACGGTGAGGTGTTCTTCGGCGGCACCTACTTCCCGCCGGACAACAATGCCTATGGCCGGCCGGGATTTCGCCGCGTGCTGATGGAAATCGCGCGGGCGTTCCGGGAGGAGCGCGAGCGCGTGACGACCAATGCGCACGCGATTCGCGCACATGTCGTCCAGACGCTGGACGAGGCGAAGCCGGGCGTCGTGAGCGCCGACCTCGTGAGTGGCGCGGCCGATCAGATGGCTCAGGCGTTCGACGTGCGCTACGGCGGTTTCGGCTCGGCACCCAAGTTCCCGCATTCCGCGGCGATCGAATTCCTGCTGGCCCGCTGGCACGACAGCAGGGGAGGACTCGCGTGGCAGCGCGAGATCGTCGAGAAGACGCTCACCGGAATGGCCCGTGGCGGGATTCGCGATCACCTGGGCGGCGGCTTCCACCGCTACTCCGTCGATGAGCGTTGGATCGTGCCGCATTTCGAAAAGATGTCGTACGACAACTCCGAGCTGCTGCGGGCGTATCTCTCGGCCTATGCGGCGCTCGGAACGCCGCTGCTCAAGGACGTGGCGACCGGCATCGTGGATTGGGTGCTCGAAGTCATGGCAGACAAGGACAAGGCCGCGTTCGCGACGTCACAGGACGCCGATCTCACGTTCGGTGACGACGGCGACTATTGGACGTGGACGCTCGAAGAAGCACAGGCGGCACTGACTGCGCGCGAAGGCGCGGTGGCGTCGAGCGTGTTCGATATCCAGGAAACCGGCGAGATGCACCACAATCCGAAGAAGAACGTGTTGTGGTGGAAGCAGGACCCGGCGAGTGATGACGATTGGCCCGTGCTGCGCACGGCGATCACGAAGCTCAAGGCCGCACGCGACCGCCGCACAGCGCCGTTCGTGGACCGGACGGCCTACGTCAATTGGAACGCCATGATGGCCGGAGCATTCCTGCAGGCAGGCGCGGTGCTCGACCGGCCCGAATGCAATACACTGGCATTGAAGGTGTGCGAGCGCATCTGGTCAGAGGCGTGGGGTGCCGGCGGCGGGATGTGCCACGTCCTGGGCCGGTCGGAACCGCGCGGCATGCTCGACGACAACGTGCAGTCAGCCGCCGCGTTCCTCGATGCGTATGAAGCAACCGGCGAGCCAGCCTGGCTCGATCGCGCGATCCAGGTGATGACGTACTGCGGACAGGCTCACGCCGACAGCACGCCGGGCTACTTCGACATCGCGGGAACGAACGGCACGGCATATCTCGCGACCCGCGCCAGGCCGGTCCAAGATGCGCCGACGCCGTCGCCCAACGGCGTTGCGGCGCTCGTGCTGGCGCGCCTCTGGGCGCTGACCGACAAACCCGAGTGGCGCGAGCGTCTCGATCGGCACCTCGAGGCATTCGCCGGCAGCGCGCGCGAACTGTCGCTGTACGGCGCGACATTGCTGCGCGCCGTCGACTGGGCCGTGCATCCGGTGACGCGCATCGAGGTCGCTGGTCCCCGCGGTGAGGGCCCTGCGTGCGCGATGCATCTGCTCGCGTTGCAAACCTACCGGCCACGCACAGTCGTGATTCGTAAGACCGCCGAGCATCCCGCCGCCACGGTCTGCATCGGCACCAATTGCTCGTTGCCCGTCTCAACGCCGGAACAGTTGGCTGGATTGCTGGAGACCTGACACATTCCTACGTCCTTCAACGCGGGGCAGTGATGCCGAACAAGAAAGCAGTCATCGAAACCAAAAAGGGCACCATCGAACTGGAGCTGTTCGCGGACGAAGTACCCGGCACGGTCGCGAATTTCGAGAAGCTGGCGAACGCAAACTTCTACGACGGGACCAAGTTCCATCGCGTGATCCCGAATTTCATGATCCAGGGCGGCGACCCCTACTCCAAGACCGGCAAAGGACCAGTGGGGACGGGCGGCCCGGGCTATACGATCAAATGCGAAACGCAGAAGAACACCCACAAGCACGTCGCCGGCACGCTGTCGATGGCGCACGCCGGCAAGGACACGGGCGGCAGCCAGTTCTTCATTTGTCACTCGCCGCAGCGACATCTCGACGGCGTGCACACCGTGTTCGGGCAGGTCACGAAGGGGATGGACGTCGTCAACGCCATCAAAGGGAACGACGAAATCACATCGATTAGAGTCTCGTAATCCGAAGGGGGGGGTTGTGGTTGCGCTGCTCTTGGCAATGACGATGGTGGTACAGGACTCGGGGGCTTTCGTCACGAGGCTCGGCAACGACACGGTAGCGCTCGAGCAATACACACGGACGGCAACGCAGCTGCGCGGCGAGTACGTGATCCGCACGCCGCGGAGCCTGCATCGCATCTATACCTTCGACCTGAATCCAGACGGCTCGATTCGCCACCTGGAGATCGTGACGCACAACATCGGCGGCGGGCCTGGGCCGATGGAGACGAAGAACTCGGCCGACTTTTCCGGCGACACGGTGATCATGGTGTCTCCACGGGGCGACAGCAGCGTGACGACGAAGCTCGCCGTCCCGCGCGGCACGTTCCCGTTCCAGTTCTACGTGTACGGACTCATGGAACAGATCGGGCGGTGGGCCCGCGGTACGGGAAAGGACAGCGTCCGGTTCACCGCGCTCTACTCTGCCGATCGAACCAGCGGCGGGTACATCCGCAAACGGGGCGGGGATACACTCGTGTTCATGTTCGATGAAGGGCAACTCGCCGGAGTCGGGCCGTTTACGTTCCGGCTCGACCGACAGGGGGGGGGGCATCTCACCTGGCTGACCGGGAAAGGCAGCACGCTGCAGGTCGAAGTCCAGCGCGTCGCGTCGGTGCCGATGGCGCAGGCCGGTCCGATGTTCGCGAACCGGCCGCTGGGACAGCTCTCACCGCGCGATACCGCACGCGGCTCGATCGGTGGCGCGGATGTCTGGATCGACTACAGTCGCCCGTCACGACGCGGTCGCGACATCTTCGGCGCGCTCGAGCCGTGGAACCACGTGTGGCGCACAGGAGCCAACGCCGCGACTCAGCTCAGCACACCCGTGGATCTCATGATTGGCGGGGCAACGGTTCCCGCTGGCAAGTACACGTTGTGGACGCTGCCATCACCGAGCGGGTGGAAGCTGATCATCAATAAGCAGACCGGACAGTGGGGCACCGAGTATCATCCAGAGCAGGATCTCGTACGCGTGGACGCGAAGGTCGAAACGGTCGCGTCGCCGATTGAGCAATTCACGATTGCATTTGGGTCTGGATCGCTGACGTTCGCGTGGGATAAGACGCGCTACTCCGTCCCCGTGGCGAAAAAATAAGTGCACCTCGATTTCGCGGTCGTGGCCGACTACGCGCTCGTCGATCAGTCGGGCAAGATGTCGGTGCTCGGCATCTTCCAGCACATCTGGGTGCCGCAGTTTCCGGCGATGCATCCTCGCCTGCACCTGGTGCTGCGACTGAAAGGCAAACGCACCGAAGTCGGGGAGCATCAGGTGCAGATCAGGCTGCTCGACGAAGACGACGCGGAGCTGCTCGGCGGCTCGGGCACCGTGAATTTTGCCGAGCCGCCCGCCGGCGTCACGGAGATCGAGGCGGCAGCCGTGCTGGTGTTCGACGTGCCGTTCCCGCGCGCCGGCCAGTATCGCTTCGAGATCACGGTGGACGGCGAGCGCAAAGCGGCGGTGCCGATCACGGTCTCGCAGATGCCGACCGCGCCCGTGCAACGGCCACCTCCCTCGACGCCTCAGGCTCCCGGTTCCTAGCTCCCAGCTCCTGCCAGTGGGAGCCTACGTACGGCTGCCCGTACTGCTGCTCGCCGCCGTCCTGGCGCTGGGATTCGACCTCGGCGGATATCCGCTGTTCGATCCCGACGAGGGTCGCAACGCCGAAGTCGCGCGCGAAATGGCGGCGACGAACGACTACGTGCTGCCGCATTTCGACGGACTGCCGTACCTCGACAAGCCGATCGTCTATTTCGCGTCCGCCGCTTTAGCCATGGAAGTGCTCGGACCAACCGCGACGGCGGCGCGTTTGCCCGCATATCTGTTCACGATCGCGACGTTGATCGTCGTCGTGTGGTTCGGACGGCGGCGCTGGGGAGACGACGCCGGGTGGCTCGCCGCGCTGGCGCTCGCGACGATGCCGCTCGTGCTCGCCTACGCACGCACGACGATCATGGACAGCGCGCTGTCATTCTGCACGACGCTCGCGATCCTCGCGTTCTGGGATGAGCGGCCGGTGCTGGCGTGGGCCGCGATGGGGCTCGGAGCCATCACCAAGGGTCCCGTGGCGATGCTCGTGCCGCTGCTCACGCTGATTCCATACTCGCTGCTGACGCGCAGACCGATGCGGCGGTTGTTCCCCCTCGCTGGTCTCGGGGTGTTCGCGATCGTGGCGGTCCCCTGGTTTCTCGCGGTGTCGCATCGCATTCCCGAATTCCCGCACTATGTGTTTGTGCGCGAAACGTTCGAGCGCGTGACGACCACGCGATTTCATCGGACGGCGCCATTCTGGTACTACGTGCCGATCGTGCCGATCGCTGCGTTCCCGTGGATCGTCCCAGCACTCGGACGCGTGCGGAACTGGCGCTGGGTGTGGCTCGCGCGACGCGTGAATCCACAAGCGCAGGAATCCATCTTCCTGGCGTGCTGGGTTCTGGGACCGTTGCTGTTCTTCACGCTGAATCAGTCGAAGCTGCCCCAATACGTGTTACCGCTGATGCCGCCCTTCGCGCTCGCGGCCGCCCGGGTGCTCACGCGCCAGGCGCGCGAGCTGGGCGGCGGCATCGGGGTCGCGAGCAGCACCTATGCGGTGCTCGCGGCGCTGCTGGGTGTCGCGCTCGTGTCGTTGACCGTGTGGCTCCACGCCCCGATCAGCCTGACGCCGGCGGAACGCGCCGCGATCCCCCAGGCCGCGCTCGCCGTGGGAGCCCTTTTGCTCATATCCGCGGCATTGGTCTGGTACGCGGGTCGAGTCGAGCACCCCCGTCCCGCTCTCGCGATCATGGGGTACGCCCTGACGGTGATGGCGATGCCGATCGTGTCCGGCCGGCTGCTCGCCGCGGTCGGGGAGGATCGCTCCTCGGCAACCCTCGCGCGCGTCATTCAGAATGTACGGCCGACGGGGGCGGGGGCGGGGGCGGGGGCGGAGGATGTGGAGGTTGTGGGGGTTTCGGCGTTCCCAACGTCCCTGCCCTTTTATCTGCAACGGACAATTCCGATTGCGACCGCGACTGGCCGAGAGCTGACGAGCACGTTCATCGCCGATTACCTGGAGCGCTTCCGGGCCGACAGTGCGTCGCCGCTGAAACCCGCCGAGTACTGGCGCGAGCGCGTGACGAGCTGCCCCACTCCCACCGTGTTCGTCGCCCGCGCCAACGACGCGCGTATCCGCGCCCAGCTCGACCCGCTGTTGCCGTTGCTCGCCGTCGAAGGCCAATACGCGGCCTATGGACCATGTGCGGGATCTTCGGCGCGATAGCGCGGCGCGACGCGCCGCTGCGCCATCCAGATGCACTGGCCAGGATGGCCACGGCGCTGCGCCACCGCGGTCCCGACGGTGAGTGCATCGTCGGCCACGATCGCGCCCGCATCGGTGCGCGGCGGCTCGCGATCATGGATCTCACCACCGGCGATCAGCCGTTTCAGAGTCCCGACGGCAAAATCTGGATGGTCTGCAACGGCGAGATCTACAACGCACCCGCGTTGCGCCGGGAAGCGTCGGCCTGGCGTTATCCGTTTCGCTCGCATGGCGACATCGAGACCATCGTTCCGTTCTACGAGCGCTTTGGTCCGGACGCGGTCGCCCGGCTCGAGGGGATGTTTGGCCTCGCCGTCTGGGACGACGCACGCCGCCGTTTGGTGCTGGCGCGCGACCGGGCCGGTGAGAAGCCGCTCTTCTGGACCGACGTCGATGGCGAGCTGCGATTTGCGTCTGAAATCCAGGCGCTGCTCGAATTCCCCGACCAGCCGCGGCGGCTGAACCGCAAGGCACTCTCGCTCTATCATGCGCTGGGCTACGTCCCAGCGCCCCACACGATGTTCGACGGGATTCACAAGCTCCCGCCCGCGTCGCTGCTCATTGCCGAAGCCGGGCGGACCGATATCCGATCGTACTGGAGCGCGGCGGAGGCGGCCACTCGTGCGGCGACACTCTCGCTCGACAACACCGCGGAGCTGCGTGATACGTTACTGCGCGCCGTAAAGCGCGAGCTGATGTCGGACGTGCCACTCGGCGTGTTCACGAGCGGTGGACTCGATTCCTCGCTGCTCGTCGCCGCGGCCGCCCGCGTGATCCCCGGCGAGCGCATCCATACCTACGCGGTGCACTTCACCGAGGCCGGCTACGACGAGAGCGCGTACGCCGAAGCAGTGACGCACCAGATCGCGTCGGTGCATCACGTCGTGACGGCCGACGACGAATCGCTGGGCCGAGCGCTCGATGTGGTCTCGCGCTCACTCGCCGAGCCGCTCGGCGACCCCGCGGTGCTCCCGACCTGGCTGCTCGCCGAGGCGGCGCGCGAGCATGTGAAGGTCATTCTCTCCGGTGAAGGCGCCGACGAGCTGTTCGGCGGCTATCCCACCTACTTGGGCCACAAATTCGCGGAGCGCTGGCAGCGAGTCCCGCGCCCGCTGCGGCAGGCGGTGCGGTGGGCCGTCGATCGCTGGCCATCCTCGACGGGCAAGATGACGCTGGAGTACATGCTCAAGCAGTTTCTGTCGGCGACCGAGCTGCCGTGGCTCGAACGCCATCTCACCTGGCTCGGCGCGATGGCGATCGAGGACGGCGTTATCGCGGACCTGGCGTGCAAGCTGGACCGCTTCCCGCACGACGATCCGCTGAATCGCGTAATGTGGTTCGATTTTCTGACCTATCTGCCCGACGATCTCCTGGTCAAAGTCGATCGCGCGACGATGCTGGCGTCGGTCGAAGCTCGGGCGCCATTTCTCGACCGCGAGGTGATGGAGCTGGTGCTGCCCGGTCCGTCGCCTCTCAAGGTGCGTGGCCTCACCACCAAGGCGATATTAAAGGAAGCAGCGCGCGGGCTCGTGCCGGCCGCGGTCATCAATCGCCAGAAACGCGGTCTGTCCGTGCCCGTGGCCCGATGGCTCAACACGGGACTAGCTCCCCTGGCTGACCGTTTGCTCGACACACCGCTTCTCGCGGAGCACCGGACGGGTCGCCGCAATCACGCCCGGAGGTTGTGGCCGCAACTGATGCTCGCCTTGTGGAGCGAGCGCTGGGGGGTGGACACCACGTGAACCGGCAAGAAGCCCTTGCCCTGATGCAGGAGCACACGCAATCGCCGTCGCTGCGGCAGCACATGCTCGCGGTCGAGGCCGCGATGCGGGCGTATGCCGTGAAGTTCGGAGAAGACCCGGAGCCGTGGGGGCTCGTCGGCCTGCTGCACGACTTCGATTACGAGAAATATCCCAATCAGGACCACTCCCCGACCGACGGCCATCCCGCCTGGGGCGTCAACCTGCTGCGCTCCAAAGGCGTCGCCGAACCGCTGCTGCGCGCCGTACTGGGGCACGCGACGTATTCCGGCGTGCCCCGCGACACACAGCTGGCGAAGACGCTCTTCGCGGTCGACGAACTCTGCGGCTTCCTCGTCGCGTGCGCCCTGGTGCGTCCCTCGAAGAGTTTTGCGGATCTCGAGGTATCGTCCGTGAAAAAGAAGCTCAAGGACAAGGCGTTCGCACGGGGCGTCAACCGCGACGAGGTGCGCCAGGGCGCCGAAGAGCTCGGCGTGCCGCTCGACGATCACATCGCGTTCTGTATCCAGGCGCTCCGACCGGTGGAGCCCTCGCTTGGCCTCGGCGGTGGTGGGTGAATCCGTTTTCGCTCGCGCTGGATCGGGCGACGGGCGCACGGCCGATTCCCGGCAACCTCGTCCGCCACATCGCGGTCAGCAGCGAGGCGCTCGACGCGATGCTCGAGATGATCACGAATGCGGAACGGACCGTTCACTTCGAGAATTACATCATTCGCGACGACGCAACCGGCCGGCGCTTTGCTACGGCGTGGGCGGAGCGCGCGCGGGCCGGCGTGCGGGTGCGCGTCCTGTACGATGCCTTCGGGAGCCTCGGCACGAGCCACTCGTACTGGCGCGAGCTGCGAAACTCCGGCGTGGACGTCCGCCCGTTTCGCCCGCTCTGGACGACCGGTCCGGTCGCCGCGTTTAGCCGCGACCACCGCAAGCTACTCGTCGTGGACGGCGAAAAGGCGATGACCGGCGGCCTCTGTATCGGCGACGAATGGGCCGGCAACCTCGCCGCCGGGCGAGCGCCCTGGCGCGACACGATGCTCGCCGTATGCGGGCCGGCGGTGGCCGCGTTGGAAACGGCATTCGGCCGGATGTGGGCGCGCGCCGGCCGCCCGCTCCCTGAGGACGAGACCACCGCCGCGCCGGAAGAGTGCGGTCCCTCGGCCGTGCGCGTGGTGGAAGGCTTCCCGGCGCAGTCACGCATCTATCGCGCGGTTCAGCTGCTCGCCGCGGTGGTGACGGAGCGGCTCTGGATTACCGACGCGTATCTCGTCGCACCGCCGCCACTGTTTGCGGCGTTGGTGGACGCAGCCCGCGGCGGCGTGGATGTGCGCTTGCTACTCCCTGGCACATCCGACGTCCCCATCGTTCGCATTTTCACCCGCGGCGGGTACCGCGAGCTGTTGCACGCGGGTGCGCGGATCTTCGAGTATCGCGGTCCGATGGTTCACGCCAAAACGTTCGTGGGTGATCATGAGTGGGCGCGTGTGGGATCGAGCAACCTCAACGTCTCGAGCCTCATGGGCAATTACGAGCTCGACCTCATCGCCGAGCACGAGGCCTTGACCGCGACACTCGCGACGCAGTTTCTGCATGACATGGCGCAGAGCCGGGAGATCGTGCTGATGGCGCGTCGCAGGCTCCCGTTGCCGCCGCGTCTGGTGGCGGCGGCAACGGTTCATCTGCCCGCGGTCGAGCCGTCGGCGCCTCCAGTTCCGCAGCACAAACGCTCCCTCCGTGAGCGCCGGGCTGTCGCTGTCGTCGCGTTGATCCAGGTGGCCGGCGGCGCCCGCCGCATGTTGGCGGGTGCGGCGGCGGCGGCCTTTCTGGTTATCGGGGCACTGCTGATTCTATTTCCGATTGTCACCAGCACCGTCCTCGCGGTCGGGGCGCTGGCGACGTCATTCTCGCTCGCCGGGTTTGCCCTCGCCCGGCGGCGGCACCGCCGGGAGAGCGATGTTGCCTGATTTTCCCCCTCCCCCTCAACCTCCGGCCAACCCTGCGCGTATGGGAAACAGCGCAGAGGACAAGGACTTAGTCGCTCAGGCGCTGGCTGGCGATCGAGATATTTTTGGCGTGTTGGTCGATCGCTATGCCGCGCAGGCGCGTCGTGTTGCCCGGGCGGTTTTGGGCGATCCCGACGATGCTGATGACGCTGCGCAGGACGGCTTTCTCTCGGCACTGGTCAAGCTCGGGCAGTATGATGCAACAAGGCCGTTCGGCCCCTGGCTGATGCGGATCGTGGCCAATGCGGCCACGGATCGGCGCCGCCGCCGCAACGTCCGACGTGCCGAACCCCTCGACCCATCTCTCGTGGGCGGAGGTCCGCGGCCTGACGCGGCGGCCATGCGCAACGAGCTGGGAGAGCGGTTGCGAACCGCGCTCGGCGAGCTGCCGGAGCGCCGCCGGACCGCAGTCGTCTTGTTCGATGTCGAAGGGTATTCGCATGCCGAAATCGCCGGGATTCTGGGAATACCGGAAGGCACGGTGCGATCGGAAGTGTTTCACGCGCGTCGCCGTCTACGCACGCTGCTGGCCGACTGGAAGGAGCAAGTGAAATGAAGGATACGAAGCCGTTCGATCATCGTCCGGATCCGGAGCTTGGTGCCGCGTTGCGCGCGGCGCTCGAGCCGAGGGATGGTCATGCCGCGTTTGTCGCCCGTGTCATGGCGCAATACGAGTGGGCGTCGGACCGCGCGAGCGTTCCGACGCTCGACGTGCTCGCGTCGTGGTTCCGGCCGGGCATCGCTGCCGCGGCCGCCGCGCTCATCGCCGGATTCCTGCTCGGGCGCACCGTGCTGACGCCGGCGCCGGCCTCGATTGACGCCGCGATGGCGCCGCTCGAAGGCACCGGTCTGGCGGCGCTCGTGACGGCGCAAGATCCGCCGGATGCGAGTGTCGTGTTTACGTCCCTGGTCGATCAACGATAGAAAGAGGAAGAGCACCCATGCTGAATAGATCGAAACTCGCCGCCGTCGGCCTGTTGGCCGCGGTATTTGTGGCGGGCGGACTGGCCGGCTGGGGTGGCCGCGAAGCGGCGGAACGCGACGATCGCGGCCCGCGGCGCGGACCCGATGCGCTGGTCGCGTACCTCAGCCGGGAGTTGGACTTGAGCACGGCGCAGCGCGACTCCGTCCGCGCCATCATCGCGCACCACCGCCCCGAGACCGATGCGCTCTGGGCGCGCGTACGGCCGCAATTTGACTCGATCAAAGCCAGGATGCGTGCCGAGATCGATGCCCAGCTCACGCCGGAGCAGCGCACGCGTCACCAGCAACTCATCGACCAGGCTGAGCATCACCGTAGGGAACGGGAAGACTCCACCAAAGGAAAGGCGGGGGGGCACTGATGCGGCGGGGTTTCTTGGTAGTCAGCTTCGGAATCCTGCTCTCGGCACCGGCAGCGGCGCAGCAGGCGCCGGCGCCGCAGGGGCTCGAAGTCACCCTGCAGGAAGCGGTGCGTCGCGCGCTCGAGGTACAGCCTGCGATGGTGCAGGCACGCGGGGGGCAGCGCACGTTCGGTGCCGCACGCACTTCGGCGTGGGGAGCGTTCCTGCCATCGGTCAGCTTCAGCGGCTTTGCCACGAAGAACAGCACGCAACGATACGACCAAAACAGCAACAAGCTCATCCCACCGATCCCCAACTATGGCGGATCGCTGTCCGGGGGGATCAATCTGATTACCGGCGTCGGCCAGTTCGCAAGCATTAAGGCGGCCAATGCCAATGTCGATGCCGCCGAGGCTGGCGTCGTCGTGCAACGCTTCCAGGTGACGCTCGCCACCAAGCAGGCCTTCTACAACGCGATTGCCAATGAAGAGCTCGTCCGCGTGGCGGACGCGCAGGTTCGGCGCGCGCAGCAGCAGCTCCAGATCTCGGTCGAGAAGCTCCATGCGGGCTCGGCGACGCGCTCCGACTCGCTGCGCTCGCAGGTGGACTACGGCAACGCGCGAATCGCGTTATTGCAGGCGCAGGCCAACCTGGCGACCGCACAGGCCAACCTCGGCCGGCAGATCGGCGTGGACCAACAGGTCCGAGCGATCCCGGACACCGCCCTGCCACCCGTGGCGGACACGGCCGCATTGCGTGCCTTGGCCGTTGAATCGGCGCCGCAAGTTCAGCAAGCCGAGGCCGCCGCACGCGCGGCCCAGGCGGGCGTGTGGGCGGCGCGGGCGCAGTATCTGCCGTCGCTGACGCTGTCTCTGGGCACCAGTCGTCAGGACACGGTCTTTGCCAGCGCGTTCGTGAACAACGAAGTCCACAATTGGAGAATCGGATTGTCCTGGACGATCTTCAATGGTTTCGGGCGCGAGCAGCAGCAGGTGTCGGCGTCGGTGAGCCGTGACAATGCCGAGGCCGCTGCCGCGGATGCGCGGCGTCAAGTGAACGCCCAGCTTACGCAAGCGCTCGCGGGGCTCGCGACGGCGTACGAGCAGATCAGCATCGCGCGCGACAACCTCGCCGCGGCGACGGAGGATCTGCGCGTGCAGAACGAGCGCTATCGGGTCGGCGCCGCGACGATCCTCGATCTGTTGACCTCGCAGGCGGCGCTGACGCAGGCGGAAGTGAACGTGGTGCAGACGCGGTTCAACTACTTGATCGCCCGCGCGCAGGTCGAAGCGGTGCTGGGACGGACGCTATGACCTCGACAGCCGCCATGACGTTCCGCACGGGCGACACACCGCTGCCCGACACCGTGATTCTCACGCACCACCTGACGCGCGAGTACCAGATGGGGGCGGAGGTGGTGCACGCGCTGCGGGGCGTGGACATCCAGATCAAGAAGAACGAGTTCGTCGCGTGCATGGGACCGTCGGGGTCGGGCAAGTCGACGCTCATGAATTTGATCGGCTGTCTCGACACGCCGACGAGCGGCGAGTACTGGCTGAACGGGCAGAAGGTGAGCGACTTGAGCGACGACGAGCTGGCGCGGATCCGCAACAAGGAAATCGGCTTCGTGTTCCAGACGTTCAACCTGCTGCCCCGCGCCGACGCGCTCCACAACGTCGAGCTGCCGCTGATCTACGCCGGGATGGGATCCAAGGAGCGGCGCGAGCGCGCCGCGCGCGCCCTCCAACAGGTGGGGCTGGGCGACCGTATGGATCACCGGCCCAACGAACTGTCGGGCGGGCAGCGGCAGCGCGTCGCCGTCGCGCGGGCGCTGGTGAACGAGCCCAGCATCCTGCTCGCCGACGAGCCGACCGGAAACCTCGACTCGGCAACGGGCAACGAGATCATGGCGCTGTTTCGTGAGCTCCACGACTCAGGCCAGACCATCGTGCTGGTGACGCACGAACATGACATCGCGGCGCACGCGCACCGGCAGATTCACCTGCTCGACGGCAAGATTGCGCGCGATGAGAGGATGGAAAGTCAGACGTGAACAAATACATGTGGGGAATCGCGGCGGCGGCGCTGCTCACCGCCATCGCAGGATGTCACAAGACGCAGGCCACGCAATCGTACGAGGCCGTTCCGGTGGAACGCCGCAACGTGGTGGTGTCGGCATCCGCGTCGGGCGCCATCGAGCCGGTGCTCACGGTGGACGTGAAGTCCAAAGCGTCCGGTGAAATCATCGGGATGAACGTGCAGACGGGCGACGACGTGAAGGAAGATCAGCTGCTCGCGTCGATCGACCCGCGCATCCCGCGCAACAATCTGGCGCAGTCGCAGGCGAACCTGGAAGTCGCGCAGGCGCAGCTCAGCAACGCCAAGTCGCAGCTCGCGCGCTCGGATACGCTGTTCAAGGCGCAGGCGATCACGCAGACCGAGTACGACGGCGCCAGGCTGGACTACGCCAACGCCAACGCTTCGGTGATCCGCGCGCGATCGGATCTCGAGAACGCGCGCGACCGCATGAACGACACGAAGCTGCGGGCGCCGCTGTCGGGCACGATCATCGCCAAGAACGTGGAGCTGGGGACCGTCATCTCATCGCCCACGACGGACGTGGGTGGCGGGACGCTGCTGTTCCGGATGGCGAATCTCGACACGGTGCAGATTCGGGCGCTCGTGGATGAAACGGACATCGGCAAGGTGCAGCCCGGTCTGCTCACGACGATCACCGTGGACGCGTATCCAAATCGTCCGTTCGAGGGCAGCGTCTTGAAGGTCGAGCCGCAAGCTACCGTCCAGCAGAACGTGACGATGTTCAACGTCCTCATACGGATTCCGAACCCGAATCACTTGCTCAAGCCCGGCATGAATACGGAGGTCGAGATTCACGTCGGGCGCAGAGACAACGTCCTCGCGGTGCCGAACGCCGCGCTGCGGACGCAGCGCGACGTCGCGTCGGCGGCGCAGGTGCTGGGGCTCGATCCCAACGAAGTGCAGCAGCAGCTCGCGGCGGCGGCGGCGCGGCAGCAGACCCCGGCAAACCGCGACAGCGCGTCGTTGGGTGGCGGCACCGCGCGACGCGACACGACTGCCGGCAAGCGCGACTCGGCCGCCGCATCGAGCGGTGGGAATACCATGACGACCCCCGACGGCCGGACGATCCAGCTGCCGCCCGGCGTGACGGAAGCGCAGATCCGCTCGGCGTTCCAGAAGCGCATGTCTGGCCAGGAGCTGACGCCCGCCGAGCAGAGCGCGATGGCAGCGATGCGGCAGATGATGCAGCGCGCGGGCGGGGGTGGTGGCCAGGGCGGCGGAGGATTCCGCCGCAACACGAGCGAGCCGTCGAGCTACATCGTCTTCACCCTCAAGAAGGGGAAGCCGACGCCGGTGCAGATCCGTACCGGGCTGACCGATCTCGACTACATCGAGGTGGTGAGCGGCCTGACGGAGCAGGACACCGTGCTCGTGCTGCCGAGCGCATCGTTGCTCAACGCGCAGCGCGACCAGCAGCAGCGGATGCGCAATGTCACCGGCGGCGGCTTGCCCGGCGTCCAGCAGCAGCAGCCGACCACACCGGCACGGCCGCAGACGACGACGAGGCCCTAGGGTGCTGCTCGGCGAAATCTTTCAGGTCGCGCTGCAGGCGATACGGGCCAACAAGCTGCGGTCGTTCCTCACGATGCTGGGGATCATCATCGGCGTCGGCGCGGTCATTACGATGGTGGCGCTCGGCAGCGGCGCGCAGAAGTCGGTCCAGGCGCGTCTCCAGGCGCTCGGCCCGACCCTGCTCTCGATCTATCCGGGACAATCGTTTCGTGGCGGCATCGCCATCATGTTCGATCAGCGCGTCAGCGTCACGGTGGACGACGCGGCCGCGTTGGCGCGCGACGCCCGCTACGTCAAAGGCGTCGTGCCCGAGCTGACCCGCAACATGCAGATCAAGGTTGGCGGGCAGAACGGCAACGTCAGTATCGTCGCCACGACGCCCAATTATGCGACCGTCAAGAACTACACGATGACGGCAGGCCGGATGTTCACGGCGGGCGAAGATGAAGGACGCCGCCGCTATGCGGTGCTCGGCTCGGCGATTCCCGATATGTTCAACCGGAATCCCGCCGCCATGATCGGCCAGGAAATCCAAATTCGCGGCATCCCGTTCGAGATCATCGGTGTGCTGTCCGCCAAGGGATCGGCGGGGGGCTTCGGCAACCCGGACGAGCAGATCCTGATTCCCCTGCAGACCGGGCGCTATCGCATCATGGGGACGGACCGTCTCCGGTCCATCACGGTCGATGCGGCGAGCGTGCCGCAAATGACGCTCGCCATGATCGAGATCGAGCGCGTGATGCGGCGCGAGCACAAGATCCGCCCCGGCGGAGAGAACGATTTCCAGATCCGCAATCAGTCGGACATCCTGTCGACGTTTCAGGATACGGCGAAGACCTTCACGTACCTGCTCGCAGGAATTGCCGCCGTGAGTCTGCTCGTGGGCGGCATCGGGATCATGAACATCATGCTGGTCTCGGTCACCGAGCGGACGCGCGAGATCGGCGTGCGCAAGGCCCTCGGCGCGACCGGGTTCAATATTTTGTTCCAGTTCCTGGTCGAGGCGCTCGTCTTGTGTCTCGCCGGTGGAATCATCGGGATTCTCTTCGGCACGCTCGGCGCGGTCGCCCTGTCGAAGCTCGCGCATTGGAACACGTCGATCAATATCGTCGCCATCCTCGTCGCGTTCGTCTTCAGCGCGATCGTCGGGTTGTTCTTCGGTATCTGGCCGGCACGGCGGGCGGCGTCGCTGGATCCTATTGTGGCGCTGCGGTACGAGTAGTAATGCGGAATGTGAAATGCGGAATGCGAAATTGACCTGACGAATCGTCACTCGCTTCCAACATTTCGCATTCCGCATTTCGCGTTTCGCATTGTAGTTTTAGTCCCATGCTCGCCGTCGCTCTCCTCCTCGTCCAATCCGCCGGGCAGCAGCACGTGTACGACGGCCACGTCCGTCAGCTCGACGTGCGCGTGCCACGGCTCGAGGCCACCGTCCACATCGACGGCGTGCTCGACGATGACGCGTGGCACCAGGCGGCGCTGCTTACGGGATTCAGTCAATACCGCCCCGTAGACAGCCGGCCGGCTGAGGACTCGACCCAGGTGCTCGTATTCTACGCGGCCGATGCGATCTACTTCGGCATCCGCGCCTTCGAGCAGCACGGCAATGTGGTGCGCGCGACGCTGGCCGACCGCGACAACATCGGGGCCGACGACAACATTCAGATCCTGCTCGACACCTTCAACGATCGCCGCCGGGCGCTGCTCTTTGCCGTCAACCCGCTGGGCGCGCAACAGGACGGCGTGCGCAGTGAGGGGATTGCCGGCGCCGCCGGCGGGGGGAATGCGGGCGGGCGCTTTGACGGCGTCGTCGACCTGAACCCCGATTACGTCTACGAATCACAGGGCCGAGTCACCCCCAGTGGCTTCGAGATCGAGGTCCGCATTCCGTTCAAGAGCCTGCGCTACCAGAGCGCTGCAGTTCAGGATTGGGGCATCCAGATCGTTCGGGTGACGCAGCACACCGCCTATGAGGACACCTGGACCCCGGTGGTTCGCGCCAGCGCCAGCTTCCTCATTCAGTCCGGGACGTTGAAGGGCCTGGCCGGGATGCGCCGTGGGTTGGTCATGGACTTGAGCCCCGAGTTCACCTCCCGCGTAGACGGCACGCCGGGGGCGTCGGCGTACCGATACGGCGAGGTCGACCCGCAGCTGGGCGTGAATCTGCGCTGGGGCGTCACGCAGAACCTGAGCCTGACGGGCACGGTGAATCCGGACTTCTCGCAAGTCGAGGCGGACGTCGGTCAGGTGACCGTCAACAAGCGATTCGCAGTGTTCTTTCCCGAAAAGCGCCCGTTCTTTCTCGAGGGACTCGAGCAATTCGATACGCCCAACGCGCTGATCTATACGCGGCGGATCTCTGCCCCTGTCGGCGGAGCCAAACTGACCGGGAAGATCGGCGGAACCGGTGTCGCCTACATCGGCGCGATCGATGACAACAACCTGTCCGCGACGGGTGATCATCCGATCGTCAACCTGCTCCGGCTGCGGCGCGATCTCGGCACCAGCTCGACCGTGGGACTCGCCTACACCGACCGCATCGAAGGCAACGCGTCGAATCGTGTGCTGGGCGTGGATGCCCGTATCATCTGGCTGAAGCGCTGGTTCACGTCGGTGCAGGTCGCCGGCTCGTGGACGCACGACACCGTGGGCTCTGGATTGCGCACCGGCACGTTGTGGGACGCCACACTCTACGATTTCACCGGGCGGTCCTACGGCAACCATGGCGAGTTCGTCGGCTTCAGCCGCGACTTTGCCGCGGCGAGCGGGTTCGTCAACCGCGTGAACGTCGTGGAAGGACGCATCTTCAATCGGTTCACGCGCTATGGAAAGCCGGGGGCGCTGCTCGAGAACGCCACCACGTACATCCTGATTCAGCCCACGTGGCGATACGATGACTTCCTCAAGCTGCGCAGCACGCTCGAGGGCAGCATCACGCAGCAGCTGCAACTGAATGTCAGGGGCGGATGGTTCGTGTCGGCCTTGTGGAGCAACTCACATCAGCGATTCGACCCTCCGGAATACGCCGGGTACCAGGTCGACGCCGGCGGCACGCCGGTGCCCTTCACCGTGCCGCATGGGCTGTACAATCTCTGGGGCGGTATCGCGGCGCTCAGTTCGCCCAACCGCACGCTGAAGATGGATCTCAGTCTCGGGCGCGTGTCCGGTCCGATCTTCGCCGAAGCATCCGAAGGCCGCGCGCTCAATCTCTTCCTCGCGCTGGCCTTTAAGCCGACATCGTCGCTGCGCCTCGAGGGGCAATGGCCACATCAGGTGATCACGCGCGCGGCAGACGGCAGCTGGTTCTCGACCGCGAACATTCCCCGGCTCAAAGTCGAGTATCAGCTCACGCGAGACATTTTCTTTCGATATGTCGGACAGTACTTCGCTCAGGTGCGTGATACGCTGCGCGACCCTCGCACCGGCGATCAGCTGATCGTCAATGGTACCCCGCAGGGGCGCAGCACGAACACGGAGTTCCGCAACGACTTTCTGTTCTCCTACAAGCCGACGCCGGGGACGGTGCTCTTCTTTGGCTACGGCTCGTCGCTCAGCGAGCCCGACCCGTTCAGTTTCCGCCGTCTCTCACGCACCGGCGACGGGTTCTTTCTGAAGGCCAGTTACCTGTTCCGCATGTGATCAGCCTCGAATCGCAGCTCCACGAGGAACGATTCGCCAAACAGCGACAATACGTGCTCGCGAACACGCGCGCCCGCTGGGGGTTCGTCGGGTTCGGCATCGTGTTGCTCATCGGCGTCAAGCTCGCCGGGATCGCCAGCATTTCACCGTGGTTCATTCTCGCTTTCGCCGCGAGCTTCGCGGCCGCGAACGCCGCCGTGCGGCGGCTGGTGCAGCGTGGCGCGTTCGAGCCCTGGTACGCGCAGCTCAACCTCGTCGTCGGGTGCCTGCTGATCTCGGCGGTGCTGTTCGCGATGGGCCCGAACGGCCACGTGCTGTACGGCGCCTATCTCATCGCCCCACTGCAGGCTGCGCTGTACCTGGAGCGGCGCGAGGCGTGGGGCGCGCTCGTCATCAACCTCGGCGCATTTACGCTGGTGACCGTGGTCGCCCGCGTCGCGGGGCACGGCTGGCCCTGGTCGCTCTACATCCAGGAGGGCCTCGTGCTGGTGTTCTCCTGCGTCGCCCTCGTGCCCATGCTCGTGCAGATCGTCGACCGTCTGCGGACGGCGCGCGGCGTCCTCGGCGAGATCGAGCGGGGCGATCTGACGCGCCAGTTGGAGAGCCACGCCGTGGACGCGGCGAGCGACGAGCTCGGTTTTCTCAGCGTGAGCGTGAACCGCACGACCGCCGCCATCGCGGACATCATTCGCGAGATCGGCCGCCAGGGCGCCGCGCTCGCGGCGATGGCGGGCGGGCTCGCCGCGGCGGCGCGCGAGCTGCAGACGGCTTCCCAATCGATCTCGACCACGACGCATCAACTCTCTGAAGGAACCGAGCGCCAGCGCCAGCTCATCGGCTACGGGCGCCAGGACTCCGAGGCTGCCTCAGGCTTGGCGACGACGTTGCACGCGCGCGCCCAGCAGGCCGAGCGACAGATTACCGAGATCGCCCTGCAGGCGCACAAGCGCGGCGAGGAAGTCGCGCGGGCCAGCACGCTGCTTATGAACCTGATGGTGCACATGGATCACGCGTCCGAGGTGGCAGGCGAGCTCGACCGCGAATCACGCGAGATCGGCAAGCTGGTGGACGGCATCACGCGCATCGCGAGCCAAACCGATCTGCTGGCGCTCAACGCGGCGATCGAGGCCGCGCGCGCCGGACAGCATGGCCTCGGCTTCCGCGTCGTGGCCGGCGAAGTGCGCAAACTGGCCGAGCAGAGCGGCCGGTCGGCGGAGGAAGTCCGCACCAAGGTGCGCGCGACGCAGGACCAGATCAATCGCGTGGTGGACGCCATGCAGAAGGGCCGTGAGGCGGCGAAGGGCGTCGGCACCGTGGCGAGCACGGTGCAAGGGGCCCTGGATGCCATCTTCGCCGATCTCAACTCCACGGTCCAGTTCGCGACGACATTCGCCGTCGAGACCGAGAATCAGACGAAACGCATGCGCGAGGTGCTGCGGCGCATGGAAGAGGTCGCCGCCATCGCGGATGGCGCCGCCAGCGGCGCCCGTCAGACATCGGCGGCAACCGCCCAGCAAATCGCCTCGCTCAGCGAGCTCACCACGACTTCGCAGCATCTCTCCGATGCTGCGGCGACGCTCTCAGAGACGATTCGCCGCTTCCGGGTAAACGGCAACAGCGGCTAACCTCACGGCGATTCCACTTGCTACAGGCCCACAGCGCTGCGGAGGCGACGCGCTTGAGTGTTCGCGGCACGGCGAATCTCGGCAACATCAGCGGTTTTCAGGGTCCCATCCCGCACGACGATCCGCCCGTCCACGATCACGTGACGGACGTCGGCGGCGCGGGCACTGTAGACGATGCGGGAGATCAGATCGGCGTCTTCTGGCTGCGCGTGCGGACCCTCGAGATCGAGGACGACTAGGTCTGCACACTTTCCCACCTCGATCGATCCGATCTCCTTCTCGAGTCCCAGCGCCCGCGCCCCGCCGAGCGTGGCCAGCTCCAGAGCCTGGGCAGCCGGCAGCGCGTCCGGGCCGAGCCGTGGCTTCTGGATCAGCGCCGCGAGCCGCATCTCGGTAAAGGCATCGAGCCGGTTGTTGCACGGTGCCCCGTCCGCCCCAATGCCGACGCGGCAACCGGCCGCCAGCATTTCGGGAATGGGGGCGATGCCGCTGCCGAGCTTGAGGTTCGAGCTGGGGCAATGAACCACGTTCGTCCTTTGTCGCGCGAGGACGGCGATGTCGTGTTTGTCCACCCACACACAATGCGCCAGCGCGGCGCCCGGGCCTGAAATCCCAACCGAATCGAGATACGCGATCTCGTCATGGCCCGTCTCCCGCTTCACCGTGTCCAACTCGAGCGGTGTTTCCGCCGCGTGTGTGTGAATCGTGGCGCCGGTCCGCTCCGCCAAATCGCTCACGGTCCTCAGCAGCGGGCCCGTGCAGCTCGGCGCAAAGCGCGGCGCGAAGCAATAGCGCAGCCGTCCGCCGGCGGCGCCATGCCACTTGGCGCACAGGTCTGCGCTCTCCGAGAGCGCCGTGTCGGTCGATTCGCGCAGCGCCGGAGGATTCGAGGCCGAGTCCATGAGGCACTTCCCGGCCGTCGCGCGAATCCCGATCGCTTCGAGCGCCTCGAACGCTACGCCCGTGTGACGCACCGTTTCCATGTCGAGAATGGCCGTCGTCCCGCTCAGCAGCAGCTCGGCCGCGCCGAGCATCGCGGAGGCGTGGATCGACGCTTCGGTGTGCGCGGCTTCGAGGGGCCAGATGCGTTGCGCGAGCCACGCCTCGAGCGAGAGGTCGTCGGCCAACCCGCGGAACAAGGTCTGACAAAGATGGATGTGTGCTTGAACGAGACCAGGAAGAACAACCAGACCAGCGCAATCGATTGTAGTTGGTTTTGACCGTCCGGCCGTCCGACTGTCCGACCGTCCGACTCGTTTGATGCGTCCGTCCTCGACGAGCACATCCGCCTCCACAACACGCCGGGAGCCGTCCAGCGTCACCAGGCGGCCACCGCGCAGCAGCAGCGGTTTGCTCAAGGAAGCTTCAACAGATCGGCGGGATCGAACGCGACAGCGCCGTACTGCGCCTGCCAGTGCAGGTGCGGCCCGGTCACGCGGCCGGTCGCGCCGACGCGCCCGATGATCTGGGCGCGCTCGACCGTATCGCCGGCGGCGACGAGCGCGCGACTCAGGTGATGGTAGACCGTCATGACGCCGTCGCCGTGATGCACGAACACCGATATCCCGCCGTAGAAGAAATCCCCGACGAGCGCCACGATGCCGCGATTCGCTGCGCGCACCGGCGCGCCGTTCCGTCCGGCGATATCGAGACCCGAATGGCGGCTACGCCAGACACCGTTCACCTGACGTCCCGAGCCGAACGGACTGGTGATGCGGGCGGTGCGTGGGCGAATGAATCGCGCCTTCCAGAGCCGGGGCACGTCGTGCGCGCGCCTGGCGGCGTCCCGCAACAGCGCACGCTCGCGGTCGATGCGCACCTGTAACGCGCTGTCGGGAGGTGGCGTGAAGCGCTCGGCGGCCTGCACCTGCTCCTCGGCCGCGCGACGCATCTCCACCGGCACATAGACGGTTTCCCCGACCACTGCTCCGTCCCAGCGAATCGACAGGGTCTCGAGTCTGGTGCTGTCGGTCGTGCTCAACGGCACGGCGGCCAGGGCTGTACCACGGCGGAAATGCAGCGGTTCACCCGCGAGTCGGCCGGCGATCGCGTCGGGCGCCGAAACGACAATGAGCGAGCCCTGGCGCGGTGTGGCCGGTTGCCAGCTGATGTCCTGTACGAGCAGTGCGGTGGCGAGCAGGAGCAGCGACATTACGTCGCGATCCGCGGACCCTTCGCCGTGCTGTCCGCGGATGGTGGCAGGTCGAAATAGGCTTCGACCTCGTCGCGCAGCTCATCGTCGCCATAGACCCCGGCGAGTATGCGCTCCGCCGTCCCCGGCGCCACGAGGACGTAGCCGAAGGGATAATCCACGCCGGTCAGCAGGATCATGCGCCGCTGCCGGTTGGGAAGCGCAACGTAGATCGTGTCTGAATTGGTGGGCACCAGCTTGATGCTGTGGTGCGCCAGCATGGGTGCGATGCCTTCGGTCGTGTAGTTGAGCTCGTCGAGCGCTTCAGCCTGGTCCTCAGCGGACAGCGTGTCCGCGCCGGCGAGCCAGAAGACGACCACCGTTGGTTCCGTGATGAGACGGGGTTTGAGCAGCGCGCTGTCCGCCGAATCACGCGGGCTCATGTCGGCGAAGCTGAGCGTGTCGGAGTCGCGCGTCGTGACGGCCGCGTTTTGCGGCCGGCAGCTAGCGAGGAATGCGATAGCGATGAGCGTTGCCGCGCGCATGGGGAACAATATACTTAGCCCATGGTCGCCAATCCGCCCTCGGTCAAGCGCCATCACTGGATCGTCCGTGTCACGCATTGGATGACGTTCGTGCTACTCGCCGGCATGATCATGAGCGGGTTGCAGATCTACGGCGCATACGCGCGCTTCGGCGAGCGTGGCGGTCCCTACTATGTGAATGCGTTCGAGAATCACGCCTTGCCGTCCTGGAGCCGGCTGGGCGGTTGGCTCGCTGGTGGATTGAATTGGCATTTTACGTTGATGTGGCCGTTCATCGCCGGCGGCGTGTTGTACTTGTCCTACCTGGTCGTGAGCGGCGAATGGCGCTCGCTGCTGTTCCGGCCGCGCGACATTCGCGGCGCGATCGAGATGCAGAAATACTACCTGCGGCTGCGGAAGGATCACCCGCCGCAAGGCAAGCACAATCCGCTGCAGAAGCTGGCGTACACATTCATCATCCTGCTGGGCGTGCTGTCGGTTCTCACCGGCTTCGCGATCTATAAGCCCACGCAATTCTCCTGGCTCACTGCACTGTTCGGAGGGTTCCAGCTGGCGCGCTACTGGCACTTCTGGGCGGTGTGGATCTTCACGGGCTTTCTCGTGGTCCATGTGGTGTTGGTATTCGTCGTGGATCCGGCGTCGCTGCGGGCCATGATCTCCGGCTGGTATAGGGGCCGATTCCCTTCTCATGATTGACGATCACATCGCACGTCGGCACGATGGCACGTCGGCACGAACTGACCGCCGTGGCTTCCTCACGCTCGGCGTGGCTGCAGGTTTGAGCACAATTGTCGCCGCGTGCGGGTGGGACGGCGGCAACGCGGTTCGGCCGCTGCTGCTCGACGTCAGCCGCTTCAATGACTGGGTGGGTGAGAAGATCTTCTTCTCGAAAAACCGTCTCGCGCATGAATACCCTATCTCCGAGCGGACCGCCCGGCTGCCGAGTTATTTCATCTCGCCCACGATGCCGATGCTGCAGGATCCCAAGGCGTGGCGTCTGCAGGTCGGGGGGCTGGTGCGCGAGCCGCAGTCGCTGGCGATCGACGAATTGCAGGCGATGCCGCGCACGACGTACACGGTGAAGCATCACTGTGTCGAGGGGTGGAGCGCGATCGCCACGTGGCACGGCGTGCCAGTGTCCGCGATCGCCGAGCGCTGCGGGCTCTTGCCGCAGGCACGCTATGTGCGCTTCGACTCGTTCGACTCCGGCTATTCGAACGGCTGGGATCTCGCGAGCGCGATGCATCCGCAGACCATTCTCGCCTATGGAATGAACGACAATCCGCTCCCGATCACCCACGGCGCGCCGCTGCGGCTCTATGCACCGACCAAGCTTGGCTACAAGATGACGAAGTATCTCGTGTCGCTGACGTTCACGGCCGAGCGGCCGGGTGGGTATTGGGAAGACATGGGTTATCCCTGGTTCGGAGGAGTTTGAGATGAGGTTGATACCGCCCCCATGAAATTCATGCTCGTGATCTACAACGATCCCAAGCTCTACGATGCGCTCCCCCGGCAAGAGACCGACGGCATGATGCGCGACTGCCTCGCGCACGCCGACGAGCTGCGCCGCGACGGACGTCTCAAGGAATCCCAAATGCTCGAGGACGTGGAGCAAGCGAAATCCGTGCGGATTCGCAATGGCCGTACGAAAGTCACGGATGGGCCGTTCAGTGAAGCGAAAGAAGTCCTGGGCGGCTTCAATCTGATCGAGGCCCGCGATATGGATGAGGCAGTCCAGATCGCATCTGAGTTCCCCTGGGCCCGCACCGGGTGCGTAGAGGTTCGTCCGGTGCGCGACATCGCGGCCGTCCGGCGCCGCGTCGGCGCGGGTGCCTGAACAGTGATGCGCCTCCGATTCGTGAGCTGAGGCGTTGCAGGCGCTCCACGCGTCCCGTGGCGCACGCCGCACACGTGGTGTCTGGACGCGACAGGCCCTTAGCCCGAACGTCGCGCCGTTCGTAACCCCCAGCGCGGCCCGAACTTTGCTGCCTTCCCCCGGCGCCGCGCTCACCGTCGCGGTGTCTCGACAAGGAGGCCAGATCAAGTCCACGGGGCTTCTCGCCGCACTGCTCGCCGCAGCCTGTACCGACGCCGCGAGTCCCCCTGAGCCACCCGGCCCCACCGACGTTCCCGTACTCGCCACTGAGGCAACGGCGACGACGATCGCGCTGTGGGGGTTCAACGGCACCCTCCCGCCCCAGAGCGGCACGCAGATCGGGAAAGAGTTCAACCCCCAAAATCCCCCTCTAGGCAGCACGGTCATCGCGACCTTCGTTTGGGTCGGTT
>DASXTV010000025.1:0-23541 GCA_036505175.1 Gemmatimonadales bacterium
GCGGACATCCGGCCGCCTGGTCGACGCGCTGCAACGCTGCCGCGAGCACCGCGAGCTCGTGGTCGCTCAGGATTCGCCCCGCGCCGGCCTCGACCTGCCACTGCTCGGCACCGAGGTCGCGCCGGTAGGTCTGCGTCTCGACCGCATCCGTGACGACGCCCTCGCCGAGCCCGTGACCGGCCGTGACGATCAGCGCCGGCACTCCGGTGATCGGGTCCGCGGTGACCGCGACGCCCGAGACTCGCGCGTCCACCATTTCCTGGATCACGACCGCCATCCGAAGCGGCGTAGAATCCAACCCGCGGGCTTGGCGGTACAGGACCGCGGGCCCGGCGAAGGCGCTCGCCCAGCAATCGCGCACCGCTGCCGCCACGTTCCGCGGATCCACGTTGAGAATTGTCCGCAGCTGTCCGGCGTAGCTGTTGCTCGAGCTGTCTTCGCCCACGGCGCTCGAGCGCACCGCGACGTCGCGACCCGTTCCCAGTCTTTCTAACCCTCGCTCGAGTGCGCGCACGAATCGCGGAGACCAGGGCATGTCGGGCGCCGACATGGCGGTCGTCGTCACTGTGATCCACCTGGGGACGTTGAGGCCAAGCCTGGACAGCTGCTGGAGGCCATACGCCTTGCCGCCCACCAGTTCGGGCGGTCCGCTCCCGCCCGGGAGGAGAACAAGTCGGCTCACAGCGCCACCCCGCGGTCGGCGGCGAGCGTGACAACGAGCCCGACGTACGCGACGGCACCGAAGATTTCGACGTAGCGGCCCAGATTGGCGCGGGCGCGTGTAGGACTGACGCGGAAGCGCACACAGGCGCCGATCGCGAGCGCGGCCGCGCCGCCGAGCGCGGCGGAATACCACCACGCGCTACCCCGGTGCGCCGCGGCGCTGACGCTGGCGAGGCATGCTGCGGCTGCGGCCACGAACAGCGCGGGCAGCCACGCGGCCTTGCGCCACCCGAGTTGCTTCGAGTACGTGCCGTACTCGGTCTCGTCTTCCGGGATCCGGATTTTGCGCGCGGTCTCCCATGCGGCGACGCTCGCGATCGGCGCGAGCAGCAGGAGGACGATCGGTCCCGTCGGACGCAGCGGGCCGAATTCATCCCAGTAGACGGCGCAGGCATACACGCCAAACAGGATCGTGAGCGCCTTGCGGCCGAGATACGCCAGCGGCGTGGGGTTGCGAGCCAGCGCGGCGATGAAGAACCACCTGAAGCCGAGCCACGTCACGCCGAGCCCGAAGATCAGCGCGAGGAGCATCGCGGACTGTCGTCGCTGCGCGTTGAGCGCGACCAACACCCCGAGTGTGACGGCAGCCATGATACGGAGCTCGTGGGTCGTGATCTCGCCGCGCACCACCGGCCGGTTCTCGTAGCGTGGGTCACCGGCACGTCCCAGACGGATGTCGGTCGCCGCGTCGGCGATATCGTCCTGTAAACGGATCAGCAGCATCCAGAGCACCGTTGTTGCGACGCCAACCACGGCCCGCCAGCCGAGGTGCAGCGGTGCGATTCCGGTGAGTGCCTGCAGTCCGAGGTACAGCGACAGGAGCTGCGCGGTCCCCATTGGTACCAGCATGGCCGGTGGAAACATCGCGTTGATGTAGCGGACCCAGCGCCTGACCCGCGTCATCCGATCCTCTCGACCGGCCGCGAGCGGCGCACCGCACCGCGCAGCGGTCCCGTTCCAAAGACATAGTCCCACACCGGCGTGGTGAAGCCGTAGCAGCGCTCATCGTCGGCGTAGTGGTGGTAGAAATGGTGACGCCGCCAAAACCGAACCAGCCGGTTGCCCGCACGGTCGCTGTGGACGCGGTAGTGCACGAGCTCATACGCCACGTATCCGACGATCACGCCCGACGCGACCAGCGCCGCGCGCGGCCACGATCCGAGAGCGGCGTACAGTCCCGCCCACACCGCGCCGGCGAGCGGCATGGAAAACCAGAGCGGGACGACATAGTAGGCGGGCTCCTCGGGAGTCTCGTGGTGCCGCAGATGCTGCTGACGCTCCCGAAGCCACGCCGACGACGGGACGATGTGGAAGAGAAAACGATGAAACAGGTATTCGAGCAGCGTCCAGAGCACGATGCCTCCGGCCAGCTCGACCACCGCCATCGCCGTGACTCGTCCCAGCATCGCGTTCCACGCGAGTGCGCCGGCAACGACGGGAACGAAAACGACGAGTGCCCGGGGCGAGGGTCCGCCCACATTCGTCACGATTCCGCGCATAGCGTCGCTCCATTCGATTGCGAGGTTCGAGGTGCCGGCGCCTGTCCGTGGACACCAGCCCGCAGCGCATCCCAGAGGAAAACCACATACGACTTGTACATGGAGGCGCCGGCACGCGCGTACTCGTCCTGCAGCAGGACATGGACCCGGGGCAGGTTGTACCAGGGAATCCCCGGAAAGAGATGGTGCTCGAGGTGGTAGTTGAGATTGCACAGCATGAATCGCACGATGCGATTCGTCGTGACGGTGCGCGTGTGGGTCAGCGGGTGACCGGGCTGTGTCAGCATGTGCTCCGACCAGCCGCGCACATTGACGATGGCACTGGAAACGGCCAGCGGGATCAGCCAAACGTGCAGCAGCGCCGGAAGGAAGTCCAGCTGGACCGCCGCGATGACGCCGGCGCTGTACAGCAGCGCGATCGCGCCGTATTCGAGCGCGACCGCGATACGATCGCGCCTCGTGCCGCGACGCCACGCGTTGACGGGCACATGAACCAGGAACACCAGCAGCCCGACGATGCCCCAAAGATAGAAAAACAGCGCCAGTCCATTCCGGTGGCGGAAATAGTTCGCGAACTCGTCGGGATCGCGCTCGCCGCGGGTGAACCGGTGATGCAGCAGGTGCGTCACCCGGTAGGCGGAGCCTGAAACGAGAATGGGAACGCCCAGGAGAAATGCGGCCCAGCGGTCACGGGTCCGGTGGCGGAAGAAATTTCCGTGCACCGCCTCGTGCATGAGGATGCCGAGCGCGTGGAGCGAGGCGCCCATCGCCACGTAGCCCGCGAGGCGCATCGGCCAGTAGGGCAACGCGAGCACCAATGCGGCGCTCCCGCCCCACAGCGCCACGAACACCAGCACGATCAGATTCCGGCGTGGCCGCAAAAGGTAGAGGTCCCGGATGGCGGCACGCTGATCGGGCGGGAGCGTGGCGAACCAGGCGGTCGACGTCATGCGACGGCACCGGCTGGTTGAGCCCGGACGCGATCGAACGCATCCAGCGCTGCCGCGATGTCGGCGTCGCTCTGGGCCGCGGTCGCGCAGAGGCGGAGCCGCGCTTCGCCGCGCGGCACGGCGGGAGCCACCACGGCCGTGGCGAGCACGCCGTGATCGAGGAGCTGCCGCGCCAGGTGGTAGGCCCCGCGGTCCTCGCCGACGATGACGGGCACGATCGGCGCCGGGCCGTCTCCCACGCGATAACCGAGCCGCCGCAGCCCATGCCGCAGCAGGGTGGCGTTGCTCCGCATGCGCACCAGGCGCTCGGGTTCGGCAAGCAGAACCTGCAGCGTCGCGCGGACCGCGCCCGTCGCCGCCGGACAGAGCGCCGCGGAGAAGAAGAACGGCGCCGCCTCATGCTGCAGGAACGTGATCAGGCGGCGCGAACCGGCGATGAACCCGCCGCTGCCCGCCATCGCCTTGGAGAGCGATCCCGTCCAGATGTCGACGCAGTCGGAGGACATGTTCCAATGCTCGTCCACGCCTCGGCCGCTCGCGCCGAGGACCCCGAGGGAGTGGGCTTCGTCCACGAGCAGGAACGCGCCGTAGCGGTCGCGCAGCTCGACTAGCTCGGGCAGCGGGCAGGCGTCGCCATCCATCGAGTAGGCGCCCTCCGCGATGATCAGCGTACGCTGCCCGGGCGTGCCGTCGCGCAGCTCGCGTTCGAGCGAGGCCGCGTCGTTGTGGCGGAACCGCTTGACCGGAACGCGCGCCAAGACGCAGGCGTCCAGCAGGCTGCGATGGGCGAGGGCATCGGCCAGCACGCGATCCGCCGGACCAAACAGCGCCGTGACGGCCGCCAGATTCGCCGCATACCCGGAGCCGAACGTGAGCGCCGCCTCGGTCCGCTTGAATGCGGCCAGGTCGCGCTCCAGCGCGCGATGCAGCGACACAGTCCCGGTGAGCAGACGGACGCCCCCGGTACTGGTGCCATGGGTCCGGATCGCGTCGATAGCCGCCGCCTCGATCGCCGGATGGCCGATCAGACCGAGGTAGTCGTACGACGACAGCATCAGGAGCGAACGGCCCCGCACCTGGACCCGCGGCCCGGAATGGCCTTCGAGTGCCTGTTGATAGGTGTAGAGATCCTTCCCCACGCCCCAGCGCAGCAGCGAGAACCAGCGCTGTGCCTTGGGGAGGTCGAGCAATCCGGAGCGCGATTGCGCCGGCGGCTCGGGCTCGAGCAGATGCGCGACCGGCGCGGCGAGGGAATCGGAGGAGCGGGGTTTCATTGCCGGCCATTATGGCCTGGCGGGGTCAAGCGAGCGTCAAGCGGGGCTGATCACCTGTGGCTTCACGTCGTCCTGTTCCAGCGCTGCACTCGTCCTAGGCCCGTACCGCGCCCGTCAGCAGCTGATACGCGCTCTTGATCTGCTGCGGCTGTCCCACCACGACGAGCACATCGCCAGCGTCGAGCTCGAAATCGGGGCTGGGCGTCGCCAAGTCGCTCTCACCCCGCCGCACCGCCAGAACCAACGCGCCGGTGCGCGAGCGCAGGCCGGTTTCGGCGAGAGTCTGGCCGACGGCCGGCGCCCTGGGGCCGATGACGATACGCTCGACGTGCATCTGCGGCATCGCGCCGAGCGTCCCGCTCAGCGTGAGCTGCGGGCGGGCGCCCGGCCGCAGCGCCTGGTAGTGCGATGCACGGATTTCGCTCACCAGCCGTTCGATCTCGTCCCGCGGAACGTTGTAATGCGCCAGCACCCGCGCGAAGATCTCGATCGATGTCTCGAATTCTTCGGGGATGACGACGTTTGCGCCGAGACGCGTGAGCTCGGGGATCTCGATCACGTACCGCGTTCGGGCGATGATGTGGACCTTGGGATTGAGCTCCCGAGCAACGCGCACCATCCGCCGCGTCGCCGCCGGATCGGAAATCGCGATGACGAAGAGGCGCGCGCGATCGATGCCCAGCGCGCGGAGAATCTCCTCGCGTGTCGCATCGCCGTAGAACGCCGGCTCCCCCTCGGCGCGCGCCTTGCGGACGGTCTGCGCGTTCAGCTCGACGATCAGGTACGGCGCATGGATGGCGCGCAATGCGGCCGTCAGGTTGCGCCCGTTCAACCCGTAGCCGGCGACCACAACATGATCCTTGACCTGTTCGTGCACGGGCGCGAGGCCACGCGGCCGGAATCCCGGCAAGAGCCGGTCGAGCGGCACCAGCTGCTCGAGCGTGTCGAGGATCGCTGGTCCGCCCTGCAGTAGAAACGGCGTCACCAGCATCGTGATAACGGCGACGCCGAGGAACTGCTGGTAGAGCAGATCAGGCAGCAAGCCGGCGGTGCGCCCCTCCTTGGCCAGGACGAACGAGAACTCGCCGATCTGCGACACGGCGACACCCGCAAGCAGCGCGACACGACCCGAGTAGCCCATGAGCGCGGGCCCGACCGCCGCCGACAGCGTCTTGCCGCCCATGATCACGGCGACCGCGAGCAGCGTGAGGCCGATGTGATCGCCGATCGTGTGGAGCTGCACCAGCATGCCGACTGCGACGAAGAACAACGAGATGAAGATGTCGCGGAACGGCATCAATTCGGCGAGCGCCTGGTGGCCGTAGTCCGATTCGGAAATGATCAGTCCTGCGAGGAACGCGCCCAGCGCGAGGGAGGCACCGGCCGCCGCCGTGCCGAGAGCGGTGAGCGTGCCGATGAGGATCACCGCGATGAGAAACAGCTCGCGGCTGCGCGTCTTCAGGATCTCCGACAGCGCACGAGGAACGATGGTGCGTGCGGCCAGAATCACGCCGACCACGACGAGCACGGCCTTGCCGAGCGCGATCAAGAGCCCGGTGACGCCGCCCTCCGCCTTCCCGGCGAGGAAGGGGAGCACCAGCATGATCGGTACCACGCACAGGTCTTGGAAGATCAGGATCCCCGTCGCCAGCCGGCCGTGTGGCGCGTCGATCTCGCCCTTGTCCGTCATCACCTTCAGCACGATCGCCGTGCTCGATAGTGCGATCAGAAACCCAAGGAAGAGCGCCAGGCGCCAGCTGCCCAGAAACGCGAGGCCCGCAGCCAGCGTCGCGAGAATAGTGAACCCCATCTGCGCGAACCCGCCCACGAGGATCTGGCGGCCCATCTCCTTCAGCCGGCTCAACGAGAATTCGATGCCGATCGTGAACAGCAGCAGGATCACGCCGACTTCGGCGAGTCCTTCGACGTCCTTCGGATCGGACACGAGCCCTAGCGCGTTGGGGCCGAGCAGAATCCCCGCGACGATGAAGCCGGGGAGCGCGGGAAGCTTGAGCCGATAGAAAACCAGAATGACCAGCAGCGAGCCGGCAAAGATGACCGCGAGGTCGCGAAGGATATGCAGCTGTTCCACGGTGGCCTAAAACTAGGAGGACTCGTAGCTTTGGCCACCGTGCGCGACTGGCTGCAGACCCGAGTCGGGTTGAGTCCCGCGTTTCAGATGCACCTGTTGGTCACGGTCATTGTGATCGCGGGGCTTTGGCTCCTCGAGCGGCTCGTCCTCGCGGTCGTCTACCGCCGCTTTACCGATCCCTGGACTCGCTACCGCTGGCGCAAGAGCGTCACCTATCTCTTCCTGGCCGTCGCCGTGTTGGTTATCGGCCGCGAGTGGCTCGAGGGATTCAAGTCGCTCGCCACGTTCCTCGGTATCGTGTCCGCCGGCATAGCCATCGCGCTCAAAGACCCGCTCTCGAACCTCGCCGGCTGGGCGTTTATCGTGTGGAGTCGCCCGTTCGAGGTGGGCGATCGCATCGAAATTGCCAAGCACAAGGGTGATGTGATTGACGTACATCTGTTTCAGTTCACGCTCAACGAGATTGGCGGATGGGTGGATGCGGACCAGAGCACCGGACGCATCGTCCACCTTCCCAATCAGCTGGTATTCACCGAAGCGGTCGCGAATTACGACAAGGGGTTCAGGTACGTCTGGAATGAAGTGCCGGTACTGGTGACGTACGAGAGCAACTGGCGTAAAGCGAAAGAGATCCTGACCGCGATTGCCTTCAAGCACGCCGAGCATCTCACCGCTGAGGCCGAGCGCGACCTGCTGGCGGCCTCACAGCAGTATCTGATCAACTACAAAAAGCTGACGCCCATCGTCTACACCAACACGACGCCGTCCGGAATTCAGCTAACAATTCGGTACCTCATCGAGCCGCGGCGCCGGCGGGGGACGGTGTCGGCCATTTGGGACGAGATTCTCACGGAGTTCGGCAAGTCCAAGGACATCGATCTCGCCTACCACACCGTGCGGTCGTTCAGCAACCCCATCGAAGGGAAGATCATCGGCACACCGGACGCTTAGCGGAGCGCGGTACCGGTCTCGACGACGGCGCGCACCAACAGGTCGAAATCCTCGCGCCGGCTGCGGTGGTTCGTGATGGCGACGCGAATCGCGAACTTGCCGTTGAGCAGCGTTTGGGAGGGGATCGCCAAACCGCTCTCCTGAATCTGAAGCAGAATCTCCTTGTTCAACGCATTCAGCTGCGTGTCGTTTGCCCCCGGAACGACATACCGAAAGCACACCACGTTGAGCGGCGCCGGCGCGAGCAGCTGCCGCGGATGCTTCGTCACGAGCCCCGCGAGGTAATGCGCCTGTCGCACGTTCTGGTGGATCAACTGCGCGAAGGCATCCAGGCCGTGCGTCTTGAACGACATCCACACCTTCAGGGCCCGGAATCCGCGCGACAGCTGGACCCCCCGCTCCGCGAACGGAAACCCGCCCGCCGCGATGCCACGATCGAACGATGCGAGGTAGGCAGGGGTCACGTTGAACGTGGCGCGATGCGCCTGCTGGTCGCGCACCAGTGTGCATCCCACCTCGTACGGCATGTACAGCCACTTGTGCAGATCGAACGCGACCGAATCGGCTCGCTCGAGCCCAGCGACCAGCGGGCGCAGCTCCGGGACGAGGGCAGCGAGTGCGCCGAACGCGCCGTCGACGTGGAACCACGTCCCTTCCTCCTGGCTCAGCGCAGCCAGGGCGCGCAGGTCGTCGGTCGCCCCAGTGTTCACCGTCCCGGCGTTGCCGACGATGCAGATCGGCCGCAGGCCATTGGCCTTGTCGGCGGCGAGCGTCTCGCGCAGCGCCTTCAGGTTGATCGTGTAGTCGGCGGTGACGGGAATCGACCGCAGGGCGTCGTGACCGAGCCCCAGCAGCTCGACTGCCTTGCGCACAGAGGAGTGGGTTTCACTCGAGGCGTAGACGGTGAGCTTTGGTCCGGCATGCACGCCGCCCTCGCGTATGTCGAATCCCGCGCGCGTGTTGCGCGCCACCGCGAGTCCCACGAAATTCGCCATCGAGCCGCCGGAGACGAGCAGGCCATGCGTCTCGGCGGGAAGCCCCAGCAGCTCGACCAGCCATTCGATGACCTGATTCTCGACCACCGCCGGCGCGTCATCGAACTCCGCGACCTGCGGATTCATCCCAGAGGCCAGCATGTCCGCCAGCATCGCGAATGGCGTCCCCGTTCCGATGACCCAGCCCCAGAAGCGCGGATGGATATTGCCGGTCGGGTAGGGCAGCACGTCGCGCTTGAATTCTTCGTAGACGTCCGCGGCAGCCGTCGGTGCGCGCGGCGCAGCCGAGCCGGACAGCCGTTGGCGCACGTCGGCAGGCACGGGCCGCCACACCGGGCGCTCCCGCACGGTGCGCAGGTACTCGAGCATCTCGTCCACCATGCGGTGGCCGAGCTGGCGCAGCTCCTCCCAACCCCGCGCGCCCTGGGGGTCGAGGCTAATCTCGGTCGATGACCTCGTAGTGGTCGACGAAGGGTTCGAGCTCGACGAGGAAGTCGCGGTCTTCCGGGTAGTAGCGGGCTTTCTCATAGTCCTCTCCGGCGAACCGCCGGATTGCCTCGAGTGAATCCCATAACGAAATGAACGTGAACTCGGCGCGATCCTGCTTGATACGCCGCAGCACGTAGACGCCACGATTGCCCGGTGTCGCCCGGCACTCCCGAGCGCCCGTGCGCTCGAGATACGCGGCGTACTCATCGGCGCGCTCGGCGGCCGTCGCGCCGTGCCAGATGCGCGCGATCAACGACCCCGGCTTAGAGCCGATCGAGCTCGGGGACTGTGCGCTCATTGCGGACGTTTCCGGTGTTTAAGGTGGAATTGGGCTCGAATAACAGGACGTGCGTTTCTTCCTCGGCGACCGGCAAATGCTCGACGCCGTGCGGGATGATGACGAACTCGCCCGGCTCGATCACGAGGTCCTTGTCTCTCAGCTTCATCCGCAGCCGGCCCTTCACGACTAGAAACAGCTCATCCTCACGCTCGTGATGGTGCCAGACGAACTCGCCCTTGAGTTTCGTGAGCTTCACGAGACTGTCGTTCACTTCGCCAACGATTTTGGGACTCCACTGATCCTGAAACCGGCCGAACATCTCGGTGAGATTGACCTTGCGGACGTTCATGAGGCACGCTCCAGCACGGTTTTCGTGTCCACTACGGTCGAGAATTCGCCGTTGAGGTCAGCCAGTGCGACGTCATGCAGCAGCTCTGATCCGTAGCGCCGGCCATCGTGTCCGGTATTGTCGAATGTCGCGGTCGCATCGGACACGACGTAGGTGGTAAAGCCGAGGTTCCCCGCCATCCGTGCGGTCGTCGAGACACACATGTTCGTCTGCATCCCCACCACAATGAGCGTCGTCAAACCGCGGCGGCGCAGATCCGCTTCGAGCGTCGTGCCGATGAACGCGCTGCTGACCGACTTCTGCACCACCGCTTCGCCGGGAAGGGGACGCACTTCGTCTTTGATCTCGACGCCAGGCTGTCCCGGCCGGAGCGGGGACTTTGGTTCCTTAGAGAGGTGCTGGACGTGGATGATGGGTCGACCCGTCTTGCGCCAGGCGGCCTGCAGCCGCGCGATGTTCCTCTCGAGATCCGGATTGTTACGATTGTACTGCTCGGCGTAGACGTCCATGCCTTTCTGGACGTCTACGATCAGAAGAACCGCATTGCGAGGGAGCTGCGGTGTCATGTACTGGCCTCTGGTTCCGGGCGGATCGCCGGATTGTCGGATGGGCGGATCGTAACAGCGCTCTCCATCCGCCCATCCGCCGATCCGCCCACCCGCCGCTGTTTAAGCGAGAGCTGAATCCATACCACAGCCACCAGGATCATCCCCATCGCGATAAATGTGCGCGGGCCAACGGGCTCATGCAGCAGCAGCCAGCCGAGCAATACGGCGATCACGGGGTTCACGTAAGCATAGGTGCCGACGATCGTCGCCGAGGCATGGCGCAGGGCGTACGAATAGGCGCTGTAGCCGAGAATCGATCCGAACACGACGAGATAGGCGATCGCGCCGATGCCACGAGCGCTGAGATGCCAGGCCGGCCACTCTCCGAGCAACGTCCCAACCACGGCTACGGTGCCACCACCCACGATCATCTGGACTGCGGCTCCCATGTACGGGCTCGCCTGCGTCGGGTGTCGCTTGGCGTACACGCTGCCGAGCGACCACGATGCGCTCGCGACGGTCAACGCGATCGGGCCGCGTTTGTCGGCGGCGAGAATCTCGGCGGGCGTTGCACCCACCAGCAGGAGCGTGCCGAGGAAACCGAGCAGCAGGCCGGCGATGATGCGCCAATTCAGATCGGAGGAGCCGCCGGGAATGATCGCGTCGAACAACGCGGTCCACATCGCGACGGTGACGACAAAGATGCTCGCGATTCCCGAGCCGATGTATTGCTCGGACCAGACGACGAACGCATTACCGCCCGCGAGCAGCAGCACGCCCACAATCGCGAGAGTACGCCAGTCGCCGCGACGCGGGAGGGGATCACCCAGCGCGCGCGCCAGCCCGAGCAGAATCAGCCCGGCGATCCCGAACCGCAGGCCGGCGAACAGAAACGGCGGCAGCTCCCCGACGCCGACCTTGATCGCGAGATAGGTGGAGCCCCAGAAGACGCAGACGACCAGGTAAGCGATGAGCGCTTTGCCTTTGAGCGCCGCCATTAGTCAGGCTCCGTTGGAATAAAGCCCGGCTTTTCGAACAGCGTGGACAGCACGATCGTCGTGCGCGTGTTCATCTGCGGGTTCGGTCCGCGCAGATCGCGCAGGATTTCCTGCACGCCTTCGAGATCGGGCGCGACGACTTTGAGGATGTAGCAGTCATCGCCGGCGATGTGATGGCATTCGAGCACGCCGGGATGTTTTTCCATCTCGCGCATCCGCGGCTCGTCGCCGACGTAATCACTCGAGCCATACCGTACAGCGACGAACGCCGTCACGGGGAGACCGACCTTCGCGCGGTCGAGATGGACGCGGTAGCCGCGGATATGTCCTGACTCTTCGAGTCGTTTGACGCGCTCCATGATCGCCGGCCGCGACAGGCCGACTTCATCGGCGATCGCCTGGTAGCTGGCGCGGCCATCCTGGGCGAGGATGCGAATGATGCGTCGGTCGGTGGTGTCGAGCTCAGTTTTTGCGGTCATTTGGGAGGCTCTTGGGTTTTTTTTTGAACGCTTCGTAACTTTAACAAGTTTCCTCCCTACGGAATATCCGTTTTCGACGTTCAAACTGTCCTTTGATTAGGACATTGGCAGGAGTACTATTACGGGCGATGCAGGCTCTCCGCGCCCTGGTTCGATCCTATCCCTCGGTCCTGCTTGGATATTCAGGCGGCGTGGATTCCGCCCTTCTCGCCGTCGTGCTGCGCCAGGAGCTGGGCACAGAGCGGATGCTCGCCGCGATCGGTCGCAGCGCCTCCTACCCAGAGGCGCAGTGGCGGGCCGCCATCGACGTCGCCGCGCGCTTCGACATCCCGTTGGTCGAGATCGACACGCATGAGTTGGAAGACGAGAACTATCTCGCCAACCCGACCAACCGCTGCTTCTACTGCAAGACGGAGTTATGGAATCGGCTCGTGCCGCTCGCGCGCGAGCGTGGGCTGGCGGTCGTGTGCGACGGCACCAACGCCGACGATCTCCACGAGCATCGGCCCGGCAAGGCGGCCGGCGCTCGAGCGGGGGTGCGCTCACCGCTCGCGGAGGTTGGACTCGCCAAAGCTGAGATTCGTGCCGCGTCGCGCGAGCTCGGGCTGCCCACCTGGGACGCCCCCGCGGCGCCCTGTCTCTCGAGCCGCGTGCAATACGGACTCTCGATCACGCCGACGCGCTTGAAACAGGTAGAGGAAGGCGAAGCGTATCTCCGGCGATTGGGCATCAGTGGAGATCTGCGCGTTCGGCATCACGGTGATTCCGCGCGTATCGAAGTCGAACCGACCTGGATTCCCTGGTTGGAATCGCGTCGCAGAGAAATCAGCGCACATCTCGCGTCTTTGGGATTCGCGCAGGTCGAGATCGATCCGCGCGGCTACCGCCGGGGGGGCCTGTTAGAGCGTTCGTCGCCCTGAATTTTCCCGCCGGCGTGCGCCAGGAGCTCTGGGATGCCCTCGCGCCGTTGCGCGAGCGCCGCGCGCAGCTGCCGGTGAAGTGGGTGCGTCCCGAGAACATCCACCTGAGTCTCAAATTTCTGGGTGATGTGGAGGAAACTCGGGAGCCGGAGCTGCGCGAGGCTCTCCAGCGCGCCGCAAGCACGGGCCCAGAACCGCGCCCGCTCACGTTGCAGATCACCGGATTCGGCGTCTTCCCGGACTACCGTCGGCCGCACGTGCTGTGGGCCGGCGTGACGCCCGATCCGGGGCTCGAGCTGTTACAGCACGGCGTCGAGCAGGCGTTCGCCCCACTCGGCTTTCCGACCGAAGCGCGCGCGTTTCGGCCGCACGTGACGCTGGGGCGTGCCGCGCGCGATGCGCGGCCGCGCGATTTCACGGGACTCGCAGAGATCCTCGGGGGCACCGCGTTCGACGCGACGGTTACCGTCTCCGAGGTGGACCTGATGCAAAGCACACTCCAAAAGGATGGCCCGGTGTATCAGGTCAAATACCATGAACGGCTGTCTTAAGGGCGTCTTCAAGCTCGGCTGCGCCGTCGCCGTGATCGGCGCGCTGGCACTGGCGTGGTGGTTTCGCGAGCCGATCATCCACACGCTCGCGCGCTGGTTCGGGCGCCCGACGGCGTTGCCGTCGACCGCCGACACGGCCGTCGGAGCCCCGACACCGTCGGCCGTCGCATCTGGTAAAGTCAAGGTCGGGAATCTGCGTACGTCCGCCGGCCCCGACTCCGTGGTGCTCACCCCCAACGAGATGGCCTCGCTGATCGGCGGTGGAATCGACTGGAATGTCCGCAAGATGTACGACTCGTTGCGCGTCGAGCTGCAGGAGGGAAAGCTGATCCTGCATGCGCGCCTCGACACGCGGGCGTTACCGCCGGGAACGCTGGGACCCTTTGCCGGCATGTTCGGGGAGCACGAGCCGTTGCGCATGGCCGGCACGGTGTCGATCGAGCGGCGGGGGATCGCCTTCTATGACATCAGCGAGATCAGCCTGCGCGGCATCGAGATCCCGAGTCCCGTCGTGCACGCCATCGCCAAGCAAATGGCCGGCGCGTCGACGAGCGGTGCGGTGCCTGTCAAAGTCGATCCTGCGGTCACCGATGTGAAAGTGCATACGACGGGTGTCGTCCTGTACAAGCGGCGGAACGCGCCCCGATGAGTCCCCGCCGCGTGATGATCGTAGATGACGAGAAGGGGATTCGTGAGGCGCTGAAGCAGGTCCTCGAATACGAAGAGATCGAGGTGCAGGCCTGCGCGTCAGGTCACGAGGCCATCCGCGTCTATCCCGATTTCAAGCCGCACCTCGTGTTCCTCGACGTGAAGATGGAAGGGATGGACGGCCTGGAAACGCTGAAGCGCGTCCGGGAGCTCGATCCACAGGCGCAGGTCGTGATGATTTCCGGCCACGGCACCATCCAGACGGCCGTCGAAGCGACGCAGCTGGGCGCCTACGATTTCCTCGAGAAGCCGCTCGACACTGATCGCATCCTGCTGACCCTCCGCAACGCGCTGCAGCACGTCGTGCTCGTCAACGAGAACGTGCGGCTCAAGCAGGAAGTCCGCGCGCAGTACGAGATCGTCGGCTCGAGCAAGGCGATCCGTCACGTGATCGGTCTGATCGAGAAGGTCGCGCCGACGCCGGCGCGCGTCCTGATCACGGGCGATAACGGCACCGGCAAGGAGCTCGTGGCCCACGCGATTCACGCGCTGAGCCCGCGGGCGTCCGGTCCGTTCATCGAGGTCAATTGTGCGGCCATCCCGACGGAGCTGATCGAGAGCGAGCTGTTTGGCCACATGAAGGGCAGCTTTACGGGCGCGTTCGCCGATCGCGCCGGCAAGTTCGAGCTCGCCGACGGCGGCACGCTGTTTCTCGATGAAATCGGCGATATGAGCCTCTCGGCGCAGGCGAAGGTGCTGCGCGCGCTGCAGGAAAGCGTCATTTCCCGCGTGGGATCTGGGAAGGCCCTCCCCGTGGATGTGCGAGTGATCGCGGCCACGAACAAGAACCTGGGCGCCGAAATCGAGCAGGGACGGTTCCGCGAGGACCTGTTGCACCGGCTCAACGTCGTTCCGATCCACGTGCCGGCGCTGCGCGAACGCCGGGGCGACGTGGCTCAGCTCGTGACGTATTTCGTCGCCGAGCTGACGAAGGCCGGCGGCCTGCCCTCCAAGGAATTCGAGGCCGCAGCGGTCGAGCGGCTCACAGCGCACGATTGGCCGGGCAATATCAGGGAACTGAAGAACGCGGTGGAGCGGCTGCTAATCCTCGCGTCTGGCGCGTCCGTTACCCAGATCGACGTCGAGAGACTCGTGGGGAGGGGGGAGGGGGGACGGGGGCGGGGTTCGGCCACCGGCGTCGGCGGTGATGCAACCTGGCTGCGCGCCGCCACGTTTGAGGAATTCAAGCAGTCAGCGGAGCGCGCGTTTCTGCTTGGTAAGCTCCAGGAGCACGACTGGAACGTGTCGGAGACTGCGCGCACATTGCAGATGCCGCGCAGCAATCTCTACAAAAAGATCGAGCGCTACGGATTGGCCCGCAGTGGAGAAGGAGGGGCCTAGTGAAAGCGAAGGACCCCAAAGAACGCGACTGGGATCGCGAGATGCGCGAGGTGGACAAGCTGCTCGCGAAGTTGCCTGAGGCCGATCCGACACTCGGCCGCGGCGTGCCGACGGTGCCGGTCTCGCCTCGTGCCTCGGTCGGCGGCGCCGCAGCCTCCGGAGGTTTCCAGCCCAGCGGCCCGGCCCGAGGACGCGCGTGGCTCACCACCTGGCTTCGCGTCGGGCTCGGCGTCGGCCTGGGCATCGGGATGCTCGTGTGGCCCTACACGCATGCCTGCGGGCTCAAGCTGGTCTTCTATCTTATTGGCGCGGCGACGGTGACCGTCGCCGGCGTGTGGAGCGCGCTGACCTCGTGGAGACGGCGGCTGGGCATTGCGCACACGCTGTCGATCATCCTCATGATCTGGGGTCTCGCCTTGGCCGGCCGCCAACTCTTGCCGCGCCTGTACGGTAGGACTCCTGTTCCATTCTTCTGTCCCGAACCGTGAAAGCCATGGCTCCTCCCCCTGAGTTCAAGAACTTCATCGCCGGTGATTGGGTCGTTCCCTCGACGCGCGAGTACTTCGAGAATCGCAATCCGGCCGACTGGAACGATGTCATCGGCCGGTTTCCGCGTTCCGGGCCGGACGACCTGAAGCGCGCGATCGCGGCGGCCAAGCGCGGCTTTGCGGAGTGGTCCAAGACGCCGGCGCCGATGCGCGGGCAAGTGCTGCAGCGGGTCGGGCAGCTCCTGGTGGAGCGCAAGGACGACATCGCCCGCGCGATGACGCGCGAGATGGGCAAGGTGCTCGCCGAGACGGGTGGCGACGTGCAGGAAGGGATCGACACCGCGTTTTATGCTGCGACGGAAGGGCGGCGGCTGTTTGGGCGTGTAGTGCCGTCGGAGCTGCGCAACAAATGGGCGATGAGCTACCGGCGGCCAATTGGAATCGCCGGGCTCATCACGCCCTTCAACTTTCCCCTCGCGATTCCCACCTGGAAAATGTTTCCGGCGCTGCTGTGCGGCAACGCGGTGATTTTCAAGCCCGCCGAGGATGTGCCGCACACGGCGCATCTGCTGGTGGAGGTGCTGCTCGAGGCGGGATTGCCGCCCGAGGTCGTGCAGCTGCTGCACGGGCAAGGCTCGGTTGTCGGTCGGGCGCTGGTCGAGCATCCCGAGGTTCCGGTGATCTCGTTCACTGGGTCCACCGAGACCGGTTCGGCGATCGGCGCGACCTGCGGCAAGATGCACAAGCGGCTGTCGCTCGAAATGGGCGGGAAGAACGCCATGATCGTGATGGACGATGCCGATCTGGATCTCGCGCTCGACGGGGTGCTGTGGGGCGCGTTCGGCACGACGGGGCAGCGCTGCACCGCAACGAGCCGGCTCATCCTGCACGAGAAGATCCACGACCGGTTCGTACAGATGCTGACCGATCGTGCCGCCAAGCTGCGGCTTGGTCCTGGGCTCGACGCCAAGTCTGAAGTCGGCCCGCTGATTCACGAAGAGGCGCGGCAGAAGGTCGCCGAGTACGTCGATATCGCGAAACAAGAAGGCGCCAGCGTCGCGCTGGGCGGGCGGATTCCGCGGGGCGACAAGCGGCTCGAGTGCGGCTGGTTCTACGAGCCGACGGTGCTCACCGGCGTGAAGCCGGGGATGCGGGTCGAGCAGGAAGAGATCTTCGGACCCGTCCTCGCCGTCATGAAAGCGAAGGACCTGACCGACGCGATCCGCACCAACAACGACGTGAAGTACGGCCTGTCGAGCTCGCTGTACACGCGCGACATCAACGGCGCGTTCAAAGCCATGACGGACCTCGACACCGGCATCACGTACGTCAACGCGCCGACGATCGGGGCGGAGGCCCATCTCCCGTTCGGCGGCGTGAAACAGACTGGCAATGGTCACCGCGAGGGGGGATGGGAGGTTTACGATTTTTACTCCGAAACGAAGACGATCTACGTCGACTACTCGGGTACGCTGCAGCGGGCGCAGATCGACACCGAATTCAGCCCTTGACGCCGTAGGAACCGGAGAGGTAGACTACCCTCACAACTGTCGACTCGTGGTGATTTGCCGCGTATTGCCGCCACGTTAAACAAGGTGCTAAAAAGCGACTCGCCCGCGGCTTTATTAGTCCGGGCGATGAGTGTTTTAGGGAAGTCGCTTCCCGCGGCCGCTCAGCTGAGCGGCCGTTCGTTTCACTTGGAGTGTGCCACATGCCCGTCGGGCCTGCCAAACGAGTCACCGCCCTCTCCGGCGAAGGCGCGTTCGAGGTGTTGGTTGCGTCGCGCCGCCTCGAGGCCGCCGGCCGCCACGTGGTGCACCTCGAAATCGGCGAGCCCGACGGAGCGACGCCGCCGCACGTAGTCGAGGCGGGGATCCGGGCTCTGCACGACGGCCACACGCGTTACGTAGATCCGGCGGGCCTGCTCGCCCTGCGTGATGCGATCGCCGCCTCGCTCGCGTGGCGTGGTGTGCAGGGTGTTGCGACCGAGAACGTGGTCGTCGTCCCCGGCGCGAAGCCGATGGTGTTTTACGCCCTCCTTGCCGTGCTCGAGCCGGGCGACGAGGTGCTCGTCCCCGATCCGGGCTTCCCGATCTACCCGTCGGTCGTGCGCTTCGCCGGGGCAGTCCCCGTCAGCTACGCTGTCGCGAGCGGGGGGACGGGGTTCGACGTCGCGCGCCTCGCTGCCCTCATCACGCCGCGCACGCGAGCGCTGGTGGTGAACCTGCCGGCGAACCCGACCGGCGTCGTCGCAAGTCCCGACGCGCTGAGCGCCATTGCCACGCTCGCGCAGCGTCACGACCTCGTGGTGATCTCGGACGAGGTATACGGGCGCATCCGGTACGACGGGCGCGCCGATAGCATCGCGGCGTTGCCGGGAATGCTCGAGCGCACCGTCATCGTGGACAGTTTCTCAAAGACCTACGCCATGACCGGCTGGCGGCTCGGCTTCGGCGTGGTGCCGGCGGCGCTCGTCGAGCGCGTGACCACCCTCGTCGTCAATGGCACCTCCTGCACGCCGCCGTTCGTCCAGCTCGCCGGGCTCGTCGCCCTCACGGGGCCGCAGGACAGCGTGGCGGCGGCGGTGGGACGCTTCGCGCGCCGCCGTGACTGGCTGGTGGATGGGCTGAACGGCCTGCCCGGCGTCCGCTGCGCGCAACCGGCCGGGGCCTTTTACGCCTTTCCCGACGTCCGGAAAGTCGAGGAGCGGGCGGGGCTCTCGACCGAGCAGCTCGCCGCCCGCCTGCTCGAGCTGCACGGCGTCGCGGTGCTCCCCGGCACCGCCTTCGGCCCGGGCGGGGCAGGGCACCTGCGCCTGTCGTTCGCCACGTCCGCCGCCGATCTCGATCTCGCGCTCGAGCGGATGCGCGAATGCGTCAGCGACCTCGCGGTCGCTGCTCCGACCGATGGAGGCATCCATGTCCGTCCGTAAAGTGACCGTTGCCACCCTGGCGGGGTTGAAGGCGCGCAATGAGAAGGCCGTCTTCGTCACGGCGTACGATTACCCCACGGCCACGTTCGCCGACCGCGCGGGCGTCGACATGATTCTGGTCGGTGATTCGGCGGCGATGACGATGCTTGGACTCCCGAGCACGCTGCAGATCGGACTCGACGAAATGCTGGTGTTCATCCGGGCGGTGACGCGCGCGGCGCAGCGGGCGTTTGTGATCGGAGATCTGCCGTTCATGTCGTACCAGCCGTCCGACGAAACCGCGATCCGGAGTGGCGGGGCATTCGTGGCCGCGGGCTGTGACGCGGTGAAATGCGAAGGAGGCGCGCGCGTCGCGCAACGCGTGCGCGCGATGGTCGATGCCGGCATCGCCGTCATGGGGCACCTCGGCCTAACCCCACAAAATCTCGGCCAACTCGGGGGCTATCGCGTCCAGGGAAAATCGCTGGAAGCTGCGGAGCGGCTGCTGCGCGATGCCGAGGCATTGGAGCGGGCGGGCGTGTTTGCGATTCTGCTCGAGGCCGTACCAGCCGAGACCGCGGCATTTGTGCGTGAGCGCGTCGGTGTGCTCGTCTACGGCATCGGTGCCGGGCCCCACGTGGACGGGCAGCTCGTCATCTCGCACGACCTGCTGGGCAATTTCGTCGGCGAGATAGCGCCCCGTTTCGTCAAGCGATATGCCGAAGTCGGTACAGCCGTCGAGAAAGCCTTTAGCGACTACGCGCGCGACGTGCGGGCCGGTGTGTTCCCCGGTCCCGAGCATTGCTATCAGATCGATCCTGCCGATGAGGCGCTGATTCGCGCGGCCCGTCAGGCCCGCAAAGTCCGAGCGGCGCCACGATCGGTACCGATCGTAGAGGCCCGGCCATGACGACCAGCGTTGCGTCACCGGTGGCTTTGCGGCCGCGGCCGCAGGTATGCCGCGCCTGCGGCACGTTGCACGACCCCGCTCCCATCGCGGTGTGCGAACAGTGTCTCGGCCCGCTCGACCCCGTACTCGATGCCGCGCGCGCGCTGCCGACGCGTGACGCGATCGCAGCGCGCCCCTGGTCGCTGTGGCGCTACCGCGAATGGCTGCCGTTCGACGGTGAGCCCGTGTTGTCGCTCGACACGGGCGGCACGCCGCTCGTCGAGGCGCCGCGGCTCGCCGCGCTGATCGGCGTAGCGCACGTCTGGGTCAAGAACGACGCGGTCTCACATCCGTCGTTGTCCTTCAAGGATCGCGTCGTCGCGACAGCCATCAATGCGGCCACCGCGTTCGGACTCGACACGATTGGCTGCGCCTCCACCGGCAATCTGGCGAATGCCGTCGCGGCGCAGGCGGCGCGCGCCGGTCTCAAAGCGTGGATCTTCATTCCCGAAGACCTCGAGACCGCCAAGGTCGTCGGGACCGCCGTGTACGGCGCGCGGCTGGTGCGCGTGCGCGGTCACTACGACGACGTAAATCGTCTGTGCGCGCAGGTGGCAGATCTTTTCGGCTGGGGCATCGTGAACGTCAACCTGCGCGGCTACTACGGCGAAGGATCGAAGACGATGGCGTTCGAAATCGGCGAGCAGCTGGGGTGGCGGCTGCCGACCGCGGTCATCGCTCCGATGGCGGGCGGGTCGCTTGTGACCAAGCTGCGGAAAGGGTTCCGGGAGTTCAGCGCCGCCGGGCTGGTCAGTGGCGGCGCGCCCCGCATTTTCGGCGCGCAAGCGGCGGGGTGCGCGCCGATCGTGCAGCTCGTGCGTGACAACGCCGACGCGGTGACGCCGGTGGTCCCGCAGACGATCGCCCGGTCGATAGCGATCGGGAATCCGGCCGACGGGCTGTTCGCCAAGCGCGCGATTCTCGAGTCGGGCGGCTGGGCTGCCGCGGTCTCGGATGCCGAGCTGGTCGCGGGAATCCGACTGCTGGCCGAAGCGGTCGGGATCTTCACCGAGACGGCCGGCGGCGTCACGGTCGCTGCCGCTCTCGCGCTGGCGGGCGAAGGCCGGTTCTCCGCGGATGACGAGGTCGTGTTGTGCATCACGGGGAACGGCTTGAAGACGGTGGACGCCGTCGCCCCGGTGTTGGCCGCCGCGCCGCTTATTGCGCCGCGCGTGGCCGAGGTGCGCGCGCTCGTGAAGGACGCATCATGACGGCACGCGTGCGCGTGCCCGCGAGCTCGAGCAACCTGGGCTCCGGCTTCGACTGCATTGGCGTCGCAATCGACCGCTGGCTGGTCGCGTCCGTGACGCTTGCCGGGGAGACTGGCACCACCGTCCGGCGCCGCGGACGGCTGACGGCTGTCTCCGTTCCCGCCGATCAGGACCTGCTGGTGCGCGGTTTCTTCGCGGCGTGCGCTGCTGCCCGCGTTGCGGCACCGGGAGCGGCGATCGATGCGACTTCGGACATCCCGGTCGGCTGCGGACTCGGCTCGTCCGCCGCGGCGATCGTTGCCGGAGTATCGCTGGCCGATGCCGCGCTCGAGCTGCACCTGACTCGCCAACAGATCGTGGACATCGCCACCGCGATCGAAGGTCATCCCGACAACGTGGCGCCGGCAGTTTATGGTGGGGCCGTCCTGACGGTCCGGGGGGCGGGGACCGCAGGGGGACTGGTGTCGACCTCGCTTCAGGTTGCCACCAGCCTCGAGCTGCTGATCGCGGTCCCGCCATTTCCGTCCGATACGAAAGCCGCCCGAGCACTGCTCCCGAAGACGTTACCACACGCCGACGCGGTACTCGCAGCGAGCCGAGCAGCCGCCCTGGTGCAGGGCCTCGCAACGGGCGATGGCGCGTTACTCGGCGCCGCGCTCGACGATGTGCTGCACGTGCCATTCCGGCGCGGGCGCATTCCTGGTTACGATGCAGTCGTCGCCGCGGCGCAGAAGGCCGGCGCGTTTGGGGCGACGTTGTCGGGCGCCGGTTCGGCGATCCTCGCGATCGCGCCGCGCGAACGGTCCGCTGCAGTCGGTGCTGCAATGCTCGCAGCCTGGCGCGACGACGGCATCGAGGCCGAGCTGATCAAGTGCACGAGTGATGTGGCCGGCGCATCGGTGATCGCCGTACCACGCACCCCGCACCACGCACCTCTCACGACTCATCAGTGATGAAGGAGATGCTATGAGTGTCACATTCCAATTGCCAACTGTCCTCGCAAAACTCGCCGACGGCCAGCGTTCCCTCGAAGCGCAGGGATCGACGTTGGGCGATGTCGTCGCCGACGTCGCGGCGCGGTTTCCCGGACTGGCACCGCGGCTGCGCGACGCTGCCGGCAAGCCCTATCCCTTCGTGACGTTTTATGTGAACGACGACGACTCCCGACTCCAGGGCGGATTTGCGGCGAGCGTGCGCGATGGCGATGAGATCATCGTCGTCCCGGCGATCGCAGGAGGTTGAGCGATGACGACTCTCGCCCAGGCCGAGCTGGTGCGCTACAGCCGGCACCTGATCCTGCCCGACGTCGGCGTTCCTGGTCAGGAAAAGTTGAAGGCCGCTCGGGTGCTGCTCATCGGCGCGGGCGGGCTCGGATCGCCGGCGGCGCTCTATCTCGCCGCGGCCGGCGTCGGCACACTCGGGCTGGTGGACTTCGACAACGTCGACGTCACGAACCTGCAGCGGCAAATCCTGCACGGCACCAAGGACGTCGGCCGGCCGAAGCTGGTGTCGGCGCGCGAGCGAATCGCCGACGTGAACCCGCATGTCCGGCTGGAGACGTACGAGACGGCGCTCACCTCCAAGAACGCGCTCGACATCTTCAGTGGGTATGACATCGTTGTGGATGGCACCGACAACTTCGCGACGCGCTATCTCGTCAATGACGCCTGCGTCTTGCAGGGCAAACCCAATGTGTACGGCAGCATCTTCCGATTCGAAGGACAGGCGTCAGTTTTTGCGTTGCCCGATGGACCGTGCTATCGCTGCCTCTTCCCGGAACCGCCGCCACCGGGACTGGTGCCAAGCTGCGCCGAAGGCGGCGTGCTGGGTGTGCTGCCCGGGTTGGTGGGGACGATTCAGGCGACGGAGGCGATCAAGCTGATCGTCGGCGTGGGCGAGCCACTCGCTGGGCGCCTGCTGCTCATCGACACGCTGGGGATGCAGTTCCGCACCGTCAACATTCGAAAAGACCCGACGTGTCCCGCGTGCGGCACGCACGAGATCCAGGCGCTCATCGATTACGAGCAGTTCTGCGGCGTGCGGGCGGCGGAGGCGGAGCCGAGAGCGGTCGGTGGGTTCGTGGAGATCGCGCCGCGCGAGCTCCAGAGCCGGCTGTCGCGCGGGGAGGAGCTGCAGCTGATCGACGTGCGGGAGCAATTCGAGTGGGACATCGCCCGCATTCCTGGCGCGCGACTCGTGCCGTTGGCGACGCTACCCGACGTCGTCGACACGCTCGATCGCGACCGCGAGGTTGTCGTCTACTGTAAGGGCGGGAGTCGCAGCCGGGCAGCCGCGACGCATCTCGCCGACGCAGGATTCCCGCGCGTGACGAATCTCACGGGCGGGATCCTGCGCTGGCAGGCGGAGGTGGACCCAACGCTGCCGCGTTATTGAACTTGACCAATTTGGTCAAGTTGGTAGATTAGCGGCATGACCCACAAGAAGAAGACCCGCCGGGTGCGCGAAGCCGTGAGCCTGTACGAGGCGAAGACCCATCTCTCCGAACTGGTCGAGCAGGCCGCGCAGGGGCGGGAGATCGTTATCGCCAAGTCCGGGAAGCCCAAGGCTCGGCTGGTGCCGCTCGCTCCGAAGGACACGCGTCACCTGCGCAAGCCTGGACTGGGGAAGGGCAGGGGCTGGATCGCTGACGACTTCGACGCGCCGCTACCTCCTGAGGTGTTGCGGTTGTTCACCGGGGAATCCGGGTGAGGCTGCTGCTCGACACCAACGCGCTCGTCCGGTGGCACCTCGTTAAGCTTCGGCCCGCTGCGGTTCGCACCGTGCAGCGGGCCGAACTTGTGGTGGTGAGCGCGGTGAGCGCTTGGGAGATCGCGG